>CP032046.1:326510-653020 GCA_008032955.1 Helicobacter pylori
CTCACAGAACCTAATCCTACCACAAACACGATTAAAAAAGGAATAAAATGATCAATTACCCTAATTTGCCTAATAGCGCTTTAGAAATCACCGAGCAGCCTGAAGTGAAAGAAATCACTAACGAGCTTTTAAAGCAACTACAAAACGCTTTAAATTCTAATAGTCTTTTTACTGATCAAGTGGAATTAAGCCTTAAAGGGATCGTTAGGATTTTAGAGGTGCTTTTGAGTTTGGATTTTTTCAAGAATACGAACGAAATTGATAGCAGTTTGAGAAACTCTATTGAATGGCTGAGTAACGCCGGCGAGAGCTTAAAAAACAAAATGAAAGAATACGAGGGCTTTTTTAGCGAGTTTAATACGAGCATGCGAGCCAACGAGCAAGAAGTAACGGCTACCTTAAACGCTAATACTGAAAACATCAAAAGCGAGATTAAAAAGCTAGAAAATCAAATCATAGAAACCACTACAAAGCTTTTAACGAGTTATCAAATCTTTTTAAACCAGGCTAGAGATAGCGCTACAAATCAAATTAACACGAACAAAACCGAAAGCCTTGAAGCAATAAACCAAGCTAAAACGATCGCTAACAATGAAATCAATACCAACAAAACGCAAGCGATAACTAACATTAACGAAGCTAAAACGAACGCTAACAATGAAATAAACACCAATAAGCAAGAAGTTTTAAACAACATCACGCAACAAAAGCAACAAGCCACAAGCGAGATCACCGAAGCGAAAAAAACCGCTTTTAACGAACTTTTAGAAACACTAAAGCCGAAGTTTAGCGGCTTATTCATAGGAGCTTACTATATTCGCAATGTGATTTATATTCAAGGCGGATGGGAGCAAAAAGTCAAGGATTTGAGCGATTACACGCTAGAGAAAAGCAAAAAATACGAGATAGAAGTATTTTTGAATTATGTTACTTCTCAAAGAACAATAGAAAATAACATGTTTTTTGGACTGAAAGTGCAAGAAGGCTTTTTGAAAGAAAGCATCCAAAAGATCACACATAAGTATGTATCGCAAATTTACTATACAAAGCTTTTAATAGAGAATGTGAGCGGTGTTTTAAGCTTGTATCATGGGTATTTTTTTGGCAATATCAATTATTTCAATGAAGCGATTATAACGATTATATCAACAAAGAGGGCTTTAAAAAGGTTATAATTAACTCTCATTGAGAGCGTATGGGTGTGAGAAAAATAAGCGTCAAATCCATTCAAATTTTGGCTCTGTTCTCATCAAGCATGGATAATTAAAACCTTTTTGACTAAATTCAAGCCCTTTACTATTGATTGTAAAAAATGTTTTTAGCATT
This sequence comes from Helicobacter pylori, assembly GCA_008032955.1. Lineage (NCBI taxonomy): Bacteria > Pseudomonadati > Campylobacterota > Epsilonproteobacteria > Campylobacterales > Helicobacteraceae > Helicobacter > Helicobacter pylori. The sequence goes on from CP032046.1 coordinate 327,837, forward strand.
TTTTAGATTTTATTACCCGTATTTGATGAGAGCCAAGCTTTTTTTATTTTATAAAAAGGCTGTATCAATCACAATGAAATGTAATCCACTTCTTTGGGTTTTTGATGGTTAGCGATGAGTTGCTTACAGGTCGCAACGCCTTCTGAAGTGCCAACCATTAATAGTTTGGATTCGCTTGCAATAATCGTTTCTCCATCAGGCATGGGGATGTATTTGCCATCTTTTTGAGTGATACCAATCACAAACGCTTTAGCGATCTCTCTAAAATGGGCTTCTTTTAATTTCCTTAACACAAGCCAGCTGGTTTTGGGGACAATCACTTCCTCTAAGTCTAAAAGCGTGTCTTTTTTATTAATAAAACGCTCTAAGATATTTTCCATATCCGGACGCACCGCCATAGCACTCACTCTCTGCGCCATAAGTTTTGTAGGGGAAACCACCATATCAGCCCCTAATTTTTTTAATTTTTCTAAGCCTTCATCGCTATGCGCGCTTGCAATGATGTGATAAGGTTTGCGCTTTAATTCCTTTTCAAACAAGCGCACGCTCACCATTAACGCCACATTCACCGGTAAAATCTTAGACAAAGCCACAACGCCCCTAGCACTGCTTAAGTGGGTTTTTAGCATGGCTAAATTGGTGTGCGGATCGCCTATGATATAGTAGGGGTATTTGTGCTTAATGGCTTCTTCTTCAAAACTAGGGTCATTATCCACGACCACAAAGGGGATTTGAGCGGAGCGGAACTGCTTGCTCAATTCAATGGTGTATTCGTTGTGGTAACAAATCACATAATGATCCTTAAGGCGCGCGATTTTATAAATCATACCTTTCTCCTTAATCAATCTGGTAAGCGTGCCTTTATTGACCACGCTAACTAAAATAGCCACGCTAAAGGCAATGATTCCTGCCCCAAAAAACATTAAAATGGAAGTTAAAAAAATACTTATAGGCCCGAACTGGCTTTCATTTAAAGCGCCAAACCCTGTAGCTGTCATGGTGTAAGTCGTTTGGAAGAAAGCTTGCATAAGGCTATAATTTTCTAGGGTGAAGTATCCTAGAGTGCCTAAAAGCACAAGCAATTGGATTAAAATAAGCGGGAGTCTAAAGACCTTAAATTGCTCATAGATTTCAGAATTTAAATTGACTTCTGGCTGAATTTCATCGTCTTTTTTGATTTTAAAAAATTTCAACTTTTCAAACAAAACCAATTCCTAGATCAAAATAAATTCTTTTGAAAGCGTTTACCTCTAAATTTAATCAAAACGCTAAACCTAAGCTGTGTTTTAATCTCAAAAAGAAGTTTAGTTTTAAGGGGAGTTTTAAAAAGGTTATCAAAAACACCAAAACCACCCCTACAATCAAAACGGACAGAAATTCTAAAAACTAAGCCCCTTTACGCATGGTTCTTAAAGTGGAAGCAGCCACCTTAATGCGTTTAGTCGTGCCATCGTCTAATTGGATCTTAATCGATCGCAAGTTAGGGAGTAAGCGGCGTTTGTTTTTGTTGTTCGCATGACTGACATGATTGCCTATCATAGGCCCTTTGAAAGTTAAAGCGCATCTTCTTGCCATTGTGTATCCTTAATTATTGAAATAAACTTTGCATTATACTTAAAATAGCCTTTAAAAAGACTGATTTTAAGGCTAATTTTTAAATGGTTCGTTTAAGAACTACTTTTTTTGAGGCATAGAACTTTTAAAGCCTTTCATTCTATCAATAGCGTCTCTGTATTTGGCGATATTTTCTTCTGTAAGTTCTGTTACAGCTTTTCTCATGACAACCGCATACATTCTGTTTAAAATCTTGTGTATCGCATCTTCTTTATTCTTTTCCAAACCTTCATGGATAATGCTGTTTGAAGAATCAAACCCTCCAGAATTACTGTGTTTGTAAGTATAGGTCATTGCCTGAAAAGTTCCTACTTCCACAGCAAAATCATGGACGACACGATTGCTTTCTGGCTCATAAAAATTAAACCACACAGAGCCTGAGCTTTGATCCACTAGCGTGTCTAAATTAGGATTATTGGGATCTTTTAAATTCATTTTCAAATCTTCTAAGATCCCTACCCACCCTTTCAAATCCAAAACGGAAAAAATCTTTCTCTTATCTTGCGCATTCAAAGCTTTTTCATCTTGAAAACGCAACACTTGATAGCCTCTTTTTTCAAAAATAGTTTGGATTTGATTGGCTAAAGCGTCTTGAAACTTATCAATATAGGGTTTTAGATTATCGCTCACTTGAATGCGTGGCATTAAAATACCTACAACATGATGGTTTTGTGGGGCTTGAGCAATATGTATCGGATAATTAAAATCTAGCGGCGTAACATGTTCAGAGCTTGTTTGTATTCTTTCATGAGTTTGAACTTGATTTTTGGCGTCATTTGGTGTTTTTGTTTCAGCGCTTGGATTCATCGCACAACCGATCAACACGCTTGAAAGCCCTAAAGCCACTAACATTTTAGAATAAATTCTAACTTTTTTAAAAATAAGCGAACGCTCCACAAAAGACTCCTAAAAATAAAAATTGAAACCATGATTATACTATTTTTAAGTAAATCAATTTGCGCTACAATTTTCTTTTTTCTAAATTTCAAGCATGGCGATTTTAGGGGATTTTATGCTCTATTCTTTACTATATGGCTATTTTAATATCAATCTTTTCCAGTATTTGACTTTTAGAGCAGGGTTAGGGTTTTTCATAGCCTTTTTCCTCACGCTTTTTTTAATGCCTAAATTCATTCTATGGGCCAAGGCTAAAAAGGCTAACCAGCCCATTTCTAGCTTCGTGCCAAGCCACCAGAATAAAAAGGATACCCCTACGATGGGGGGATTGTGTTTGTTTTTGCAACCATTGTTGCGAGCGTGTTGTGCGCGTCTTTGGGTAATCTTTATGTGTTGTTAGGGATAATCGTGTTAGTGGGCTTTAGTTTTGTGGGTTTTAGAGACGATTACACTAAAATCAACCAGCAAAATAATGCCGGAATGAGCGCGAAAATGAAATTTGGCATGCTTTTTGTCCTTTCGCTTGTAGTGTCTGTTTTATTGAGCCTTAAGGGGTTAGACACTTTTTTATACGCGCCTTTTTTGAAAAACCCCTTGTTTGAAATGCCCACGATGTTAGCGGTTGGTTTTTGGGTGTTGGTTTTTTTATCCACGAGCAATGCGGTGAATTTAACCGACGGCTTAGACGGCTTAGCGAGCGTGCCTAGCATTTTCACCCTCTTAAGCCTTTCTATCTTTGTGTATGTGGCAGGGAATGCGGAATTTTCTAAATACTTGCTCTATCCTAAAGTCATAGATGTGGGGGAATTGTTTGTTGTCTCGTTGGCGTTAGTGGGATCGCTCTTTGGCTTTTTGTGGTATAACTGCAACCCGGCAAGCGTGTTTATGGGCGATAGCGGGAGTTTGGCTTTGGGGGGGTTTATCGCTTATAACGCTATTGTTTCGCACAATGAAATCTTACTCGTTTTAATGGGATCTATTTTTGTGGTAGAAACTTTGTCTGTGATCTTGCAAGTAGGGAGTTATAAAACCCGTAAAAAACGCCTTTTTTTAATGGCGCCCATCCATCATCATTTTGAGCAAAAGGGCTGGGCAGAAAACAAGGTGATCGTGCGTTTTTGGATCATTTCAATGTTGAGTAATTTAGTCGCTCTTTTAAGCTTGAAGGTGCGTTAAAATGAAAATCTCTTTATTGGGGCATGGCAAAACCACTCTAGCCCTAGGGCGTTTTTTTAAAAAAAACCATAACGAAGTCAAATTTTTTGATGATCAATTCACTTCATTTTTTAAAGATAGAGAGGGTTTTCTTTGCTATCCCAGTAAGGATTTTAACCCTAATGATTCCCAACTAGAGATAGTCAGTCCGGGCATTAGTTTCACGCACCCTTTAGTCATAAAAGCCAAGCATTTAATGAGCGAATACGATTATATTGATAGCTTGTTTAATTCTGTTTTCACGCCTACTATAATCAGTATTAGCGGCACTAACGGGAAAACCACCACGACCGAAATGCTCACCATGCTTTTAGAAGATTTTAAGGCTGTGAGTGGGGGGAATATCGGCACGCCCCTGATTGAATTGTTTGAAAAACAATCGCCCTTGTGGGTGCTAGAAACAAGCTCCTTTTCTTTGCATTACACCAATAAGGCTTACCCTTTAATCTACTTGCTCATCAATGTCAAAGCCGATCACTTGACTTGGCATTGCAATTTTGAAAATTATTTGAACGCTAAACTCAAGGTTTTATCGTTGATGCCTAAAACTTCGCTCGCTATCCTCCCTTTAAAATTCAAAGAACACCCTATTATTCAAAACTCGCAAGCGCAAAAAATCTTTTTTGATCACAGCGAAGAGGTTTTAGAGCGTTTAGAAATCCCTTCTAACGCCCTTTTTTTTAAGGGAGCGTTTTTATTAGACGCTGCTTTAGCCCTTTTAGTCTATGAGCAATTTTTAAAAATAAAGAATCTAAAATGGCAAGATTATAGAGAAAACGCCCTTAAAAGACTGAACGCTTTTAAAATCGGCTCGCATAAAATGGAGGAATTTAGGGATAAAGAAGGGCGTTTGTGGGTAGATGACAGCAAGGCCACGAATATTGATGCCACCTTACAAGCCCTAAAAACCTTTAAAAACCAAAAAATCCATTTGATTGTAGGGGGCGATATTAAAGGGGTCAATTTAACCCCCCTTTTTGAAGAGTTTAAAAACTATAAAATAAGCCTTTATGCCATAGGATCAAGCGCTTCTATCATCCAAGCCTTAGCGTTAGAATTTAATGTTTCTTGTCAAGTTTGTTTAAAGTTAGAAAAAGCGGTTCAAGAAATTAAAAGCGTTTTATTACAAAATGAAGTCGCTTTGCTTTCACCCAGTGCGGCCAGTTTGGATCAATTTTCTTCGTATAAAGAAAGGGGTGAAAAATTTAAGGCGTTTGTTTTAAAAGATTAAAGTGCATGCACCACGACTTCTAATTGTGAAATTTTTTGAAAAATCTCATTCCGTTCTACTTCGCTTGAAACTTCCATAGAAACATTAAAGCTATAAAATTTAGCGTTTTTAGAAGTGTTTTTGAATTCCAATTTAAAGGGGCGTTGGTAGGTTTCTAAAAGCTCTTTTAACATGCTTGTATTGTTAGTGGTCATAATCACTCTATAATCCCAAAGACAAGGGTAAATAATGGTGGGTTTTTCTAAATCAGACGGCACTAAGAAGCTCCTTAAACAATTTAGGAATGGCAATAGGGCTGTATGTAGAGCGGTTGACAAAGCCAAACTTGATTTCTGAAGCAAAGACTTTAAAGGGCTTCATAGGCTCTAAAGAAGCGTTTTGGATGCAATAAATTTCTTGAAAAAGCACCACAAAAACCTTTCTTAATTCTTTAATTTGCGTTCTTATCTCTAAGACTTGTCCTAAACTCGCAGGGGTAAAAAAATCCGCTTTGATAGAGCGGATGACAAACACGCCTTCTTCATTTTCTGGCAAAACATTTTTTTTAAAAAAAAACTCGCTCCTAGCCCTTTCGCAATATTTCAAATAATTCGCATGATAGACCACGCCTTCAGAGTCGGTATCTTCGTAATATACCCTACAGCGCATTAATTCCCCTTACTTAAATAATGAAACTTTCTCAAAATTATACAATATGTAACTTAACTATAGTATAATCTAGGGGCGTTGCTTTATAATTTTTAGGTATTTTTGAAAGTGGGTTTTTTCTTAAATCTTAAGATCTTTAGAGATTTCAAAAAACTAATACAGCAATAGTTGGGCGATTAAGGACATAGCTCCTTAATTTTAATCATTGACAAGGAGTTTGGTAGTTAGGATATGGGTAATCATTTTTCTAAATTAGGATTTGTTTTAGCGGCTTTAGGGAGTGCGATAGGTTTAGGGCATATTTGGCGTTTCCCCTATATGACTGGGGTGAGCGGTGGGGGTGCTTTTGTTTTATTGTTTTTATTTTTATCTTTAAGCGTTGGCGCGGCGATGTTTATCGCTGAAATGCTATTAGGACAAAGCACGCAAAAAAATGTAATAGAAGCTTTTAAAGAGCTTGACCTTAACCCTAAAAAACGCTGGAAATACGCAGGGCTTTTGCTTATTTCTGGACCTTTAATACTGACTTTTTATGGCACCATTTTAGGTTGGGTGCTTTATTATTTAGTGAGTATTAGTTTTAATTTGCCTAATAGTATCCAAGAATCTGAACAAATCTTTAATGATACCTTACAATCCATTAGGTTACAATCTATAGGGCTTTTTAGCGTTTTATTGATAACCGGATGGATTGTTTCTAGGGGGATTAAAGAAGGCATTGAAAAACTCAATTTGGTTTTAATGCCCTTACTCTTTGCTACTTTTTTTGGTTTGCTTTTCTATGCGATGAGCATGGATTCTTTTTCTAAAGCTTTTCATTTCATGTTTGATTTCAAACCAAAAGATTTGACTTCTCAAGTGTTCACTTATTCCTTGGGGCAGGTTTTCTTTTCTTTAAGCATAGGTTTAGGGATCAATATCACTTACGCTGCGGTTACGGATAAAACGCAGAATTTGCTTAAAAGCACTATTTGGGTGGTTTTATCAGGGATTTTGATTTCTCTTGTGGCAGGGCTTATGATTTTCACTTTTGTGTTTGAATATGGGGCGAATGTCTCACAAGGCACAGGGTTAATCTTCACTTCTTTACCGGTGGTTTTTGGCCAAATGGGAGCGATAGGTATTCTTGTTTCAGTTCTTTTCTTGCTCGCGCTCGCTTTTGCTGGCATCACTTCTACGGTGGCTTTATTAGAGCCAAGCGTGATGTATCTTACCGAAAGGTATCAATACTCTCGTTTTAAGGTTACTTGGGGTCTTGTAGCACTAATTTTTATTGTAGGCGTGGTGTTGATTTTTTCGCTCCACAAGGATTATAAAGACTATCTCACTTTCTTTGAAAAAAGTCTTTTTGATTGGTTGGATTTTGCCTCAAGCACCATTATCATGCCTTTAGGCGGGATGGCAACCTTTATTTTTATGGGCTGGGTTTTGAAAAAAGAAAAATTGCGTCTTTTGAGCACGCACTTTTTAGGCCCTAAATTGTTTGCAACTTGGTATTTCTTGCTTAAATATATCACCCCTTTAATTGTGTTTTCTATTTGGTTGAGCAAGATTTATTAAAATATTTAGCATGGGAAAATTTTCTAAATTAGGCTTTATTTTAGCCACTTTGGGTAGCTCTATCGGTTTAGGGCATATTTGGCGCTTTCCTTATATGGTAGGTCATAATGGGGGGAGTGCGTTTGTGCTTTTATATCTAGCGCTAACCTTGAGTTTAGGCATTGCTATGCTTTTAGTAGAAATGCTGATTGGGAATTTGGGTAAAAAAGATGTTGTTTCTAATTATCAAATACTAGATCCTAAAAGGAAAAAATACTACCCTTTCACTTCTTTTTTTATTTTAGGCGGTCCTCTCATTTTATCTTTTTATGCGGTGGTGTTAGGCTGGGTGCTTTACTATCTTTTTGTAGTAACTTTTGATTTGCCTAAAGATTTAGAGCAAGCCAAAATGCAATTTAGCATGCTCCAAAATGGCAGTTTGATCTGGCCTGTTATTGGCTTTAGCGCATGCTTATTGCCGACAATATGGTTTGTTTCTAGGGGGATTGAAGAGGGGATTGAAAAATTAAATGTCGTGCTGATGCCGTTATTGTTTGTGATTTTCATAGGGCTTTTAATCTATGCGATGACTTTAGAAAGCATGCCTAAAGCTTTGCGCTTTTTATTTAATTTTGAGATTCAAAAGATTGATTTTAAGGTTGTTATGGACGCTTTAGGGCAGATGTTCTTTTCTTTGAGTTTGGGGGTAGGCACGATTATTACTTATTCAGCTTTCACGCCCAAAAGAGAAAACCTATTCAAAAGCTCTCTATTTATTGTATTACCGGGTATTTTAATCTCTCTCATTGCCGGGGTGATGATTTTTACCTTTGTGTTTGAATACCATGCGGATGTGTCTCAAGGGCCAGGGCTTGTTTTTATTTCCTTACCTTTAACTTTCGCTAAAATGGGCATGAGTGGGCAGATCGTTTCGCTCTTTTTCTTTATAGCCCTTGTTTTTGCCGGGATCACTTCCACGGTTTCTTTGGTAGAGCCTTTAGCGCTTTATCTTATCAATCGTTTTAATTTTTCGCGCACTCAAGCGTCGCTATGGATAGGGATTGTTGTGTATGTTTTGGGCGTTTTAGTCATTCTTTCTATGAATGAACGATACGCTAAGTTTTTGAGCTTTGCTCATAAGAGCGTGTTTGGGTGGCTGGATTTCATCACTTCTTCATTTTTAATGCCTTTGGGAGGCTTGTTTTCAGTCTTGTTTGTGGGGTGGGTTTTAAATAAAAAGCGCTCTTTTTTAGCCACGAAGCATTTCTTTAATATAAACGCTTTTAAAGCGTGGCATTTTAGCGTTCGTTTTATCGCGCCTGTAGTGATTTTAGCGATTTTCATCTTGCAATTTAAGTGAAATAAGGATGCTTGATGAAAAGCGTTTTGCTCTTTATGATTTTTGTAGTTTGTCAGTTAGAAAGCAAAAAATTTTCACAAGATAATTTTAAGGTGGATTATAACTACTATTTGCGCAAACAGGATTTGCATATCATTAAAACGCAAAACGATTTGTCCAATGCTTGGTATCTCGCTCCACAAAAAGCCCCTAAAGAACATTCTTGGGTGGATTTTGCTAAAAAATATTTAAACATGATGGATTATCTAGGCACTTATTTTTTGCCTTTTTATCATAGTTTCACCCCCATTTTTCAATGGTACCACCCCAATATCAACCCGTATCAACGCAATGAGTTTAAGTTCCAAATCAGTTTTAGAGTGCCTGTATTTAGGCATATTCTTTGGACTAAAGGCACGCTTTATTTGGCTTATACCCAAACTAATTGGTTTCAAATTTATAATGACCCCCAATCCGCTCCCATGCGAATGATCAATTTCATGCCTGAACTCATCTATGTTTATCCTATTAATTTTAAACCTTTTGGGGGGAAAATAGGGAATTTTTCTGAGATTTGGATAGGTTGGCAACACATTTCTAATGGCGTGGGGGGGCGCAATGCTATCAGCCTTTTAATAAAGAAGGCAATCCTGAAAACCAGTTTCCAGGAGGGCCTGTAATCGTTAAAGATTATAACGGGCAAAAAGACGTGCGCTGGGGGGTTTCCGCTCTGTGAGCGCGGGGCAACGCCCTGTGTTTCGTTTGGTGTGGGAAAAGGGAGGCTTGAAAATCATGGTCGCTTATTGGCCCTATGTCCCTTATGATCAGTCCAACCCTAATTTGATTGATTACATGGGGTATGGTAACGCTAAAGTTGATTACAGGAGAGGGCGCCATCATTTTGAATTGCAACTTTATGATATTTTCACGCAATACTGGCGTTATGATCGCTGGCATGGGGCTTTCCGCTTAGGCTATACCTACCGCATTAACCCTTTTGTGGGGATTTATGCGCAATGGTTTAACGGCTATGGCGATGGCTTGTATGAATACGATGTTTTTTCCAATCGTATAGGGGTAGGAATACGCTTAAACCCTTAAAAAAACGCTCTTTTATGCTATAATAAGACTAAAAATTCAAGGGGATTATTCAATTATGAAAATCAGTGTTAGTAAAAACGATTTGGAAAACACTTTGCGCTACTTGCAAGCTTTTTTGGATAAAAAGGACGCTTCTTCTATCGCTTCACACATCCATTTGGAAGTCATTAAAGAAAAGCTTTTTTTAAAAGCCAGCGATTCCGATATTGGGCTAAAAAGCTATATTTCTACGCAATCCACCGATAAAGAGGGCGTAGGCACGATCAACGGGAAAAAGTTTTTGGATATTATCTCATGTTTAAAAGACTCTAATATTGTTTTAGAGACTAAAGATGATAGCTTGGTGATCAAACAAAATAAAAGCTCTTTCAAACTCCCCATGTTTGACGCTGATGAATTCCCTGAATTCCCTGTTATTGAGCCAAAAGTGAGTTTAGGAATCAATGCCCCCTTTTTAGTAGATGCGTTTAAAAAGATCGCTCCTGTGATTGAGCAAACCAGCCATAAAAGGGAATTAGCCGGTATTTTAATGCAATTCAATCAAAAACATCAAACCCTTTCGGTGGTAGGCACGGATACCAAGCGGCTTTCTTATACGCAGTTAGAAAAAGTCTCTATCCATTCCACCGAAGAAGACATCTCTTGTATTTTACCTAAAAGGGCTTTATTAGAAATCCTTAAACTTTTTATGAAAATTTCAGTTTTAAAAGCGACGGCATATTAGCGGTGGTTGAAAACGAAACGCACACTTTTTTCACCAAGCTCATTGATGGGAATTACCCTGATTATCAAAAAATCCTCCCTAAAGAATACATTTCTTCTTTCACTTTAGGCAAGGAAGAATTTAAAGAGAGCATTAAATTGTGCAGTTCTTTAAGCTCCACCATTAAACTCACTTTAGAAAAAAACAACGCTTTGTTCGAATCTTTGGATTCTGAGCATAGCGAAACGGCTAAAACCTCTGTTGAGATTGAAAAAGGTTTGGATATTGAAAAAGCCTTTCATTTGGGCGTGAACGCAAAATTTTTCCTTGAAGCCTTAAACGCTTTAGGGACAACGCAATTTGTTTTAAAATGCAATGAGCCTTCATCGCCTTTTTTGATCCAAGAACCCCTTGATGAAAAGCAAAGCCACTTGAACGCTAAAATTTCCACTTTAATGATGCCAATCACATTATAAAGGCTTGATTGAATGCAAAATTACCAGAGCCATAGTATTAAGGTTTTAAAGGGCTTAGAGGGGGTTAGGAAACGCCCTGGAATGTATATTGGCGATACCAATATAGGTGGGTTACACCACATGGTGTATGAAGTCGTGGATAACGCTGTAGATGAGAGCATGGCGGGTTTTTGCGATACGATCAATATCACTTTGACTGAGGAGGGGTCATGCATTGTAGAAGATAACGGGCGAGGCATTCCTGTAGACATTCACCCTACGGAAAAAATCCCCGCTTGCACCGTGGTTTTAACGATTTTGCATGCAGGGGGCAAGTTTGATAATGATACTTATAAAGTTTCAGGCGGTTTGCATGGCGTGGGCGTTTCGGTTGTGAATGCCTTGAGCAAACGCTTGATCATGACCATTAAAAAAGAGGGTCAAATCTATCGCCAAGAGTTTGAAAAGGGTATTCCCATTAGCGAGCTTGAAGTCATTGGCAAGACTAAAAGCGCTAAAGAAAGCGGCACGACTATTGAATTTTTCCCTGATGAAAGCGTCATGGAAGTCGTTGAATTTCAAGCGGGTATTTTGCAGAAACGCTTCAAAGAAATGGCGTATCTTAATGATGGCTTAAAAATTTCTTTCAAAGAAGAAAAAACCCAACTGCAAGAAACTTATTTCTATAAAGACGGCTTGAAACAATTCGTGAAAGATAGCGCTAAAAAAGAATTGCTCACCCCCATTATTGCGTTTAAAAGCATGGATGAAGAAACGCGCACTTCTATAGAGGTCGCTTTAGCGTATGCTGACGATTACAATGAAAACACCTTAAGCTTTGTGAATAACATTAAAACTTCTGAGGGCGGCACGCATGAGGCGGGCTTTAAAATGGGCTTGTCTAAGGCGATTTTGCAATACATTGACAATAACATTAAAACCAAAGAGTCGCGCCCCATCTCTGAAGACATTAAAGAGGGCTTGATCGCTGTTGTGAGCTTGAAAATGAGCGAGCCTTTGTTTGAAGGGCAGACCAAATCCAAACTCGGCAGTTCGTATGCGCGCGCGTTGGTTTCAAAATTAGTCTATGATAAAATCCACCAATTTTTAGAAGAAAACCCTAACGAAGCCAAAATCATCGCCAATAAAGCCCTACTAGCCGCAAAGGCTAGAGAAGCCAGTAAGAAAGCCAGAGAGCTTACAAGGAAAAAAGACAATTTGAGTGTCGGCACTTTGCCTGGAAAATTAGCCGATTGCCAGAGCAAAGACCCCTTAGAGAGTGAAATCTTTTTAGTGGAGGGCGATAGTGCGGGCGGGAGCGCTAAACAAGGGCGCGATAGGGTTTTTCAAGCGATCTTGCCTTTAAAAGGTAAGATTTTAAATGTGGAAAAAAGCCATTTGTCAAAGATTCTAAAATCAGAGGAAATTAAAAACATGATCACGGCTTTTGGGTGCGGCATTCAAGAGAGTTTTGATATAGAAAGATTGCGCTATCATAAAATCATTATCATGACCGATGCTGATGTGGATGGGAGCCATATCCAAACCTTGCTGATGACTTTTTTCTATCGTTATTTACGCCCGCTGATTGAACAAGGGCATGTTTATATCGCTCAAGCCCCTCTTTACAAATACAAGAAAGGCAAGACAGAAATTTATCTTAAAGACGGCGTCGCTTTGGATCATTTTTTAATTGAGCATGGCATCAATTCGGTGGATATTGAAGGGATTGGCAAGAACGATTTGATGAATTTGTTAAAAGTGGCGCGCCATTACCGCTATACGCTTTTGGAATTAGAAAAACGCTACAATTTGCTAGAAGTTTTACGCTTTTTGATTGAGACTAAGGACGCCTTAAGCCTTGATATGAAAGTTTTAGAAAAAAGCATTTTGGAAAAATTAGAGGGCTTGAATTATCAGATCTTACGCTCTTTTGCTACTGAAGAAAGCTTGCATTTGCATGCGCAAACCCCTAAAGGCTTGGTGGAATTTAACCTAGATGACAACCTCTTTAAAGAAGTGTTGTTTGAAGAAGCGAATTACACTTACCAAAAGCTTATGGAGTATAATTTAGATTTCTTAGAAAATAAGGATATTTTGGCGTTCTTAGAAGAAGTGGAAAATTACGCTAAAAAGGGAGCGAATATCCAGCGCTATAAGGGGTTAGGCGAGATGAACCCTAATGATTTGTGGGAAACGACCATGCATAAAGAAAACCGCAGTCTCATCAAACTCAAAATTGAAGATTTAGAAAAAACCGATGCGATCTTTTCGCTTTGCATGGGCGATGAAGTAGAGCCTAGAAGAGCCTTTATCCAAGCGCATGCTAAAGATGTGAAACAACTAGATGTGTAAGGGGTTTTAATCGCCACTCCTAAACATTTAACCAAGCAAGAGAGCGTGAATTTAGGGGCTTACTACACGCCCCCTTATTTAGTGGATTATGCTTACAAGCTTTTAAAAAAGCATGTTGGTATTGAAAACTACACGCTTTTAGACACTGCATGTGGTAATAAAGAGTTTTTAAAACTCCACCACCCTAAAAAAATAGGAGCGGATATTGACCCTGAGTGTGGTGCTTTAATAATAAACGCTCTAGCCAATCCTAAAAGAGAAAATTATGGCATTAGCCAAGATTAACCTTTAATCATCGTGGGCAATCCCCCCTATAACGATAGAACTTCCTTTATCAAACAAAATATTAAGAATAAAGATTTCATTTTTAAAATAGACAACGATTTGAAATCCAGGGATTTAGGGATAAGTTTTTTAAAATCTTTTGCAATTTTAAAGCCGGCGTTTATTTGCGTGTTACACCCTTTATCTTATCTCATCAAAGAAGCTAATTTTAAGCAATTAAAGCTATTTAAGGATCATTACAGGCTTTTAGACGCTTTGGTTGTTTCTTCTAAATCTTTCACTAAAAGTAACGAATTTCCTATTGTGATAGCTTTATATGAGCGAGGGCGAATGGACTATGCAGATATTAAGCGTTTTATTTTTCCAACTGATTGTGGCACAACGCTATGCTTAAACGATTTTGACTATATAGCCAATTATGTGGATAAATACCCTAACGCTAAAAAGGTTGGTGCATGCGTGGGCTATTTTTTCCCTATGCGAGACATCAACGCCCTTAAACGCAACAAAACTTTTTTAAACGCGCCAAGCGAAAATGCGGTGCGTATCAGTCAAGATAAATTGATTTATTACCAATATATCCATTATTTTAAGGAAATCGCCCCTAAAATCCCTTATTATTTTGGCAATTTGGATATTATTATTGATCGTTTTGCTTTTTTAGAAATTAAAGACGCTTTTTTAAAAGACAAAAGAGCGCGTTTAGAATATTTTAAAAAATTGTTTCAAGGACACCCTTGTGAGTTTGATTAAGATTGATAATAATAAAAAAGTAATTGAGGTTTCTATTCCTTTAACTTCCATTTCAGGCAAAGCGCGTGTGAAAATCAGACATGCCTTTAGCGATTATGGCATTTCAACAGCGACTAGAAAAATCCCTTTCAGTTTAAAACATTATGTAGAGTGGCAAATCGGTTATGATGTCCCCATTAAAGATAAAGAAAAATTTGAACTCACTACCCTAAAAGATGAAAAATATCATTTTTTAGGGGCTAATAATAAAATAAAAACCCTTTATGAATTGAGCGAAATAATTGATTACGCTAAGCGATTGGGTTTAATCAGTTTAGAAAATTTAGAAAATACTTTAAAATATTTAGAAAAACAAAAACAATTCATAGGAGATAATTTTATGATCACAAGAGAAAGATTTAGATCGCATCAATTTGGTGGCATGGATTTTGAACTTTCACGCATTTCTTATCCCTTACTCATTCATTCTTTTAATGATAATCAATTGAGCGAAATCGTTATTAGAGAGCAACAATACGGCTCTAAAACCCAAGCCATGCTATATTCTGGAATTAAAAACCGCTACCCCCTTATTAAATAGAACGGCTGCACTCAAAGGACATGCCCTTTTAACTATCCATAAAACCAACGCTCTTGTGTTTTTAGAAATGCTTAAAATTTTTGGACTTTTAAGCCAAGCGCACCATAACGATGTGTTAAAGATTTTAGAAAAAATACTTCAAAATTAACGATACGAATTGTTAGAAAGGGAATGAATATCTAACGCTATAAGGTCTAGGCAACCCATATTATTATAGGGAATAACCATGCATCAATAAAAACGCGCTTCGTAAAGCCATAAAAACAAGACTAGGTTTTAAACTTGTATCAATTTTCTTTAATGGCTTATGTTATACTAATAAAATACAGATTTGATTGAAGGCATTAAACGACTGCATGGTATTTTTTCATAAGAAAGTTATTTTAAATTTTACCTATTCTTTAATGATTGCTTTTTTATTCCATTTATCCTATGGGGTTCTTTTAAAAGCCGATGAAATGGCTAAAAAGCAAACTTTATTGGTGGGCGAAAGGCTTGTGTGGGATAAGCTCACGCTGTTAGGGTTTTTAGAAAAAAATCGTATCCCTCAAAAACTCTACTACAATTTGAGCTCTCAAGATAAAGAATTGAGCGCTGAAATTCAAAGCAATGTGACCTACTACACTTTAAGAGATGAAAACAACACGCTCATTCAAGCCCTTATCCCTATAAGCCAGGATTTGCAAATCCATATTTATAAAAAAGGGGAGGATTATTTTTTAGACTTTATCCCTATTATTTTCACTCGTAAAGAAAGAACCCTCCTTCTTTCCTTACAAACTTCGCCCTATCAAGATATTGTCAAAGCCACCAATGACCCCCTTTTAGCCAACCAATTGATGAACGCGTATAAAAAAAGCGTGCCTTTTAAACGCCTAGCAAAAAACGATAAAATCGCTATCGTCTATACAAGAGATTATCGTGTGGGGCAAGCGTTTGGCCAGCCAACCATTAAAATAGCCATGATTAGCTCTCGTTTGCACCAATACTATCTTTTTTCCCATTCAAACGGGCGCTATTACGATTCAAAGGCGCAAGAAGTGGCAGGGTTTTTATTAGAAACCCCGGTGAAATACACCCGCATTTCTTCGCCTTTTTCGTATGGGAGATTCCATCCTGTCTTAAAAGTCAGACGGCCTCATTACGGCGTGGATTATGCGGCTAAACATGGCAGTTTGATCCATTCTGCATCAGATGGTCGTGTGGGTTTTATAGGGGTTAAGGTGGGGTATGGGAATGTGGTTGAAATCCATTTGAATGAATTGCGTTTGGTGTATGCTCACATGAGCATGTTTGCTAAGGGGTTGAAAAAAGGCTCGTTTGTTAGAAAAGGGCAAATTATAGGAAGAGTGGGAAGCACCGGTTTAAGCACCGGGCCGCATTTGCATTTTGGCGTGTATAAAAACTCCCGCCCCATTAATCCTTTAGGCTATATCCGCACCGCTAAAAGCAAATTACACGGCAAACAAAGAGAGGTTTTTTTAGAAAAAGCTCAGCATTCTAAGCAAAAATTAGAAGAACTTCTTAAAACCCATTCCTTTGAAAAAAATTCATTTTATCTTTTAGAGGGTTTTTAATGTCTTATTTTAAGAATGCTTTCAATCAAAAATCTTTAATAGATGATTCCAGTGTGTATTTAGAGCCTTGTTCTAGCTCTAATTTCATAGAATTAAAACGCATGCATTATAATGAAGAGAATACTAAGAAAACATGGGATATTATTAAGTCTTTAGACAGCGTGGCGGTTTTACTCTATGAAAAAGAATCCGATTGCTTTGTGATTGTGAAACAATTCCGCCCAGCCATTTATGCACGCCATTTTCATTTTAAGCGCGATCAAGATCAAAATATTGACGGATACACTTATGAATTGTGCGCAGGGCTTGTGGATAAGGCTAATAAGAGTTTAGAAGAAATCGCTTGCGAAGAAGCGTTAGAAGAATGCGGTTATCAAATTAGCCCTAAAAATTTAGAAACCATAGGCCAATTTTATAGCGCGACCGGGTTGAGCGGGAGTTTGCAAACGCTCTATTACGCTGAAGTGTGCGCGCATTTGAAAGTTTCAAAGGGTGGGGGGATTGATACAGAAAAGATTGAAGTGCTGTTTTTAGAGCGATCAAAAGCTTTTGATTTTATAATGGATTTTCAATACGCTAAAACCACCGGATTGTCTTTAGCCATTTTATGGCATTTAAAAAAGTTTAAAAATGTTTAAAAGGAATTTTATGTTAAGGCTTTTGATAGGACTTCTTCTAATGAGTTTTATAAGCTTGCAATCAGCCTCTTGGCAAGAACCCTTAAGAGTGAGTATAGAATTTGTGGATTTGCCTAAAAAAATCATTCGTTTTCCTGCTCATGATTTGCAAGTGGGGGAGTTTGGTTTTGTCGTTACTAAACTTTCAGATTATGAAATCGTTAATTCTGAAGTGGTCATTATTGCCGTTGAAAATGGCGTCGCAACGGCTAAATTCAGAGCGTTTGAATCTATGAAACAAAGGCATTTACCCACTCCAAGAATGGTCGCTAGAAAGGGCGATTTAGTCTATTTTAGGCAATTCAACAACCAAGCGTTTTTAATCGCTCCTAATGATGAACTCTATGAGCAAATCAGAGCGACTAACACCGATATTAATTTTATTAGCTCTGATTTGTTGGTTACTTTTTTGAATGGGTTTGACCCAAAAATCGCTAATTTAAGGAAAGCGTGCAATGTTTATAGTGTGGGGGTGATTTATATTGTAACCACGAACACGCTCAATATTTTAAGCTGTGAGAGTTTTGAAATTTTAGAAAAAAGAGAGCTGAATACAAGCGGTGTTACTAAAACTTCTACGCCGTTTTTTTCTAGGGTTGAGGGCATTGATGCAGGCACGCTAGGGAAACTTTTTTCAGGCAGTCAGTCTAAAAATTACTTCGCTTACTATGACGCTTTAGTGAAAAAAGAAAAACGCAAAGAAGTGAGGATTGAAAAGAAAGAAGTAAGGATTGATGCTAGAGAAATTAAACGAGAAATCAAGCAAGAAGCCATTAAAGAGTCTAAAAAAGCCAATCAAGGCACAGAAAACGCTCCTACTTTAGAAGAGAAAAACTACCAAAAAGCAGAGCGAAAACTTGATTCTAAAGAAGAAAGGCGCTATTTAAGAGATGAAAAGAAAAAAGCCAAAGCCACCAAAAAGGCTATGGAATTGGAAGAAAGAGAAAAAGAGCATGATGAAAGAGACGATAGGGAGACTGAAGAAAGAAGAAAAGCTTTAGAAATGGATAAAAGCGATAAAAAAGAAGAAAGAGTCAAACCCAAAGAAAATGAGCAAGAAATCAAGCAAGAAGCCATTAAAGAGCTAGATAATGGAAATAACGCCACCCAACAAGGCGAAAAACAAAACGCTCCTAAAGAGAACAACGCTCCAAAAGAAGAGCCAAAACTCAGTCCTAAAGAAGAAAAACGCCGCTTGAAAGAAGAAAAGAAAAAAGCCAAAGCCGAACAAAGAGCGAGAGAATTTGAACAAAGAGCGAAAGAGCATCAAGAAAGAGATGAAAAAGAGCTTGAAGAGCGAAGAAAGGCGCTAGAAGCGGGTAAAAAATAACATGTTAGACCAACAACACATTAAATATTTTAAAAACCTAGTAGGGGGAGAGGATTTTTTCACTGATTTAGCGCATTTGAACGCTTATTGCTATGACGCTACCAAAGAAAGGCATTTGCCTAGCGGCGTGATTTTTCCTAGAAACGAGCGAGAAATCAGCCAGATTTTAAAATACTGCAACGAACATCGCATCATCGTTGTGCCTAGGGGGCTGGGAGCGGTTTTACGGGGGGGGCGTTGAGCGTGAGTGGGGGGCTAGTTTTAAGCGTAGAAAAGCATTTGGATAAGATTTTAGAGATTGACACTAAAAATTTGATCGCTAGAGTAGAACCGGGCGTGATTAACAAGCATTTCCAAAACGAAGTGGAAAAATTGGATTTATTCTACCCTCCAGACCCAGCGAGTGAGAGTCAAAGCACTTTAGGGGGGAATGTCGCCGAAAATGCCGGTGGCATGCGCGCGGCTAAATACGGGATCACTAAAGATTATGTCATGGCTTTAAGGGTGGTTTTAGCGAATGGCGAAATCATAAGGGCGGGCAAAAAAACGATCAAAGATGTCGCCGGCTTTAATATCGCAGGGCTGATGATCGCTAGTGAGGGGTGTTTGGGCGTGATTTCTGAAATCACTTTAAAGCTTTTAGCCAAACCGCCCCTAAAACAGAGCACGATGGGGGTTTTTAATCATATTGAAGACGCCATGAACGCCGTTTATAAGACGATGAGCAGCGGCGTTACGCCTGTAGCGATGGAATTTTTGGATAATTTGAGTATAAGGGCTGTGGAAGAACGATTTTCTAAAGGCTTACCCAAAGACGCTGGAGCGATACTCATCACTCAAGTGGATGGCGTGGTGAAAGGGCAGATTGCATGGCAACTCAATGAAATAGAAAAGCATTTTAAAGCCAATGGTTGCGTGGGTTTTAAGATCGCTCAAAATGAACAAGAAGAGCAGGATTTATGGTTTTCAAGGCGTAACGCTTCTCAAAGTATTAGCGTTTATGGTAAAAAGAAATTGAATGAAGACGTGACCGTTCCTAGGGCGAGTTTGCCGAGTTTGTTGCAAGAAGTCGCCAAAATCAGCCAGAAATACGGCTTTAAAATCCCTTGCTTTGGGCATACGGGCGATGGCAATGTGCATGTGAATATCATGCTAGAAGATCCTAAAAGGGATTTAGAAAAAGGCCATAAGGCTATGGAAGAGATTTTTCAGGCCGCTATTAGTTTGGAGGGGACTTTAAGCGGGGAGCATGGCATAGGCTTGTCTAAAGCCAAATTCATGCCTTTAGCGTTTAATGCTAGTGAAATGGAGCTTTTTAGGAACATTAAAAAAGCCCTTGATCCTAATAATATTTTAAACCCTTTTAAAATGGGGCTATAAAGCTTAAAAGCAAGGAAAGCGCATGAAAGTCGGTGTTTATGGGGCGAGCGGTCGTATAGGGAAATTACTTTTAGAAGAATTAAAAGGGGGTATAAGGGATTAGAGTTATCTAGCGTGTTTGTCAGGCAAAAATGCGAAACGGATTTTAGCTCTTTTTCGCACGCCCCTTTAGTAACCAATGATTTAAAAGCGTTTGTGAGAGCTTGCGAATGCGTGATTGATTTTTCTTTACCTAAAGGCGTGGATCATTTGCTAGACGCTCTTTTAGAATGCCCTAGAATTTTAGTTTCTGGCACGACCGGTTTAGAAAAAGAAGCACTAGAAAAAATGCAAAAATTAGCCTTAAAAGTGCCGCTTTTACACGCGCACAACATGTCTATAGGGATTATGATGCTCAATCAATTAGCCTTTTTAGCTTCTTTGAAATTGAAAGATGCGGATATTGAAATTGTAGAAACGCACCACAATCTCAAAAAAGACGCCCCGAGCGGCACGGCGTTGAGTTTGTATGAAACTTGCGCTAAGGCTAGGGGGTATGATGAAAAAAGCACCCTCATCACTCACAGAGAAGGTTTGCGCTCTAAAGAAAGCATTGGTATAGCCGCTTTAAGGGGGGCGATGTCGCCGGGAAGCACACGATAGGGTTTTATTTGGAAGGCGAATACATAGAGCTTAGCCATACGGCGACTAACCGCTCTATTTTTGCTAAAGGGGCTTTAGAAGTGGCTCTGTGGCTTAAAGATAAAGCCGCTAAAAAATATGAAATCAGCGAAATGTTTGGTTGAACGCTTGAACCTTTTTTGTATAGATGATTCACGCTTCTATAACAAATCACCCACATTTGGATTTTGTCTTTGTTGTGGCTGTGGGGTTATTTGTTTAATCTAACAAGAGGAGCATTAACTGTTAGGCTTATATTTTAGCGAATTTAGTTTAACTTGTCAAGTCCTAGCCCACTCTTATAGCAAGGCTACAATAAATGGAGGCAGGGGCGCTAAAGCTAGAATTGGTGTTACCTTTTGGGTCGTAGGCGAATACATTAGGATTGACTGACCATACATTAAAATTGCCATAATTAGGGTAATTAACTGAATTTAGATTTCCATATTGGGTGTTGTTGTTTGAAGTAGCCAATCCTGATGGGTTTGTTATTGCCCCGCCATTACTTATATTGGTATCAAAGTAATTATTCATTCCGATTTTAATAAAGTTTAGCGTGCCATATTTAGTTGTGGTTGGGAGTGTTCCTACTAGGCCTGGCTTACCACTGAAATCTTGCATTTGGAATGGTTCGTTAAAAGTTAGCTGTGGTGTGCTTACATTACTAGGGTCTAATGCGTTATTCATGCTCATTAAACCTATCGCTGTCAATCCTTCTTGCGCTAAAGCTTTAAAGCATTGATAAATGTTGCTTTGGTCGGTTAAGATGCTTTGATTTAAATAGCTTGGTAATAATAGCCATTTATAGATATTGCTCGCATTATTGACAGGATTAAAAGGGACTGTTGACCCATCTGTGTTAAGTGTTTGTGCCATAGACTGACCATTAGGTTGAGTAAAAAAGCTGTTCGCATTAGTGTTTGGTAAGTATCCATTACACAAGAATTGTTCTATTTGAGTAAGGATAGCTAAATCATACCAGCCGTCCTCTTGGTAAATCGTTTGCTGATTAGTGTATTTAAATTCGCCTATTTTCTTTAAAGTTTTAGTGCCAAGCCCTATTCCTATTAACATTTTCATGCTAAATAATCTAATCTATAAAACACTAGATGAGTGTAATATTAGAATGGACAGATTAGAAGCCTTGTCTTTTAATTTTAGCGTAGGGGGAAAGTCAGTCAATATCAACAGCGCTAACCAAGAATTAGAATGTGTAGCATTTGATACGCAATTACAACTAGGGGCACTTAATGTTACTAAAGCAACCAACTAATCCTTGCTATCTTTACTAGCAGTATGTCTAAAAAACTCTTTAATCTTATTAAAAGTATTTAAAAAGTTATTTTTTGTAAATTTTCCCATCGTGTTTAAAACGCCAACGAGATTTTTACTGGAGTAAACACTACTCCGCTATCCCTTAGAGTTTTCACTGCATCAGGGAATACTTTTCTTAAAATGCCGATTGCACCGTTAATATCGGCGTTTAGGGATTTGCCTATGCTAGATTTAAATAGCCCTCGTTTAACTCTTTTACCTAAATATTGCTCGTGGTGCTGCATGGGTTCGTTAGCCAAGTGGTCGCACTTGCTCGTAAATCTCTCTTCTGTTGTGTGCAAAGTTATCCCCACTAAAGCACTCTTGTAGGCTAGTTTTTCAATAAAAGATTCATAAGGGATATTAGTAAAGTTCTGATTGGTTCTCTTGCCTAGCTTTAGCTCTTGTTTCCAGCCATCATTTTTACCGATGACAATTGTAGAAATGCCCTTTTTTAAGCAATGCCCCACCACATAGGCGCTCGCCTTGTGCATAAAATCATTGACTTTACACTCCCGCCATAGAGCTAATTTGCCTAAGCGTTTTGTTCAAAAGCGCTTATTTGAAGTCTTGGCTTTGGCTTGATAATGGGCTTTGAGTTTGTTAAACCACTGATTGACAGACTTCACCCCTCCGCCTTTGATAATAAAAGAACTACTTTGATTATCTATTGCAGTTACGAAGTTGTTCAAGCCTAGATCAATACCCATAATGCCAATGCCATGAGTTTGTGGAAGTTTGTGCGTGGTTTGCTCATAGACAACTTCCACGATAAAACAAGTGGTTTTAGGGATTAAGCGTCCTTGCTTTAGCCTAGAAGTTTGAGGGTTTATTTTAGTGATAAGTCTTTTTAAATTAGCTTTTTTTGGGAATTTAATTTTTGCCATGCGTCCTTTCGTAAAGCTAGTTTGCTGGTTTGTTAAAACCCCTATAGATACGCCATCTTTTGGTTTGAATTTAGGGATTTTTGGACGCGTTAGAAAGCTAGAAGGCTTGAGTTTTTAAGCTTTAAGGGCTTTTAAATAGCTTTTCCAATTTTGAGATAAAAGCATTAATACCTGTTGTGCGCTTTGGGCAGGCAAAGCTTTGTAATCTCTTTGGCTTTCTTTGACAAAGCGATTCGATTGATTAAATCGTAGGCTGTAGGCAACTTAAAACCCGCAAAGTAATGCTCTCTTAAAATAAAATTAGCGTAGTTGTAAAGGTTTTTAGACAGATGACAAAAGTCCTTAATGCGTTTAAAAATGGGGTGCGTGGGTCTAATAATATGACGTTCAGTCAAGGTCATCTGTTTCCCCATTAAGAGATTTTAGAAAGGCTGGATTAACCTTACTCTCTAAAAGCAACTTTTTAGCAATGCGGCGCTTAGAATACATCTTCATAGAAAAAGAATGGATTGTTTGCATGATGTCCTCAAACAGTTCTTGCTCTAAACTGATTGATTCACACTGATTGATAATAACGATTTTAGTGCCATAATCGCTAAATAGCTTTTCTACTAACTCATAGCTCAATCTAGCTAATCGGTCTTTATAGGAAATATAAACCGCCTTAATTTTAAACGCCATTACCGCATTAAGAAGTTCCATAAAACCCTTTCTGTCCAAAGACATGCCGCTTTTAATATCAGAATAGATACTATCTACAGATATTCCTTTAGCATTTATAAAAGAGATACAGTTTTCTATTTGATTGTGCAAGTCTTGTTTCTGCTTTTGAGTGCTTACCCTAGCATAAACTACATTCAGCCTACCATCTTCAATTCCTGCTAAAGAATAGACATCAGAATCGTTGTATATATAGTAACCATTGGGTTCTTGTTTAACTCGTATCTTTCCACTTTTAACATACTTCCAAAGAGTAACACGGGATATTTTTAAGATCTTTAAGACTTCTTTAGATTTCATTTAAGGATATTTTCCATGATTTCTTTCACTATTTTAGGGTGCAAGATTTCGCCAGAATGAAAAGGCAAAACCTGCCTGATTTTATCTTTCACATAAATTCTATGGCTGCCTTTTTGCCTAGAGAAAACAAATCCATTCTGCAATAATAGCTTCTCTGCTTCTTTAGCTGTGAGTCGTGGCAATTCAGGCAAAAGCTATCTCAATGGGTGCTATTACAGAATTTTTCTTAGAAAGAAAAGCTAACTCATCGGCTTCTAAATCTCCCAAATAAAGCTCTATGGCTTCTTTAATGTTTCTTAGGGCTTCTTCATAACTTTTCCCTTGTGATACACAGCCTTTTAGAAAGGGGACAAAAGCAAAATACCCATTCTCATCTTTTTCTATGACAGCGTTTATAAGCATGGCACTACCTTTGATTAAATTTCTTATGATTATACACATAATATATTTTAAACAAAATTAAATTGAAAGTTTAATAATAGAAATGGAATACCGCTCTCTGTTAGCCTTACTAAAGGGCTTTTACTATACTATAAGGGATATTGCTAACGATTAAGCTGTATTGGAAGAGTTTATTTTGCAAGAATTAATCTTGCCTTGTGTGATTAGTAACACAAGGCAAGTGTGGTAAACCCTACTACAATTTCAATTCAAGGAGCCTAACTAAAATAAAATGATAAATTTTAGTTAGGGCTTTATTATAGCAAAAATTATCAAGGATTACAAAGGGTAGCGTTTCTGGTTGGGATTTAGAGTGCTATTTTAGTTGCTTTGAGTTCCATTTACTTTTTTTTCATAATAAATCTTAACTATCCATAAATACATGATTAAAGTATTTGAGTTATTAAAAATTTTAAAACAAAAGGATATAAAATGAAAACCATTAGAAATAGCGTGTTCATTGGATCTTCTTTACTCGGCGGTTGTGCTAGCGTTGAGACTTATTTTGACACTTTGCGTGTTGCTTGCGTTAAAGACGCTTGTTTGTAGAGAAAGAAGCGCACCACACGCCCAAAGACTTTGATAGCCCTTACCACACTGACTAAACCGGCACTGGGTTTTAGGCGGGTTTAGTTGGGGGTTTTAGGGGTGTTATTTCAAATGCTCTCTGTCCCCTTAAAAAATGAGTTTTGCATAAAAAATAAAGTTAAAAACCCCATTGTTAAAGATCAAAGAGCCTTAAGTAAGGCTTATCCAAAAAGCAAAGAAAATCAATTTTTCCAACCACTTTTTAAGAACAAGGCATTTTTGCCCTATTCTAAATTGTTAAAATGGGATTATTGATTTGCTCATTGTTTTAGCATGAATAAGTGGTGATAAATTCAAAAGGATGGGGTTTGCTCTCCCATGGGAACACTTCAGAATGGAATTTAAGAGACTGATAGGCCTGGATAAATTCTTCGCTAAAGACCTGACCTTCTTTTAAATACTGCTTATCGGCTAGCATTTCTTCTAACGATCTCCTTAAAGTGTGGGGCATTTGTTTGATGCCTTTTTCTCTAATTTCATCTAAAGTCAATTTGAAAAGGTTAATGTCCATCGCTTCGCCGGGATCCATTTTATTTTTAATGCCATCAATGCCCGCCATTAAAATAGCCCCAAAAGCCAGGTAGGGGTTTGATGAGCTGTCAGGAAACCTAAATTCAAACCTAGCACTATTTTTAGAAATCCCATAAGGGATACGCACGCTAGCGCTCCTATTGCTGGCTGAATAAGTTAAAATGGATGGGGCTTCATATCCCGGAATCAGGCGTTTGTAAGAATTGGTGGAAGCGTTAGTGAAAGCGGCTAACCCTCTAGCGTGGCGCAACACGCCCCCTAAAAAATGCAACGCAAACTCGCTCAAGCCCTTGTAAGTTTCGCCACCAAAAAGGTTTTCGTTATTTTTCCAAACGCTCACATGGGTGTGCATCCCGCTCCCATTATCCCCATATAGGGGTTTTGGCATGAAAGTAGCCGTTTTCCCATTTAAATGAGCGACCATTTTAACCACATATTTGAGTTTTTGGACATTGTCAGCGGCTTCCACTAAATCCCCAAATTTCACGCCCACTTCGCCTTGCGCTTGCGCGACTTCATGATGGACGACAAAAGTTTCTAACCCCACTTGGTTTAAGACTTTCACGATTTCTGTGCGAATATCCATCATCGTATCCGTTGGCGGCACAGGCATATAACCTCCTTGCTTGCCCGGTCTATGCCCAAAATTGACGCCATTTTCAAAGCTTTTATCCCTATTCCATTCGCCCTCTTCGCTATCCACTTCGTAGTATTGGGAATTGGAAGCGTCTTTAATCTTAATGGAATCAAAGATAAAAAATTCATTCTCCGCGCCAAAATAAGCCACATCGCCTAAGCCCAAATCTCTTAAATGTTTTAGGGCTTTTTTAGCGATACTTCTAGGGCATTTTTCATAAGGCTGATTTTTATACACATCATACACATCGCAAAACACGACCGCGCTCACATCCGCGCTAAAAGGGTCAATGAAATAACGCACCAAATCGGGGGTTAAAATCATATCCGAATGTTCAATGCCTTGCCAGCCTTTAAAAGAGCTCGCATCAAAAGGGATCCCTTCTTTAAACAAGTCATGCGTTAAAGCCCCAAAAGAATAAGCGATATGGTTCCAAGTGCCTTTAATATCGCTGAATCTAAAATCCACAAATTCCACTTCATTTTCTTTGCAAAATTCAAAAAATTCTTTGATCTTGCTTTCGCTATTTTGAGTTCTTACTACCATTAACCACCTTTAATTGTTATGAATTGAGTTTGATTGATAGGGGTGATTATAGCATTTATGGGGTAAAAAAGTAAAATTTGTATCAAGTTTGATTAAGACGCATGCGGTAAAATCCGCTAAATCAAGGAGTGTATTATGAACGCAGGTGCAACTACATTATTAGGATTTTTTGAAGAAAATCAAAACAATCAATTTGTCATCCCCATCTATCAGAGGTTGTATAGTTGGGGAAAGGAACAATGCAAACAATTATGGGATGATATTATAAAGATTGGTGGGAATGATAAAATGAATGGGCATTTTATCGGTTCTATTTTGTATGTGCTAGATGGTAATACGTCCTCTAGCCCATTACTCATCATTGACGGCCAACAAAGGCTCACCACTATCACGCTTTTACTTATCGCTTTAAGGAGTCATCTAAGCGATGAAGTTAAAATTTTGGAAAAATTTTCGCGTAAAGAAATAGAGAGCTATCTTATTAACAGCAATAAGGATGGCGATAAGAAATTCAAACTCATTTTATCAGAGTCTGATAAAGACACTTTGCTGTCTTTGATTGATGAAAACAAAAGAAAGCCGAGTGAGACTTCGGTAAAAATAATGGAAAATTTTAAATTATTTGAAGAATGGATCAGTAAAAACACCGGCAAGCTAGAAACGATTTTTAAAGGATTAAAAAAACTCATGATAGTTTGGATTGCTTTAGAAAAAGGGAAAGATGATCCTCAACTTATTTTTGAGAGCATGAACTCAAAAGGTATCGAACTCACGCAAACGGATTTGATCAGAAACTATATCGTAATGGAAACAGAGGTTGAAAACCAAGAAAACTTTTATAATCAATATTGGAGGGCTATGGAGGAGGATTTTAAACAAAATGAAACATTGTTTAATCGGTTTGTCCGGCATTATCTCACGATCAAAACAGGAAAGATTCCAAATATTAAAAAAGTTTATGAAGCTTTCAAGGATTACCAGCAAAAAGAGGGGATAGAAATAGAGAATTTACTAAAAGATTTGCAAAAATATTGCGGGTATTTTTGCCAGATTGCATTCAAAAAAGAAGCCGATGAGAGAGATAAGAGATTGAATGAGGCTTTAGGTTTTTTGGTGGATTTAGAGATGGATGTGGTGTATCCGCTATTGCTAGAGCTTTATAGCGATTATAAGGATGGCGTTTTATCCAATCAGGATTTTATCTCTATTATCGATTTAACAGAGAGCTATCTTTGCAGAAGGGCGGTGTGTGGGCTTGGCGCAAATGGTCTCAATAAAATCTTTCCCTCTTTTACAAAAAAAATCAATAAAGATCAATATCTTGAAAGTATAGAAGCACATTTTTTATCATTGGAAAAGACGACAGGAAAATTTCCTAAAGATTCTGAATTTAAAGATTCTTTTATTACGATAGATTTTTATCATTTTAAAAAAAATAAATACTTTCTTGAAAGGCTAGAAAAATTTAACACAAATGAGCCGGTCAATACTCAAAAATGCAGCATAGAACATATAATGCCTCAAACCCTTACTCCAGAATGGCAAAAGGATTTGGGTGAAAATTTTAAAGCGATACACGAGAAATACCTCCACACAATAGGGAATCTCACTCTAACCGGTTATAACTCTGAGTATAGCAACAATTCTTTCCAAGAAAAAAGAAATATGGAAAACGGCTTTGAACAAAGCCCATTGAGACTCAATCAAAGTTTAAAAAATTCAGAATCTTTTGGCGAAAAAGAGATTGAAGAAAGAGCTAATGATTTGGCGGATTGGGCTTTAAAGATTTGGACTTACCCAATTCTAGAGGCAGAAACATTAGAGGAGTATAAACTCAAGAAAGAAAAAAAGGTTTATGATTTAAGCTCTTATAAGTTTAGCCCCCATTCAAGGGAGTTATTTGATATTTTAAGAAAAGAGATTAAAGCTCTTGATGAAAGGGTAACTGAAAAATTTAATCAACAATATATAGTTTATAAGTTTTTTAAAATAAGTTTTGTGGATATTGTTGTGCAAGAAAAAGGCTTAAAATTGTATTTAAAAATGAACTTGAATGAATTGCAAAATGAAATAAAGGAAAAACTAAAAATCAGAGATGTTTCTAATATCGGTCGTCCATGCGTTGGAAACATGGAAGTAGAGCTAGAAACAAAAGAAAATATCCCTTATTGTTTGGGATTGATCAAGCAGGCTTTAGAAAAACAGATGGGTGGTAGGAATAGGCAATAAAAACCCAACTTATTAAAATAAAGAGTATAATTACAAATTACTTACAACTTAAAGGGGATATGATGAAAGTTCTATTATTAGAAGATGTGAAAAATTTAGGCAAAGCGGGTGAAGTGTGCGAAGTTAAAGATGGCTATGGGAATAACTTTTTAATCGCTAACCAAAAAGCCAAACTCGCCACTAACGAAGTGATCAACAAATACAAAGCCGAAGTCAAAAAGAAAGCGGAAAAAGAAGCCCTAGAAAAGGCGCAAAAACTGCAAATGGTAGAAACCTTACAAACCATCACGCTGACTATCCATAAAAAAGTCGGTGCGAACGGCTCTTTATTTGGAGCGATCACTAAAGAAGAGATCACGGAGCGTTTGAAAGAACAGCATGCGAGTTTAAATTTAGATAAAAAAGACATCGAGCTCAAACACCCGATTAAAAGCACAGGGATTTATGAGATTGAAGTCAAGCTTGGATCGGGGATTGCGGGCGTGTTTAAAATTGATGTGGTGGCTGAGTAGAAAATGTTTGAAGCGACGACGATTTTGGGCTATAGAGGGGAATTTGACAATAAGAAGTTCGCGCTCATTGGAGGCGATGGGCAGGTAACTTTGGGTAATTGCGTAGTCAAAGCCAATGCGACAAAAATCAGAAGCTTGTATCACAACCAGGTTTTAAGCGGGTTTGCCGGAAGCACGGCGGACGCTTTTAGTTTGTTTGATATGTTTGAACGCATATTAGAGAGCAAAAAAGGGGATTTGTTTAAAAGCGTGGTGGATTTCAGCAAAGAATGGCGCAAAGACAAGTATTTACGCCGATTGGAAGCGATGATGATCGTTTTAAACTTCGATCATGTTTTTATTTTGAGCGGCACGGGCGATGTTTTAGAAGCTGAAGACAATAAGATCGCTGCTATTGGGAGTGGGGGGAATTTTGCTTTGAGCGCGGCTAGGGCTTTGGATCATTTCGCTCATTTAGAGCCTAGAAAACTCGTAGAAGAGTCCTTAAAAATCGCAGGGGATCTTTGCATTTACACCAACACGAATATTAAAATTTTGGAGCTTTAATGTCTAAATTGAATATGACCCCAAGAGAAATTGTCGCTTATTTAGATGAATACATCATTGAGCAAAAGGAGGCTAAAAAGTTTATCGCTATCGCTTTAAGGAATCGTTACAGGCGTTTGCAACTGGAAAAATCCTTACAAGAAGAAATCACGCCTAAAAACATTTTAATGATTGGCTCTACTGGCGTGGGTAAAACTGAAATCGCAAGAAGAATGGCAAAAATCATGAAACTCCCCTTTGTGAAAGTGGAAGCGAGCAAATACACAGAAGTGGGTTTTGTGGGGCGCGATGTGGAGTCTATGGTAAGGGATTTAGTCAATAACAGCGTGCTTTTAGTGGAAAATGAGCATAAAGAAAAATTAAAAGACAAGATTGAGGAGGCGGTTATAGAAAAAATCGCTAAAAAACTCCTGCCCCCTTTGCCTAGTGGTGTGAGTGAAGAAAAAAAACAAGAATACGCTAACAGCCTTTTAAAGATGCAACAAAGAATCGCGCAAGGCGAGTTGGATAGTAGAGAAATTGAAATTGAAGTGCGTAAAAAAAGCATAGAGATTGATTCTAATGTGCCGCCTGAAATTTTAAGGGTTCAAGAAAATTTGATTAAGGTTTTCCATAAAGAACAGGATAAAGTCAAAAAAACCTTAAGCGTTAAAGAGGCTAAAGAAGCCCTAAAAGCAGAAATTAGCGACACGCTTTTAGATGGCGAAGCCATTAAAATGGAGGGTTTGAAGCGCGCGGAAAGTTCAGGGGTGATTTTTATTGATGAAATTGATAAGATTGCTGTCAGTTCTAAAGAAGGAAGCCGTCAAGATCCCAGTAAAGAGGGGGTTCAAAGGGATTTGTTGCCGATTGTAGAGGGGAGTGTGGTGAATACGAAGTATGGCTCTATTAAAACAGAGCATATTTTATTCATTGCGGCAGGGGCGTTTCATCTTTCTAAACCAAGCGATTTGATCCCTGAATTGCAGGGGCGTTTCCCTTTAAGGGTGGAGTTAGAAAATTTAACCGAAGAAATCATGTATATGATTTTAACCCAAACTAAAACCTCTATCATCAAGCAATACCAAGCCCTTTTAAAAGTGGAGGGCGTAGAAATTGCGTTTGAAGACGATGCGATCAAAGAGTTAGCCAAACTTTCTTATAACGCCAATCAAAAAAGCGAAGACATAGGCGCTAGAAGGTTGCACACCACCATTGAAAAAGTGCTAGAAGACATTAGTTTTGAAGCGGAGGATTATTCTGGGCAACGTATCACTATCACTAAAGAATTGGTTCAATCCAAGCTAGGGGATTTAGTGGCTGATGAAAATTTAGTGAAGTATATTTTATAATGAAAACTAAGGCGGGCTTTGTAGCTCTTATAGGCAAACCAAACGCTGGAAAAAGCACTCTTTTAAACACTCTCTTAAACGCTCATTTAGCCCTTGTTTCGCATAAGGCTAACGCGACTAGAAAATTGATGAAATGCATCGTGCCTTTTAAAGACAAAGAAGGGTATGAGAGCCAAATCATTTTTTTAGACACACCAGGGCTTCATCATCAAGAAAAATTACTCAACCAGTGCATGCTCTCACAGGCTTTAAAAGCGATGGGCGATGCTGAATTGTGTGTTTTTTTAGCTTCTGTGCATGATGATTTAAAAGGCTATGAAGAGTTTTTAAATTTGTGCCAAAAACCCCATATCTTGGCTTTGAGTAAGATTGATACAGCCACGCATAAGCAGGTTTTACAAAAATTACAAGAGTATCAAAAATATTCATCGCAATTTTTAGATCTAGTGCCTTTGAGCGCGAAAAAATCTCAAAATTTAAACACGCTTTTAGAATGCATCAGTAAGCATTTAAGCCCTAGCGCATGGCTTTTTGAAAAGGATTTAATGAGCGATGAAAAAATGCGCGATATTTATAAGGAAATCATTAGGGAGAGTTTGTTTGATTTTTTGAGCGATGAAATCCCTTATGAAAGCGATGTGATGATTGATAAATTTATAGAAGAAGAACGCATAGACAAGGTGTATGCGCGCATTATCGTAGAAAAAGAAAGCCAAAAAAAAATCGTGATAGGCAAAAACGGGGTGAATATCAAACGCATCGGGACTAACGCACGATTAAAAATGCAAGAAGTGGGCGAAAAAAAGGTTTTTTTAAACTTGCAAGTGATCGCTCAAAAATCATGGAGCAAGGAAGAAAAGAGCTTGCAAAAACTGGGCTATATCTATCAAAGGAATAGGGATTGAAAAAAATATTACCGGCTCTGTTAATGGGGTTTGTGGGATTGAATGCTGATGAGCGTTTGTTAGAAATCATGCGCCTTTATCAAAAACAAGGCTTGGAAGTGGTGGGTCAAAAATTGGATTCTTATTTAGCGGATAAGTCTTTTTGGGCAGAAGAGCTTCAAAACAAGGACACGGATTTTGGCTATTATCAAAACAAGCAGTTTTTATTTGTGGCGGATAAATCCAAGCCCAGTTTGGAGTTTTATGAAATAGAAAACAACATGCTTAAAAAAATCAACAGCTCTAAAGCCCTTGTAGGCTCTAAAAAGGGCGATAAAACTTTAGAGGGCGATTTGGCCACGCCTATTGGAGTGTATCGTATCACGCAGAAATTAGAGCGCTTGGATCAATATTATGGCGTTTTGGCTTTTGTAACGAATTACCCTAATTTGTATGACACTTTGAAAAAGCGCACCGGGCATGGCATTTGGGTGCATGGAATGCCTTTAAATGGCGATCGGAATGAATTGAACACTAAGGGTTGCATTGCGATTGAAAACCCTATTCTAAGCTCTTATGATAAGGTATTAAAAGGCGAAAAAGCGTTCCTTATCACTTATGAAGACAAGTTTTCCCCTAGCACTAAAGAGGAATTGAGCATGATTTTAAGCTCCCTTTTCCAATGGAAAGAAGCTTGGGCTAGGGGCGATTTTGAACGCTACATGCGTTTTTATAACCCCGATTTCACTCGCTATGACGGCATGAAATTCAACGCTTTTAAAGAGTATAAAAAAAGGGTGTTTGCAAAAAATGAAAAAAAGAATATCGCTTTTTCCTCTATCAATGTGATCCCTTACCCCAACTCTCAAAACAAACGCTTGTTTTATGTGGTGTTTGACCAAGATTATAAGGCCTATCAGCATAACAAACTCTCTTATAGCTCCAATTCTCAAAAAGAACTCTATATAGAGATTGAAAACAATCAAGTGTCTATTATAATGGAAAAATAAGGCTCTGTTTTAATTAGGGTAATCTAAGCGGATTTTTCTAACCCATTCAGTCAAGCCTAAACAAGTTTGATGAAAAACTACAGAGCTTCCATGGCTTTTTCATAGCCAAATTCTGCGGATTTTTGCAAGAATTTTTTAGCCCTGTCCTTTTTCTTTCTAGTGCCAAGTCCTTCTTTATAAGCGATCCCAATCCTATAAAGAATTTCCCCCATTTGTTGTTTGAGTAAAATAATATTGCTTGAAATTTCAGCAATGTCTTCCCAAGAAAGTGTCTTATCTTTGATTTGAAGGGCTTTCTTAACAAGTATTTCAAATTTCTTTCCAAATTTTATAGGATTCGCGCTCAAACCTGAAAGATCAATGAATCGCGATCCAATAAGCATACTAGTGAACGCAAGGTTTGGTAATCTAAAATTGTTAGCAAAATAATTTGTGCTTTTATTAGAAAACATGCGAACCACATGCCTGTAAGTCTTGAGCGCTTGTTTCAAATCCTTTTTCATCCATAAGCCTTCTGCTTGCATGCGTCCTAAAATAAGAGCGCCCCCTAATAACCCACTCCCATACCCTTTGATAGCGTTTTGTGCATAGAATTGCGCTTTTTTGTAATCCACTTTCACGCCCTTTCCCTCCAAATACATTTTGGCTAAATAAACATTGCCAAGCCCAATGCTGTATTCTTGCGCCAATTTAAAATCTTTAAAGGCTTGTTTGTATTGGCCTTGATTAAAATGGTCTAAACCATTTTCAAAATAATATGTCTTATGATTTCGTGCAATTTCATCCCACTGATTTCGCGCCCTTTCATCCCAATCATCACTTATGCTAATATATTCATCAGCTATACAAAGTGAAAACGGCAACAATAAACCCAATAAAAGCAATAAAGGCTTTAAAAAAGAGAGGGTGGTGCGATAAAAATCTTTAAACATGTCAAGTCCTTTTACAATTTGAGCCATTCTTTAGCCTGTTTTTCTAGCCAGATCACAAGCGAACTTTCAAAGCAATTTAAATGGATAGCAGCAAGCTTAATCGATCTAACTTAAACGCTTCATTCTATCAAATCATCTCTTTTTAGACTACAAACAACAGCATAATGGCGACAAGCAATAGGGAGATGGTTTCATATTTTTTGCTATAATAACATGAATTTGTTTCATAGTAACAAATTGAGAATATACCTTATGGAGGTAACACTATGGCTGACATAATCAATACAACTGAAACAACCCATGAAACAAAGAAACCAAACGCTTTTGTAAATTTTTTCAAAAACAGTCTGGCTGATAAGCGTTATGATGCATTAGGTCTCATTGGAGCAGGGGTTTTATGTTGTGTCTTGAGCGGTGCTATGGGGATTGTTGGGATAATTTTTGTCGCAATAGGAATCTTTTTGTCTTTTTCTAATATCAACTTAGTGAAATTAGTTGAAAAATTGTCCAAAAAACAACCTAAAGCGGCAACAACTGTCAATAACGAAACCCAAAAATCTCAAGCAACAAGCGTTACTAACGGACCAACTGAAGCTAAAGAGACTAAAGATTGAGGCAAAACAACGATTTTGACTGAAGAAAGAATGAGAGAAAATTTCAAAAATTTAGGTGTTCTAGTGGTTTATTACTCACTGCATGACCCACACAAGCGACCTATAAATTCTTTTTCTCTAAAGACTTCTAATATCATAGGATTCTCTATTTTTATCTGCGAACACGCACAAAAAGAAATCATGCAAAAAGTGGCTTCAAGATACACTGACGATTCAAATAAGTTCAACATCAAACCCAAAGAAAAGATTGATGAGAATGTCATTAACGCATTAGAGACAAGTTTGAAATCTAAAGGGGTCGTTTCAGAAACTCTAGAAAGTATCAAAGAAGCTAAAAACAACAAAGAGTATGAGAATTTGTCCAATAGGGGGTTTTTAAGGGCTAAATTGGATCAAGGGGTATGGATCAACTTTCAGGAGTCTCTAGGCTACAACTTGAGTACCCTACAAAAAAAGGCAATCTCTCTGTTAAAAATCAGCCCCAATCAGATATTAGAATTAGTCCAAAAACTATACATGAAAGGGCATATAAGCTATCCTACTGAATATTTGTTTGAAGAGACTTTCAAAAAAAACTTATATAAGATTTACAAAGACTCAGAAAATGATTGCTTCAACAAGAATGTGGCTGATGAAGAAAAAGTTCTTTTAGAGTTTCCTAGCAGAAAATTCACTCCCAATGAGCTTTTTACAGCTGCATTACTTACCTTAAATGCAATGGAATTTTGTCTCTATATCAATTCTGAAAAAAAAGGAAACTAATGTTTAGAAAACTAGCAACCGCTGTATCGCTCATAGGCTTACTAACCTCTAACACTCTTTATGCTAAAGAAATAAGTGAAGCCGATAAGGTCATTAAGGCCACTAAAGAAACTAAAGAGACCAAGAAAGAAGCTAAACGACTCAAAAAAGAAGCTAAACAGCGCCAACAGATCCCTGATCATAAGAAACCTCAATATGCCTCTGTTGATGACACAAAAACTCAAGCGCTGTTTGATATATACGACACCTTGAATGTGAATGACAAAAGCTTTGGGGATTGGTTTGGTAATAGCGCTTTGAAAGACAAAACCTATCTCTACGCTATGGATCTATTGGATTACAACAACTATTTATCCATAGAAAACCCCATTATCAAAACAAGAGCAATGGGGACTTATGCGGATCTCATCATCATCACAGGTTCGTTAGAACAGGTCAATGGGTATTACAACATTCTAAAAGCGCTCAACAAACGAAACGCTAAGTTTGTGTTAAAAATCAATGAGAACATGCCTTATGCCCAAGCGACTTTTTTAAGAGTGCCAAAAAGAAGCGATCCCAATGCCCACACGCTTGATAAGGGAGCGTCAATTGATGAGAATAAGCTTTTTGAACAACAAAAACGCGCGTATTTCAACTACGCCAACGATGTGATCTGCAGACCTAATGATGAAGTGTGTTCGCCCCTAAGAGATGAGATGGTAGCTATGCCTAGTAACGATAGCGTTATTCAAAAACCCAATATCGTTGCTCCTTATAGCTTGTATAGACTCAAAGAGACAAATAACGCCAATGAGGCCCAACCATCACCTTATGCCACCCAAACCGCTCCTGAAAACAGCAAAGAGAAGCTCATAGAAGAGCTAATCGCTAACTCCCAACTCATAGCCAATGAGGAAGAGAGGGAAAAGAAACTCTTAGCAGAAAAAGAAAAACAAGAGGCTGAATTGGCTAAATACAAGCTCAAAGACTTAGAAAATCAAAAGAAACTAAAAGCTTTAGAAGCAGAGTTGAAAAAGAAAAACGCTAAGAAACCTAGAGTAGTGGAAGTGCCTGTTTCTCCTCAAACAAGTAATTCTGATGAAACAATGAGAGTTGTCAAAGAAAAAGAGAACTATAATGGGTTATTAGTGGATAAGGAGACCACGATCAAAAGAAGCTATGAGGGGACTTTGATCAGTGAAAATTCTTACAGCAAAAAAACGCCTCTCAACCCTAATGACTTGAGGAACTTAGAAGAAGAAATCAAAAGCTACTACATCAAGTCTAACGGCTTGTGTTACGCTAATGGCATTAGCCTCTATGCAAAAATCAAAAACGACCCCTATAAAGAGGGAATGCTGTGTGGTTATGAGAGTGTTCAAAATCTGCTCTCACCTCTAAAGGACAAGCTCAAATACGACAAGCAGAAGTTACAAAAAGCGTTACTGAAAGATTCAAAGTAAGTTAAAGTTTTGTTTGAGAAATGGATTGGTCTGACTTTGCTTCTTAATTCCTTAGCCTATCCATGCCAAAAGGTAACCATTAGTTTCAAGCAGTATGAAAATCTTATCCATATCCATCAAAAAGGTTGCAACAATGAAGTGGTGTGCAGAACGCTTATTTCTATCGCTTTGTTAGAAAGCTCTCTAGGGTTGAATAACAAGCGCGAAATTTCCACAAAAGACACTTCTTATTCCATGTTTCATATCACTTTAAACACCGCTAAAAAATTCTATCCTACCTACTCTAAAACGCTCCTCAAAACCAAATTGTTAAACGATGTGGATTTTGCGATCCAATTAGCCAAACAAATTTTAAAAGAAAATTTTGATTATTACCGCCAAAAACAC
The DNA here is from genome assembly GCA_008032955.1 of Helicobacter pylori. NCBI lineage: Bacteria > Pseudomonadati > Campylobacterota > Epsilonproteobacteria > Campylobacterales > Helicobacteraceae > Helicobacter > Helicobacter pylori. The sequence continues at coordinate 364,792 of CP032046.1, forward strand.
CCCAACAAAAGCGTGTACCAATTAGTAGAAATGGCCATAGGCGCTTACAATGGGGGAATGAAACACAACCCTAATGGCGCTTACGTGAAGAAGTTTCGTTGCATTTATTCTCAAGTACATTACAACGAATAAAGCATGCTAGAATTAACTTATTTTGAATCTTTATAATTTTTATAAGCAATCTTGGTGGTATACTCCTACTATCTTACAAATTTATAATAATATTATTTGCATCATTATCTTTTAATCTTTTTAAAATATATTTTGATTCTTTTTGTTAAGATATTCTGTCTTTTTATTTTTTGGAATAGGCTTTTTGCCTTCCTTATAAGAACATATAGCGTAAGAACTCTTCCAATTCGCACCATTTTCTCTGAGCATGGGTGCTGTAAGAATGACTTGATGAATTTTAACCTAGTGCATGCAACAATCCACTAAGAGCGATGGCTGGCAAATCAAAGAACACACAAGCTTTTAGTGAGTGAAAATTCCATTAAAGATATAGGAAAACCCAAACGCTTCATGCAAGACAAAGACCATATTTTTTAGCAAAAATTAGCAAAGAAGCGCCTGATCTGATCTTGAAAGACTTCCAAAACGAAACTAATGATTAGAAACTAAAATCACAGTTCGCTTGAACCCACAGGCACTAAAGACTTGTCATAGCTCAATTCGCCTCTGGTTTTAGCGGCTTGCAAGTCATCATAAAATGTTGCTTGATTAGGCACTTTCCCCAATTTGTATTTCTTGCTCAAACTCGGACTCACCTTAATGAGTTCATCAGTGAAAAATGGATCATCGTAGTAAAGCGCCTTGTGGCATTTGATGGGTTTGAGCGTATTTTCTAAAATGATAAGCTCATCGCCCATAGTCATCAATTCATCAGGGGTCATCAAAAACCGCTCCTTGTTGCTGATAGAAGTGTTGGTCTTACCCGTATTATCATCAATGCTCCTACTCACATCTTGCCTTGTGTATTTCCCTAACACTTTAGAAAGCTTTTCAAAATGTTCATAGTAGTTATCGTTGTTAATCCCATAATACATATTCAAAGAAAGGTTGTCTAAAATAGTCTTAGCGCCATTCCTACCATAACCAAGTGGGGGGTCATTCTCTAGTTGCGCCTTACTTTGAAACACAAAAGCGGGGCGCATGTTGTATTCTGCCATAATCCCTACCGCTTTAACAAAGGTCTCTAAATAGCCACACAAAGTGAATTCGTCCATGAGCATCAAGCAACTTCTTTTGCATTGTGGATCATGGATTGGCAGAATCAAATTGCTATAAATCATCACGTTGAAAAACAGCTCTAATATCGGTCCAACAATAGTGCTTTCTTTAGGATTAGCGATCACACCAATACTCACTGCATCGATCCTTAAACGCCTGAAATCAAAATCATTAGCGCTCGTGAAATTTCTAATCATTGCGTTATTATAAGGAGCAAAGGCTGAAGTATATACCCCTTGAACAGAGCTATAAGTTTCTTTAGCGCCACCCATTGTCTTAAAGTTATTCCACATGTTTCTAGTGGCAGGACTAAGTGCTCTTAGATTATCGCCACTCTTATCTTCTTCACCTCCAAAAAATTCCATTAAAGACACGACTTTTTCCATGTTTGTGTCTTCATCAATCAGGTTGATCCCGCTTGCCATAGAACCTATGAAAAACATCGTAGGGGTTTCAGGCATGATGATTTTTTTTCTTTTAACAAACTCTAATCCCTTTTTAGTCCACATGAGATCCCTGTAAATATTGCAATTGATGACAAAAAGGTTTCGCGCCTGGTTGCTAAAAAAAGGATCTTTTTCATTAGGTCTTTCAGGGAACACCAACTTAGCCAATCCAAAGATTTGAGTGGAAAAATCCCCTCCACTAGCCACCATGCCATGCCCTTTTAAGCGTGTGTCAATTTGAGAGAGTATGTCTTCAGTCAAAACCACATCATTACCAAAATCCACATACGCGAAAGGATTAAATCGGTGTGTTTTTAAGGAGAAAGGTTCATAGATGAACACTTTTTGGTTGAAGCGTTTCTCTCTGATTTTCCCGCAAGTTTCCATAGTGTCAGCCTTAGGATCAAACACAACGATATTTTGAGGATAATTGATCATATTGGGCATGATGAAACCCACCCCCTTACCGCTCCTAGTAGGGGCAATGAGTCCAATGAACGCCTGTCCTGCGTAAGCGATAAAATCCCCCAAACCTCGCCTGCCTACAATCACCTCTCGTTTGTCAAAGGCGCGTTTTTTATTGTTGGGTGTGATAAGCTTGGCTTTGATCATTTTTTCTTCAGTTTCCCAACTCGCGCTGCCAAAGAGATCATCAACTTTTTTATTCGCTCCTATGTCTCTAGTCCGAGTTAAGTATTTTAAGAACCATACAAAAAAGGTGATAAAGATATAAGAGCATAAAATAGAACTATATACAACTAAGGATATATTGAACCCATAAATCTTGAGCGAGCTAAAAGTGAGCGCCTTAAAATAGTATGCAGGAAAATCTTGTATCGCATAGACCCATATATCAAAAAGATCATCATCGCTCTCAGGCAATTGATTATCATCATAAAAATTACCTAAGAGAATCAAGAAAAATAACCCTGATGTGATAAAAGAATAGGATAGTAATAGTATCGCTTGCAACCAAAAGCCAAAGGTTTTAACCCTTTCTTTCAGCCCATCTATAATGATCTCTTTAAAGCTTTTTTTCTTTTGAGGCTGGTTAGCTTTATCTTTAAAAACCTTTTTTTGAGTTTTTATGAATTTGTAGAGGAAAAATAACGCTATTAACCCTATGAAACTAAAAATAACAACCAACTTATAATCCTCTATGAAGTATAAGGCGTTATACAAAAAGTCTTCCATTGTGCCTACTACCTATGTTTGATATAAAACTCATCACACTGTTTGTGGTGGTTGATATGAACAATTATATCAATCAAATCTTTAAAGCCTTCAATGAGACTTTCAAACTTGATATTCCTTGCTGCGCTATTAGATGAACTCATGTTAGCTAAACGAATAAACGCTTCTTCACTGCTCCCTGCATGTAGAGTGGTTAGCGTGCCTTTATGGCCGCTACAAAGCACATTATAAAAATCGTATGCCTCACTGCTTCTGAGTTCCCCTAAAATGATTCTATCAGGCCGCATTCTCAAACATGACTTTAAGCAATCAGCAGAGGTGATATTCCCACCAAAAAAAAGCTGTGTGTAGTTCTTGTGGTGTTTGAATACGATCTCTTCGGTGTCTTCAATGGATATGATTCTTTCTTCTTTGGGGATAAACTCCATGATGCTTTTGATATAAGTCGTTTTACCGCTTCCTGTGCCACCACAAACAATCACATTCTTGCCAATAGCAATACCATCTTTAATCGCGCTGATCGCTTGTTCTTTGTTGTCTAGTAGATTATAAAAACCTTGTTCTTCAAAAAAGCTATGAGGATAGGTTGTTTTGCTAGGTATCCTTATGGATATGGAAATGGTTTCATCATTAACTGTAACAGGGGAAAGGACAATCTGCACCCTTTCACCATTCGCTAAATTGCTACTCAAAATAGGATTTTCATAGTTGTCTATTGTTTTTTTCTTAAAACTTGCACAACACCGAGCGAAATGCATTAAACGAGATAAGCTAAAGGCTTTCTTGTTTCTCACATCAAACGGTTGCCATTCGCCATTATTTTTTAAAACCCATACAACCTTGTCCCCATTGTAACAAATCTCAGTGATATTTTCCATTTTTAAAAAATCACCAAAAAGTTCTTCAGTAGCATGCCTTAGAGGATTTAATGCCGCTTCTTTTAAGGCTCTTTCTACTTCTAGAAATTTTTTATCTTCTGCACTCAATCTGTCTTCAGTCATGTTCTTATTCCAAATTTAATTTTAACTGGGTTATCAATTTAGCCCTTTCTAAAGAAGTGAGATAAGTCTTATTTTTGCTCAAAATAATATATTTAGTCCCTATATCTTGGACAATCTCATTGAGCTTCCTCCCAAAATCATCTATCCCTAGAATCTGAAACGCCACGCCCATCATATTGCCATCTATGAATGGCGGTAAATACTCTCTTGGCAGATAAGAAGCCACTAGGTCTGAAATTCTTGCCACTTCATCACACATGAAATTATTGAAGTTGTCAGAAATTTCTGCAACAAACTCTCCAAGCGTTAGTTCATTTTTGATCGTGCTTTCTGCAAAAGTCTTTTCTTGTTTGCAACGATTGTAACTGGCTAACACAAGGTTGTTTAAATAGTTGTAATAAGTATCAAAACTAATAAAATTCTTTTGCATATTGATTCTTAACTCTTGAACCCTTCTCAAAAAATCTTGCGGATCGTTGCTATCTTTTAAAGAAATGGCGTAATTTTGAATAAACTTATCCCTTACTTCATTCGCATTTCTTATAAGAGAACTGTTGCTGTCTAAGATCTTTTGTCTTTCTGTTTCATTGAAACCTAGTTCCATTGCTGTTTCCTTTCATTGTTTTTGCTTGGTTTTTTCCGCCACTATATCCTCTAGAAGAGCCTAGTTGGTTTTGTCTTTTATTTTGTAAAGAACCGAGTTTAAATAACATGAATACATTTTATCCTTTCTCTTGAATCAATTGCCACCTTTGGGGCTTGTGGTGATTTCTTCATGTTCTCTAGACAAAGTTTTGGTGCTTTGTTTGATGATTTCATCTACCACAGATTTGTTGGTAATTTTAACATCATACACACCACTAAAATCAATATCGTCCATTGTGAGAATCTTAATGCTATCGCCCTCATTTTTGTAAAAACTTGGGGGGATATTCATCAGTTGCCCTAGAATTTGATTAGACATCTGAGCTGAACTTTGCATACTGCCATTGATAGCTTGACCCAAAGCGTAATTAAATTCAGGTGTCCTTTCACTTCTACCTTTGCCAAGACCTATGAGTTTATCTAGGGCTATGATAGGCGCGGTTTGCAAGAAGCTATTAACCACGCTTGCTATCACAGCAAAGCCTATGCGCTTCATGAAGTGATTATTCACATAGCCATCTACCCCTGCTTCACCCAACATGCCTGCTGCTTGAGCGTTTGCTAGAGGTATAATCACCCCATCAGGCGTAATGGCTTTAGTAAAGACTATCATCAAACGAGTCATAATAGGCGTGCCACCTTTCACGCTTTGATAATTCCCATACACCTTAGTGCCTTTGTCTAATAAGATCATAGTGCCGTTCATGTTCCATACATCTTTGGCTACAACCCCACTCACTATACCCGTGAGAGTGGCATCTACTTTAGAAGTCAGAGTGATTTCAATGGGGGTGTATTGCGCTAAAACAAATGTGGGATCACTCTTGCCTATAAAGGCCTGTTTGACAGGGCTTGTTTCATCTTGTTTTTCTTCTTTCTTTTTATCATCAACGGGATTACCATTTTCATCTACAAAATCCCCACTCTTTTCTTTTTTGTTCTTAAGAGCGATTTCGCTGATATTTTTGGCAGTTTCTGCGACATCTTTGTCTATCTTATTGCTTTCTGCTTTAGTTTCTGCTGTGGGTTTTTTACTTTTTTCTTTATCATCATCTTTTTTATCGCCACCTAAAGCCTTAGCTAATTTAGCTTCTAAACTCTTATCCTTAATGGTTTTCTCTGTTTCGTATTGCTTAGTAATATCAGGCTCTATGGAAGCATAAATAGGATTATCGCTAGCTATTTTGTCCGCATCAACATTAGTGGCGTTAATAGTGGCAATATCGCCACCATTTTTAAAATCCATTGGCAACAATGGATAACCTTTAGCCGCCATGTTATCAAAGGTTTTGCGGCTTCTTAGATCGCTATAGATCCGATCCACTTCATCAGCTTGTCGTTTGATTCCTAGAATTAGCGCCCTTTCGCTATCGCTCAATCCCTCTAAACATTGCTCTATGGCTTCTTGATCAGTAGGGTCATCTAAGTTATCCAAGCACTCGCTTGCTTGATGCAACCTTTCTGTTTTACTCAATTGATTTTGTTGGTTCTGTGCCTTTTTATTTTGGATTTCTTGGATCAAATCGCTATAAAGGTTTTGGCATTTCCTTTTTTCTTCATCGGTCCTAGCCGTTTTCAAACAATCCAAGACAGCCTTTTCTCTGGCTTCTTGCAGGTATTTGAGCTTCTCTTCATCGCTCAAACCATCCAAACACTTCATGATAGCCGCTCTGTCGTTAGGATTGGCGTTTTTCAAGCAATCCTTTATCGCTTTATCTTTTTGTTGGCGCTGTTTCTCTAAAAATTTCCTCGCTTCAGGCGTGAGTAATTTCTCGCATTCTTGTTTCTCTTTTTCATTTCTAGCTCTTGATACGCAGTCTTTGTAAGCCTTAACACTCTCTTTAGCTTCTTCTAATAGTTTCCTCGCTTCAGGCGTGAGCAATTTCTCGCATTCTTTTCTTTCAGCTTCGTTTTTGGCTTTTGATACGCAATCCAAATAAGCCTTAACGCTTTTTTTAGATTCTTCTAATAGTTTTTTCGCTTCAGGCGTGAGCAATTTCTCGCATTCTTGTTTCTCTTTTTCATTTCTAGCTCTTGATACGCAGTCTTTGTAAGCCTTAACACTCTCTTTAGCTTCTTCTAATAGTTTCCTCGCTTCAGGCGTGAGCAATTTCTCGCATTCTTTTCTTTCAGCTTCGTTTTTGGCTTTTGATACGCAATCCAAATAAGCCTTAACGCTTTTTTTAGATTCTTCTAATAGTTTCCTCGCTTCGGGCGTGAGCAATTTCTCGCATTCTTTTCTTTCAGCTTCGTTTTTGGCTTTTGATACGCAATCCAAATAAGCCTTAACGCTTTTTTTAGATTCTTCTAATAGTTTCCTCGCTTCGGGCGTGAGCAATTTCTCGCACTCTTTTTTCTCAGCTTCGTTTTTGGCTTTTGATACGCAATCCAAATAAACCCTAACACTCTCTTTGGCTAAAACCTTTTTCTGTAAGTCTTTAGGGAGATCTTTGACACACCTTTTTTTCTCAGCTTCGGTTTTAGCGTTTTTCAAACAATCTAGCGCTTGATTCTCTAATAGTTTCCTCGCTTCAGGCGTGAGTAATTTCTCGCATTCTTGTTTCTCTTTTTCATTCCTAGCTCTTGAAACGCAATCCAAATAAGCCTTAACGCTTTTTTTAACTTCTTGCTCTAATAGTTTCCTCGCTTCAGGCGTGAGTAATTTCTCGCATTCTTGTTTCTCTTTTTCATTTCTAGCTCTTGATACGCAGTCTTTGTAAGCCTTAACACTCTCTTTAGCTTCTTCTAATAGTTTCCTCGCTTCAGGCGTGAGCAATTTCTCACACTCTTTTTTCTCAGCTTCAGTTTTGGCTTTTGATACGCAATCCAAATAAACCCTAACACTCTCTTTGGCTAAAACCTTTTTCTGTAAGTCTTTAGGGAGATCTTTGACACACCTTTTTTTCTCAGCTTCGGTTTTAGCGTTTTTCAAACAATCTAGCGCTTGATTCTCTAATAGTTTCCTCGCTTCAGGCGTGAGCAATTTCTCGCATTCTTGTTTCTCTTTTTCATTTCTAGCTCTTGATACGCAGTCTTTGTAAGCCTTAACACTCTCTTTAGCTTCTTCTAATAGTTTCCTCGCTTCGGGCGTGAGCAATTTCTCGCATTCTTTTCTTTCAGCTTCGTTTTTGGCTTTTGATACGCAATCCAAATAAGCCTTAACGCTTTTTTTAGATTCTTCTAATAGTTTTTTCGCTTCAGGCGTGAGTAATTTCTCGCATTCTTGTTTCTCTTTTTCATTTCTAGCTCTTGATACGCAGTCTTTGTAAGCCTTAACACTCTCTTTAGCTTCTTCTAATAGTTTCCTCGCTTCAGGCGTGAGCAATTTCTCACACTCTTTTTTCTCAGCTTCAGTTTTGGCTTTTGATACGCAATCCAAATAAACCCTAACACTCTCTTTGGCTAAAACCTTTTTCTGTAAGTCTTTAGGGAGATCTTTCAAGCACTCTTTCCGTTCTTCATCGGTTTTAGCGTTTTTCAAACAATCTAGCGCTTGATTCTCTAATAGTTTCCTCGCTTCAGGCGTGAGTAATTTCTCGCATTCTTGTTTCTCAGCTTCAGTTTTGGCTTGAGATACGCAATCCAAATAAGCTCTAACGCTCTTTTTAGCTTCTTCTAACTTTTTTTTCGCTTCAGGCGTGAGCAATTTCTCGCATTCTTGTTTCTCAGCTTCAGTTTTGGCTTGAGATACGCAATCCAAATAAGCCTTAACGCTCTCTTTGGCTTCTTCTTCTAAAAGTTTTTTCGCTTCGGGCGTGAGCAATTTCTCGCATTCTTGTTTCTCAGCTTCAGTTTTGGCTTGAGATGCACAGTCTTTATAAGCTTTCAGGCTCTCTTTAGCTAAAATATCGCTTTGTAAGTCTTTAGGGAGATTTTTCAAACACTTTTTTCGTTCTTCATCGGTTTTAGCGTTTTTCAAACAATCTAGAACCTGTTGTTCTAACTTTTTTTTCGCTTCAGGGGTGAGCAATTTCTCACACTCTTTTTTCTCTTTTTCATTCCTAGCTCTTGAAACGCAGTCCTTGTAAGCCTTGACGCTCATATCAGCTAGTAGTTCTTTTTGCAAGTCTTGGGGAATATTTTTCAAGCACTCGTTTCGTTCTTCATCGGTTTTAGCGTTTTTCAAACAATCTAGCGCTTGTTGTTTCAATCTTTCTATAGCTTCTTTAGACAAGCCTTTCAAGCATTCGTTTTTCTCAGCTTCTGTTTTGGCGTTTTTGATACAATCCTTATACTCTTGAAGCTCTTTTTGAAGCTCTAATTCCTTACGGAATTTCTCTCTAATCTCAGGGTCATTTATGAGTTTTAGGCACTCTTTCCGTTCTTCATCGGTTTTAGCGTTTTTCAAACAATCTAGAGCCACTTGAACTTTTTGTTGGTTTAGTAAGCTTTTTTTTAGGTTTTCATCTTTGATTAAATCTAAACACTTGATCCTTTCTTCTTCAGTTTTGGCATTTTTGATGCAATCATTATAAGCCTCTAGAGTCTTTTTCATTTGATCTTGAAGTTTTTTGTCTTTGATAAGCTTCAAACATTCTTCATAGTTGCCACCATTACTAATACACTCATAAAAGGCTCTCAATGGGTTTTTGTCCTCAATTTCTGCAATATTCAAATAGTTGTATAAGGTTCTATTGGGATCGTCATTGAAGAAAAGATTCTTATCGATCATATTGCCTTTTTCATTCCGTTCTTTCAGCAATCGGTTATACTCTTGCCTTATTTGGATTTCATCATTAACATAAAGATTCCTGTCTTTGCTAAAACGAGAGCTTTTATCTTCCAAAGGTACAAAGTAGTGAAAAATGCTTCTAGAAAATAAAATAATCACGATAAGAACGGCGACTACAATGCCACCAATAATGTATTTCTTTTTGCTTCCTTTGATAATCTCTTGATCGTTAGAGTCGTCAGTTATTTCTTCTAGCTTGTCTTCATCAAAATGGGTTTTAGTTTCTGTGGGGTTGTCAAGATGATTGTCTGAGCTTTCTGTGGGGTTGTCAAGATGATTGTCTGAGCTTTCTTCTTTTAAAAGATCTTCAAAATGATTGGCTTCTGTTGCTTCTTCATTAGATAGATCTTGGGGTGAATCTTGTTGGGTTTTTTCAGAAGTTTCATCATCAATCAAGTCCGTTTGAGTTTCTTCTTGATGCTCATTATTTTCTCGATCATCTTCTTCGTTCAGTTTTTGGGTTTCTTCATCTAAACTCTTTTGCTGAGTGAAAGGTCTTTTATCATCAACTAATTTTCTGGCTTTCTTGAATAACTTGTCTGCTAGACTGCCATTGCTAGATTCTGAAGTTTCATTACCTCCAGAATCCATTTGAGTTTGGGTTTCTTCTGGCTTGTCTTCATCAAAATGGGTTTTAGTTTCTGTGGAATTGTCAAGATGATTGTCTGAACTTTCTTCTTTTAAAAGATCTTCAAAATGATTGGCTTCCGTTGCTTCTTCATTAGATAGATCTTGGGGTGAATCTTGTTGGGCTTTTTTAGAAGTTTCAAGTTTATCGTTTTCTTCATTCATGTCTTAACGCCTTTTTATTTATCTCTGACAAGAGGGAGCTTTTTAATCACACGCTCCAATTCACCATAGTTTTTGATATTGTAATTTTTTGTCAATGGATTTTTCCCATAGCCTTTATTAATCACTGTTACAAGGGCTTTGTCTTTAATGAGCTTAAACTTCTCTGCAATTTCATTAACTCTATACCATCTCAATCCTGAATTAGTCATGTTAGGATCAATGGCGGCATCAGTCATGCTCAATTTCCCATCAGGTTGAACCACAAAAATAGCAGGTTGGAGAGTGATGTTTTTGAAACCAAAATAAGTGAATGTGCCATCATCAAAAATTTCAGAGGGCATAATATGTTTAGAGCGTTTTTCAGGTGCTTGGTAGTAATTGTAGTTTCTAGGCACAGGGTTTCTTTTTAACGCATTATGCACATATTGGGTCTCTAGCGCCTTTGCTTGATCTAAGATAATTTTTTGTTTTTCTTCTCTTATTTTTTCTTTGTTGATAATCTGTTCATTGCTCGCCATCATTACTCTATTGATGTAGGCTGTGGTGTTGAGATTTTCTTGCTTGATCAATTCTCTCTGCCTCTTTGCTTCTTCTCTCTTTTTTAATTCCTCTTCAATAACGCTAGAGACTTCGTGTCTTTGTGGGTATTCTAATTTGACCGTTAGATACGCTGAAGCAAAATTGTCTTTTTGAGCTATCCTCAAAATGAATTGATACAAGGCTTTATTGGTCCGCACAACAAGATTAGTCCTCCAAGCGCTATCGCTAGGAGATAATTCTACGGAGTTATCCTCGGGGCTTTTTTGAGATTTATCTGTCTTAATACTGATTTTATCCTTGGCTCTTTGCCTGACTGCCTCTTCAGCTTGTTTCTTGTTGAGTTCTTCAATTTGTTTGAGCGCGTTAGCTTGAGCCTGCTCTTGCATGTCCTCTAGTCGTTCCATTTGGTCTAATTCATTTTCTCTCTGTTGCTTGATCAATTCGCTAAGATTTTTGTTATTGCTCAAATTTTGTGGGTTACTCATAGCGTTAGTGAGATTTTCTAAATTGGCTCTATTTTTTGCACGCTCCTCCTTTCTTTTTTCTCTTTTATCTTTTTGCGCTTTTTGTGCTTGTTCTTTAGCTTCTTTTTCTTTTTCTAGAGCTTTTTTTTGTTCTTCTAATTCTTTAGGGTCAGGCGCATCTACGATAAGTTTTTTTGTTTTTAAAAATTCTTGGTAATCTCTTGTCATTAGGGCAAAATTCACTGCTTCTTTTTCAAACATGAGATTACTTTTTACCGATTTAGGTTGAATGAATATGTGATTAGAATTAGGCACAATATTCCAACCTTTATTGAAACCTGTTGTGATGTAAGAAATAGTTTCATCTTTTTCAAGTTGGATCACAGTAACATTGTCTAATGAAGTCCAAATCGTGATGGGTTTTTCATCTCCCAAATAAGCAATCTTCTTATTCACCACTTTCACCCTACCACGATTAAAATTTTTAATGTCAGGTGCTGCTGCTTCTATTACGCTAGATAAAAATAAATAACCAAGACAGAAACAGCCAACAATTTTTTTAAAAAATGCCTGCTCCATCAACAATTCCTCTTAAAAAATATTTGTAATTGTAACACAAGAATAAAGTGGCTTATCCTTTAAACATAGATCCACCAACTCTTCCTACCATTAAGGCATCTCTTTCTCTATCCATTCTGCTACCATCCATAGAGACAGAGCTGAAAATGGTATTAACGATCGCATTGACACTCTCAATAATCGTCTCTATGAAACCTTTTAAAATAAATAGAGTGATCAAACTCGCAATAGTTGAATCGATACCCAGTCCCCCTTGATTGATGTTTTGTATAGCAACAGAGGGCGTTATGGTCAAATTGAATGCCAATAATGCCAAAACACCAAAGAGTAAAATAGGAATAGCTAGAACCAAGATAAACAAATTATTAATAAACCATATCAATATGTTTTTCATAGAATCTTTGAACCAATCTAGCACGATCAAACATACCGCAATAGGGAACACAATACCGCTAAAAGCCCCAGCTATCAAAGGTTTCACAACCACAGTGCTTATTCTCATAATAATAGTTACTTGCATAAAAATGGCGAATAAAGAAATACCTGCCACTTGCAAGCCTTGTAACAAACTAGGAGCGTTGTTGCCAACATTAGAAAAAACAGCTCTTACTGCAGGTAAAATTGAATTAACAGTGTAATTCAGCACTAAATCTAAAGCCCAAAAAAGAACTTGATTCAGCCCAAAAGCGCCTGCTAAACCAAAATAAATGGAATAAGAGATTTTATAAAGATAACCAAAACCTGCATAGGCGATAAAAGAGACCATCGCCATTTTGAATAATGTCCCCCCAACAAATCGCATGTATTCAAAACCTATGTTAATCTGAATGTTACTTGAAATATCTCTCAATTTCATAAAAGAAATGAAAACAAAAATCCCAAAAACAATATAAATCAGGTAAGAAACAAAATCAAGATATGACCCTTGCCCTATGATAATATCAGGCAGATTGACTACACCATATGCAGGAAGAACAGCAGCGTCCGCTCCTTTGACAACAGATTCTAATGCGGCAAAAGCAAGCATGGCTGTAGTGTTGTTTTGCAGTTTATTTGCAGTGAATTCTTTGCCAATCAGCCAAATTAAACCATCAGCTGTAATATTCGTAGAAGCTTGAGCGGTTATTGAGCCAATTATTTGCAAAAGAATATTGCCTTTCACATTGTCCTCAACACCGCCTTTGGTAAAATTCTGAATCTTGTTGCTCAAATTGTCTAGCACGCTATCCATGGATACGTCTATGTTTTTATTTATCAATGCGTTCCAACCAAAATTACAGCCACTTGATGGCGTTAGAGCAAAACCTTGTATAGCTGTAGCAACACTTGCCCACGCCGATCCCCATAAAGGACCTAAAGTATTCAAATATTTCACCAGATTGCTAGCGGCTAAACTTGTGGCTAATGGTGTGCTAAGCGCTTCAATCACACCCTGTCCTGAACTCTTTCCACTCCCTGATGCACCAATAGATGTATAGCCTGTCAAAATATCTGCAAAACTCTTGTTGGTTAAAACATAACTCGGTATCAGCATGCAATAAACTGTTTGGTAAATTTTGAGATTTGAAACAATGGGCAAATCAATAGCTTTCAACCAATTGGGAACAATGAGAAAAAAACTCATGATCGTTATTAAAAAAGTCCTTTTAAGATTAAACATGCTCTTATTTCTCTAATGTCTTATTTTTCGCTTCCACTTCTTTAATCTTTCTCAAAATTTCGCTTACTGTCTGTTCGTTTTGTAAATCCGTGATTTGAATGTCAAACACTTTGAAGCCAAAAGGATTGATGATAAGATTTTCTTGAGAAGAGTTACCTCTAGCAAAATCATAATAAATAGTTACTTGTTTTTTAGTAATATATTCATAATTTTCCATCGTATCAGGTGTGATTTTGATGGTAATGAAAAATGTTAATCTCGTTAAGGGACTATTTTTGACTTTTTCTCTTTGTATGTTAGAGCTAATGATAGCTTCTGCTCGGACTTTATCCACGAATTGTCTGATATTTTCATTGAACATTCTCATTGCTTGGGTTTGGAAACTCACATCGCAATATTGCATCAGTTGATCCTTACGATCCCTCAAAGAATTTTTACTATAACCAAACAGCAATGAGACAAATTTTGAAGTTGCGCTATCCACAACAGCTTCAGAATTGACAATTTGCCTAGCATCGGAGCGTTTGACAATTTTAAATTCTCCTGTGTATCGATCAATGCCATAAACAAATATATCCGTTTTCTTCAAAGGCATCATCATCACAATACTCGTTACAGCGACGACATTGAGTGCCATAGAGAGATAAAAAGCCCTTTTGAAAGTCCTATTGGCCTTATTGAGTTTTGCCAATCTATCAAGGGCTATCACACCCCCAACCAAATTTTCATCAATCAAGACTTCTTCGTTTTTTTTCCCTAACATGCGACAGCTTTATTGTTTAATTATTGGTTTGTTGGTTGTAAAACTTGAGAGATTTTTCATTAAAAACTCCTTAAAATAACCCTAATTATAGCAAAATTTCTGTAAAAACTATGTATTTGAAAAACCTTTAACAAAAACCTTTTTGGACAAGGCGTTGAGCAAAGATTCCTTATAATTAATGTAAGCAGCGAATTGTTTCAAACAAGAAGCAAGATAAAACACGATGCAACTCAAAAAGTAAGAGCGATGAGTAAGCAGTCGTAACTCAATAATGAAATTTTAGAAGCGCTTAATTCAAAGAGATGAGACAATCACAACTCATAGAGAGAATGGTATAATATCAAAATAAGTTCTCAATTTAATTCTTGAAAGGAGTTTCATGAACGATACAACAGAACATCATGGATCCAATCCGCTAAACGCCCCACCACCTAGCAACTCACAGAGCAACGATCTCTTAAATTTGCTAGACTCGTTATATCCTAAAGGGAGTTTAGGGGAACAAAGATTTCACGAAGCTTTAAAGAATCAAGAAGAGTTGAAAAATATCCTAATAGAAATAGAAAAGCTACCGCAAGAAAAAAGGTATGAACTTCTGATGCAGATAGGACAAGCCAAACAAAGAATAATGGAAGCATACGCTCATTCATTCTTAGGATATATAGGGGGACTAGAGCATCTGTTAGGATTGTGTATGGGTGGGATATTTGTTTTGTTTGCAGTCTATTTTGTATTTTTAAGAACTAGCAAAAACACAGAGCTAGTGGAAAGTCTAAAAACAAAATTAAAACTTCAGTATTTTTACTATGCCTTTGGTGTGGGTGCGGTTTTGTTTTTTGGATTAGAAACAATTAGATCGATTTATGAACTATATATCTTAGGAATTGGTAGCACTAACGACAAGGTGCTCTTTGTTTTAAAAAACATTTGCTTCATAGGTATGGGCTATTTGATCTATAAAGTTATTAAAGTTATTGGTATAAAAATTTTATCAATGGTCTTTTCACTTCAAAGAAACAAGAGCGATAAGGAGAAACAACAATGAAACTGAGAGCAAGTGTTTTAATCGGTGCGACAATTCTGTGCTTAACTTTAAGCGCGTGCAGTAACTATGCGAAAAAAGTGGTGAAACAAAAGAACCATGTTTATACGCCTGTGTATAATGAACTGATAGAGAAGTATAGTGAGATCCCCTTAAATGACAAACTCAAAGACACACCATTCATGGTGCAAGTGAAGTTGCCAAATTACAAGGATTATTTGCTGGATAATAAACAAGTTGTACTAACTTTCAAACTTGTCCATCATTCTAAAAAGATTACGCTCATAGGCGATGCCAATAAGATCCTTCAATACAAGAATTACTTCCAAGCTAACGGGGCAAGATCTGACATTGATTTTTACTTGCAGCCTACTTTGAATCAAAAGGGTGTGGTGATGATAGCGAGTAACTACAATGATAATCCTAACAACAAAGAACAACCACAGACCTTTGATGTGTTGCAAGGGAGTCAGCCAATGCTAGGAGCTAACACAAAAAACTTGCATGGCTATGATGTGAGTGGAGCAAACAACAAGCAAGTGATCAATGAAGTGGCAAGAGAAAAAGCCCAGCTAGAAAAAATCAATCAGTATTACAAAACTCTCTTGCAAGACAAGGAACAAGAATATACCACTAGGAAAAATAACCAACGAGAAATTTTAGAAACCTTGAGTAATCGTGCAGGTTATCAAATGAGGCAGAATGTGATTAGTTCTGAGATTTTTAAGAATGGCAACTTGAACATGCAAGCCAGAGAGGAAGAAGTTAGGGAGAAGTTGCAAGAAGAAAGAGAGAATGAATACTTACGCAATCAAATCAGAAGTTTGCTCAGTGGTAAGTGATTGGAAGAAAAAAGGGAGAGAGTATAAGGGTAGAGAGAAACGCCAACGGGCGTTAGCTTTACTTGATAAGTAAGGCGATCAAGTAAGTTGAAGCACTCATCATTTTTTAATCCTGTCTCTGCCTGAGACGAATACTTTTCAAACTGAATTTTGTTAGTTACACCGAGATTTTTTGTTCGTTTTCCACATCAAGCATTTTGCACTCCTTTTTCTTTCATGTATTTTTCAAGATCAAATTTCATCAGCAAATCCCTAACATAGTCGTTATATTGTTCAATGGTTTTTAGATTAGCATAGAAATTCACTTCTTCATCTGTCATCACAAACAATTTCAATAGTGGGAGCTTAGTGCCATACAATTCTATTTGCGAGTCCATTTCTCTAATACTCATCTTAAACATGATGGGCTTGCTGAAGAAAGGCAGAAATATTCCAAGAATTGATCGATCAAATTTGGAGAATAAGAAATTAGGATTCTCCGTAATCGCATGCAACAGTTCCATAGTCTCACTCTCAAGCAAACGATAAACCTTTTTAAATTTATCAATACCAATGCTTTTGATAACAGCGCGATAATCTTTCATGTAATTTCTTAGAACCTTATCTAACGCTCCCTTGTTTGTATGCATCTGTTTGAAAAAATCATGCATGGTTTTTATTTGATCCATGATTTTCTTTTTTTCATCAGTGCTTAAAAGTTCGTTCTCTTGCAAGCTCTTAATAAGTTTTTCTTTCTTATCTTTTGAGTTGGCAATCATTAAGAAGAGTTTTCGCATGTTATTACTCATATCGCTCTTGGTCCCTTCAATGGATTTGGTTTCTCTTTAGATTGTTCAGATCGTAAAGGTTTATATTGAAATTATACAATATCTGTTGTGTGAAAATTTCAGAGCGGTCATAATTCAAAGAGCAAGAAACCATTTTTTAACCATAAAATATTGTTTCAATCACTCTTATATCTATTTTTCAAAACCTACAAAAAACGCTTTCACAAATAGCCCTAAAAACCGATTTAAAAAAGTTTTAATATTATATATTATTTTTAAAAAGCAAAATCAGTCGTAAAAATGCGTTACAACTAAAATAAAGGGTCAAGATAACTCAATTTTCAAAAAGGAGTCTTAAGTAATAAAATCATAATGTTCAGCTAGTAATCTATTGCCTTGTTGATCAAACAAAGCTTTGCATGAAAGATGAAAAAATTTCATCTTTAGATAGTTAATACACCACTAGAGTCTTACTTGAGAGACACTCATTTTATTAGTGGTTTTGTCTGATTTGCTGCTACCAAAACCATTACCAACCAAAGCAGATCCCATGTTTTTGATACTATCGAATCCATTATTCAGCACTTCTGCCATAAAATTCTTGATATTGTCCATAGGCAAGTTGAATTTTTTCCCTAATATTTCATTAAGTCCCATCATTAACATCAGAAAGAACAAAAAATTTAATATCATAGAAAACAAATCATTGGATAAACCTGTAAAAAGATTTATTCCGCCACCCAACAAAGAAGCTAAAATTTTTCCCATACTCAGTCCTTTTATTTTCGGTTGTGTAAGTTATTGCTTGTTCGGATCTCTAATGCGTGTTTTAGTAGGAAGCATTTCACAATAGCATACCTAAAACTACTAAGAAAATTCTTGAATCCACTGGTAAGATTACTCATGAAATCAAGCGGTAAGCAACCACCAATCGCAAACAAATCAAATATTTTGCCACCAAACAAGCCGTATCCTTTTTGTTTCTATCTCCTAATTATAGCAAATTTTTCTCAATATTAATTTGGAAAACCACCACCATATCAAAAACAAATTGCTAACACACTAGATGCAGAATTATTTTTAAAAAACGCTCATTTAAATTTAAAATCATGGGGTTTTAGGATTTGAATACCAAAAATCGATTGGTTTTTTCAAATAAGCTAGCTTTGTGCATGCGCTTAAAAAGATTTTAGTTTTTAGTCAGTAAGGTTTTATGCTAATGTGTGGAAATAAAGAAATTTCTCTAAATCAAGTCTTGAGAAATTTTTGAACGAATCATAAGAACCAATTTTGCCATTGAGTCATAAGCATGATTAGCTTCATTGTGAAATTTGCGTGGCTTAGGAGATAGTATTTGCTTATTATGCTGAGAGAAACGAGTAGCAAAAGATAAGTAGTGTAATAAAAAAAGCTAGGTTTTATTATAAGAGCAAACAAGAATAATATTGGATAAACTAAAATCACCCCTGCCCCATAAGAAAAAAGCGCTATTAAAAAACCTATAACGATAGAGCTGATATTGAACAGCCTATAATAAAGGCTGTACTTATCTAAATGTTTGTTGAAAGAATGTTTGAATTGTAAAAAGTTTTGTTTTAATTTGCTAATCGGTCGTTTCATTTTGGTTTTGAAAGAACTAGTTCAAGGCGGTGAACCTATAAAGGAGCAAAGGAGCATAGGAAACAATAAGTCTTTTACAAAACCACCTTAATCTAGCTCAGAATCCCAAAGAATACCCTAATATGCTGATACTAACATGTGATATAACACAAACCAACGATTTGTTTATTTAATGTCAAACAAAGAATAGAAAACACCTATCAAGGAATAAAGGAGTTTCTATCCAAAAAACACCAATCCATTGTATAAAAATAACCTTAAGAGAAACTTAAAAAATACCAACAAGCCGCATACAAGCAAGAAAAACATAACACTATATTAAGAAAGGTAATGTTATTGTTATACCAAAAAATGGAAAAAAGCCCTTTTGAATTTTTATGATTCCAATAATCCCTAATCTGATCCAATCAAAAACTTTTTTGAATACTAGCTAAACACGCTCAGATGTGATCTATTATTTTTCAAAAATGAGCTATTATTTTATTAACTTGATACTCAAAGACCTAGATTTTACTTACCTTTTTGACATGGAAAAGTTTTGATCCATAGTTTTGTGGAAATTGTGGTAGAATGTGTTGGTATTTTTTGAAAATTTAAGGTTACAAAAACTATAAGATGCTTGCAAAAATCGTTTTTAGCTCATTGGTTGCGTTTGGAGTTTTGTCGGCTAATGTGGAGCAGTTTGGTTCGTTTTTCAACGAGATAAAAAAAGAACAAGAAGAAGTGGCCGCAAAAGAAGACGCTCTTAAAGCTCGCAAGAAGCTCTTAAACAATACGCATGATTTCTTAGAAGACTTGGTTTTTAGAAAACAAAAAATCAAAGAGCTTGTGGATTACAGAGCTAAAGTCCTTTTAGATTTAGAAAACAAATACAAAAAAGAAAAAGAGGCTCTAGAGAAAGAGACAAGAGGTAAAATCCTTACTGCTAAGTCAAAGGCTTATGGTGATCTAGAGCAAGCCTTAAAAGATAACCCTCTTTACAAGAAACTTCTTCCTAACCCTTATGCCTATGTTTTAAACCAAGAAACATTCACCAAAGAAGATAAGGAGCGTTTGAGTTATTACTACCCCCAAGTGAAAACGAGCAGTATTTTTAAAAAAACTACCGCTACCACTAAAGATAAGGCTCAGGCTTTGCTTCAAATGGGTGTGTTTTCTTTAGATGAAGAGCAAAACAAAAAAGCGAGCCGATTAGCTTTATCTTACAAGCAAGCGATTGAAGAATATTCCAATAACATTTCTAATTTATTGAGCAGAAAAGAATTGGATAATATAGATTATTACTTGCAGCTTGAAAGAAACAAATTTGACTCCAAAGCAAAAGATATTGCTCAAAAAGCCACCAACACGCTTATTTTTAACTCGGAACGCTTGGCGTTTAGCATGGCGATTGATAAGATCAATGAGAAATACTTAAGGGGCTATGAAGCTTTTTCTAACTTGTTGAAAAATGTCAAAGATGATGTGGAATTGAATACTTTGACTAAAAACTTCACCAACCAAAAATTGAGTTTCGCTCAAAAACAAAAATTGTGTTTGTTGGTTTTAGACAGCTTCAATTTTGATACCCAATCCAAAAAATCTATATTAAAAAAGACTAATGAATATAATATCTTCGTAGATAGCGATCCTATGATGAGCGACAAAACAACTATGCAAAAAGAACACTACAAGATATTTAATTTCTTCAAAACAGTGGTTTCTGCATACCGGAACAATGTTGCCAAGAATAACCCCTTTGAATAGGAAAGGAGACGCTCTTGAAAAGTATCTTCAAAAAATTAGGTTCTGTCGCTCTTTATTCTTTAGTTATTTATGGGGGCTTAAACGCTATCAATACAGCATTATTACCGAGTGAATACAAAGAATTAGTGGCTTTAGGTTTTAAAAAAATCAAAACACTCTATCAAAGACATGACGACAAAGAAATTACAAAAGAGGAAAAAGAATTCGCCACTAACGCTTTGAGAGAAAAATTACGGAATGATAGGGCGAGGGTAGAGCAAATTCAAAAGAATATTGAAGCGTTTGAAAAAAAGAATAACTCTTCTGTTCAAAAAAAAGCGGCTAAGCACAGAGGATTGCAAGAATTAAACGAAACTAACGCTAACCCTTTGAATGACAACCCTAATGGCAATTCTTCCACTGAAACCAAATCTAATAAAGATGATAATTTTGATGAGATGATCAATAAGGTGAATGAAGCTTTTGTGAAACCTGCTGCTCCGCTTGTGCCTGATGAGTGGAGAACGCCTGAAATTGAAATCGTTATCAATAAATGTATTATTTCAAGCAACGATTATGATGGGTTAAGAAAGTGTTTGATCAAAGACATCAAGGATCAAAAAATTCTTGCCCCCTTATTAGAAAAAATTCAAGAAATAGAGACAGAAAATAACAAGTTTTCTAGACAACACCTGAGTGGTTTAAAACTCGCTCTTAATAACAACAATAGAACCTTTCTTATAGCTTCGTGTGCTATTTGTGAGAAGAGAAAAAAAGAAATGGAGCAAGAAAATAACTACCAAGATACTACAAATGCAAGCGAGTTTGGAGCTACTGATGCAAAAGAAAATGAAACAAAAGATGCAACATTCTCAAACAATCGCTCTAAATCCGAACTGCCCAATAGCGTCATTAATCAAATAGAACAAAGCATCGCTCATGGAAAAAAATAGCGATCCAAATTATTAGCTCAAAAAACAACTTAGAGAAACAAATCCCAAAAATGAGAAATCATAGCTTGTCATCTCAGAAAATCATTTGACAATGATCTTACTTGATTGCCTTTCTTGTAGGTATTGTCGCTTGCTTTGTTCTAGGGATCTTTCTAATGCGTCCAACTCCTCTAAATAATTTAAAAAGACCTTGTTATGAGCTAACATAAGCTTTCTGATTCCTTTGATGAAATTTTTATTCTTTAGGCTTTCTACAAGCGTCTGTGAAGCAGTGATTAAAGAAGCTGTACCTCCAATGTTGCTCTGATACGCCTTTAGAGAAGTTTCTAAACGCTCTCTTATATTTTGTTTTTCTTGCTCGATTTTCAGCTTCCCCTCACAATAAAGAACTAAAATTTTATCGGATATTCCGCATTGCTGCTCAGCAGTCTTTTGGTCTAAGGGATTGATTTTCATATAGGTCAATAAAAGTTCAGGGCTAGACATATAAGTCTTAAAAATCACATCTTCTGAGATGAAAAATAACTCATTCGCTTCAAAATTGGCTTTCAATAACGCTAAATCTCCTCTCAAAGCCATGGCCGCTTTTTTGATGTTTAGAGCATCTTCTTCACCCATTTTATCATTAGCGCTAGGGCTAGTGGTTGAAAAAATCTCATCTAAGTTTTTGAGCGCTTGTTGGTTGGTCTCTTGGTAGGTGCTATCCAGTTGCTTTAAGCCGCTTGTTATATCTTCTGCCATCAAAACAGACAATAGCAAAAAAGAAAATATGGTATTTTTCACGAGTGTTTTCATTTGACAATAACTTTAGAGTTAGCAATGTTTCTTGCTGTCGTTTCTCTCTCTAATTTCAGTTGTTCTTCCCAAAGGTCGGCTTTTTTTTCAAGATTTTCTATATAGTTTAAATGATTTTCTGCGTTTAAGATAGCAGCTTCTATGAGCGCGTTCAAATCTACTGATCCTTTTAAGGTTTTGATTTCTTCATTAATCCCATTCAAATAAGCGATATTTTGAAAATCTGCATCACTCAGTTTATTTTGAATAAGGGCTACAATCATTCTGTAATTCTGAATAACCTGCCCCATAAGGCATGCTGAAATTTTTAGCCCATCAAGATAGGGGCATTTTGTGGGCGCTAGAGTGAATGTTTCAATGATTCCAAATGGTGTGCCCATGCTTGAAAAAAAACTAAGAGCAGGCGCATAGATGGCGCTTTGAAACAAAGCCTGACCTGTTAGGGAATTATAGTCAATAAGGGTCGCTTTTTTCATAGCCTCTTTCAACCATGTTTCAAAACCTTCTAAGGTTTCTTCAAACGCCTTGATGCCGATCGTATTGTAAGCGATGTATTTAGCGTTATCAGAAGAACTTCCTAGAGCTTGAGAAAGCATTTCCATTTGTGTTTTTAGAGTAACGCTCGGTTCAAAGCTGTTTTTTAACGCTTCTAAGAGAGCGTTTTGCTGATTCATTTTGAGCTTGATTATTTCGTTATTTTTTTGGAGCGCGATTTGCATGTTTTGGATTTCTGTTTGGGTATTAATTTTTTGTTTTTCCACGATTATTTTGACATTCCCCCCCAATGCGCTAAGCGCGCTTGAATACCCTTGCATGACGCCAAGCAAGATGTCTGAACCTGCAAAAAAACCCCCTGTCATGCCATTGACACCATTAATAACGCCATTAGCTCCTTTTAACATAGCGCTCATGGTTGCAAGCTGAGTCCTCAATTCTCCCTCTATCTGCGCTTGAATGGCTTTTTCTTTGGCACTAGACTGAGCCTCTATGGCTTTCAATTCGGCTTGAGCGGTTTTTTGTTTGGCTTGTGCGTCCGCCTGAATGGCTTTTAAGGCAGGTTCAAGCGTTATTACTGCCCCTGCACCATTCAAGGGCAAGCCACAAAAAGTCAAGAAAGAAAATATGCTTAAAAAACATTTCACATCTCTTTCCTCACTTCACGATTATTTTAGTTTGCACCCTTTCTGTTAAGTAGCTATCTTTTTGCCCCTTAAGCTTGTCTTTGATGTAATCAAGGTAAGTCAAATGCGATTTCAAAAAAGATTTATTCGCCACTATATTGTAATTATATAGCGAACTTATGTTAGAAATCGCTTGAGTGTCATAGGTGCTAGTAGCTAATCCTGATTGACCGAGTATCATTTGAGAAGCGTTCTGCAACAAATTGGTATTGTTTTTCACAAATTCTATATAGTATTCTCTCAAAATTTCTGCTACTTTTTCAGCATAGCAATAAACGGCAAGAACTTTGTCCCCAATAGGGCATGCAGGGGTGGTCATAGGATTAACGCCTGAAGTTAGGGCATTAGTGGCTAACGCTTGGTATTTGGCATAAACAGTGGGCATAGAAACACTCATAGGAGTCATAGAAATTTGCATGCAACTGAAAAACACTTTTGATGAGCCAACAAGCGCGCCTAAAGCGGTACAGCTATCAAGGGAATCGGCTGTATCATTCATTGAGCTGTTGCTTGCTTGAGAACGCAGTTGCTCTTGTAGAGCTAGGGCGTATTTTGGTGCTGCGCTTGTAATATTGCCTAATATACCGCTCATTATTTCAACCGTTGTTGGCACGCTAGGAACAGCGATTTGATTCGTCGCATAAGCTTCAATAGCGCTAGGATTTTTAGGGGTAGTGTTACTCGCTAAAATGCTTGCAATCTGACTATTGACAGCACTAATTTGCGCGCTTTGCGTGTTGCCTTGCGCGTTAAATTCCCCTGTTAATTTGCTGATATTTAAGATATTGTTCCCCACAGCCATGCTTTGATCGTTAAAACCTTGATACAATTGGTTGTATTGTTGGTTAGCGGCTTTCATAGGCACGCTTACAGCTTCAGCGATGCTTTGATTGTATTGGGTCATGATAGCGGTCATTTGCGGATTAGTAAATCCCACAACAATAGGAATAATCGCTGCTGTCATAGCGCCCGCTACTATTCCTGCAAATGGCCCTGCGACACCACTTGTGCTTGAGATGATTGAGGAGACTTGCGATAAGAATCCTGCAGAAGATGATTCATATATAGCTTGTGTACCTGCCATGTTAATACCCTCCTAAGCTTGGTGGTAAAAACGATGAATCTGAATATGTTGGTGCATAACCATACATGAAAGGATTGTTTGGACCGTAATCGCCCATCATTTGGCTCATGAGAAGATTTTGAATACCCCACATCGCATTGATACCTAGATTATCATTAGGTTGGAAACTCCCTAAACTTATGTCGTCAAACTTGATATTAACATTCTTATCATTATAGTCATTGAGTATGGCCACTTTTTGCTCTAGGGTTTCTTTAGGGATCTCTATTTTTAGCTGATCTCTAGAAACAAGCCCCACGCTATTTAGCGCCATATCTTCAGGACTAATATCTTTTATATCCGTGTTTTGGTCAGCACTAAGCGGAGCGTTAAACATGCCAATGATAAGACACCAAGCAAATAGTGATTTAATTTTATAAAAATTCGTTTTCATACTTTTGACTCCTTTATTCTTATTTTTAGCATTATTCTAGCGCATTAACACGACTCAATCGCTGTTTTTGTTTTGATTTTCTTGATCGAGCATTTTGTTTGTTACTTCATCAATGTTTTGAAAATATTTTTCAAAAAGCTCTTTCTTTTTAGCTTCAACGCTCATATCAGTTTGAATCCAATTAGGAATAATGGAGTCCATGATCAAATGCGT
The DNA here is from genome assembly GCA_008032955.1 of Helicobacter pylori. Classification (NCBI taxonomy): domain Bacteria; kingdom Pseudomonadati; phylum Campylobacterota; class Epsilonproteobacteria; order Campylobacterales; family Helicobacteraceae; genus Helicobacter; species Helicobacter pylori. The sequence continues at coordinate 389,493 of CP032046.1, forward strand.
GAAGTCATAGGCATGATTGGTTGGGTATATTTTGTTCTGAACATAGTATTCTAAAAAATTCGCTTGAACAAAAAATTCTCTATATCGCTCTGCATGTCCTCGCTTATGTTGTTATTGATAGGTTTTTCTAGTAATCTGAGAATCCTATACGACTGCCTGATAGTTTCTAGCATGAAGTAAGCATAAACATAAACTAATGAGACAAAAGAATTATTGGCTTTAAACGAGCTTGCATCATTTTTCCCACTTTGAAGAGGAATTAATCTTGATAATGTTTTTTGGGGATCTTGCCCTTCGTTTATTTCTTTAAAAAAGCGGAAGTCTAAATCCTGATTACTGAGAAATGACTTGACAAAGTGAAGATTAGCGTTAAGACTATCTATGAGACCTGAATAAAGGTGTTCTGTTTTGACATCATCTATATTCAAAACATTCTCATAAAACACATTGACATGGTCTTCTAAGAAATTAGAAAAATCATAAAGAGCGGTAAGGTTTTGTTCAGTGATTTCACCTTCCATTTCTTCTTCTATGAAGTCCAATTCTTCTCTCAGTTCAAAAAGGTAATTAGAAAAACTATCCAAAATCGTCAAGACATCATTTTCCAAAATTTTCAATAATTTTTGTTCGCGCAAACTTTGTTTCATTTTAATACTCCTTTATTTGTTGATACATTTGCCTCAAGGCCTGATATTTATCTATGATACTATGGTTTTGGACAATCTTGTCAATTTCTTTGACAAATACAGTATCTGTGGATAAAATTTTCAAATATTCTTTAGGAATGCCTCTCAAATTAAAACTAGCGATAACGCTAGGGCTTCCATCCTGTTTGTAGAGAATTTTCCTATCCAGCCCCTTAGTGATGATTTCAAATTCTTTTTCTGTAACATTAGCTAATCTTTGGTAATCAGAAAGATTGCCCCCATCGTTTCTCAAAAAAATCTTTGTAGGGCATTGTTCTCTAATCGTATCAGCAATAGGGCAAGCCAAAAGATCAGTGATGCTTTGAGTCGCAAGTCTAACAATAGCGTTTCTTTTCCTTGCAGTTTTTAGCATGTCTCTCACAAAATAAGCGACCTTTGGATCGCTTAAATATTTCCACGCTTCATCAATATCTAAGACAAATCTACGCCCATCCATTGCTTCTTGGATACGAGCGAAAAGGTAAAAACAAATAAAGGGTGAAACATCATTATTATCTAAGAAACTTGACCCATCAACGCCAATAATCGTTTTTGAAAAATCTAAGCGATCTGTTGCTTTATTATCAAAAAGCCATTGAAATTCACCATTGGTTGATTTGCAAAAAGGCGCTAATCGCGCGACAAGCCCATTAGGATCGTTGTGGTCTTTCCCGAAAGCATTAATAAGTTGAGTGATGGGATAATCTAGGTTCATATCTCCTGTGATAAGGTTGGTTACTGCCGCTGCAAGCGTATTAGAATCTGCTAGGCTAAAAGAGATGCTGTTGCCATTTTCATCTTTTTCATCGCTTTTGGTTGCTAGGTTTTTCACAAGCTCTTTGACAACAGAAATAGCCGTTTGTTTTTGCTCCATTGTTGCATCTGTTTTTTGCACGCAAGCCGCCCAAGCAAAAGGATTTAATCCTGTATCTGTCCCTAGCTCAATCTTGACATACTCCCCACCCATTGCGACAATATTCCCATAAGCGCCATAATCTTTATCCATATAGACCATAGTGAGCTTTTGCTTGTCTTTACTGACATTAGCAGGAAAATTATAGGCAAATTGCCCCATAGCGTTTAGAGTCATGGACATAAACACTGTCTTACCTGAACCGGTTGAGCCAAGTATCAAAGTGTGTCCTGCTGACGCTGAACCAAAATCAGTGGGCATGTGGAAGTTCAAATAAAAAGGCGAATTGATCTCGCTTTTTAGCGTTATCACGCTATTACCCCAAGCGTTATTCTCTTCTTTGCCATCAAAACTCATCGCTCTCATCGCTATGAAATCAGCAAAATTATTAGAAGTTACATCAAAAATAAAAGGAAGCGTGATAAAAGAGCAATGTTTGGCAAAAAAGTAATTTTCCATAGAGAAAGTCGCTGCGTTGGCTAAAAAACCTTTAGCGTTAAGACTAGAGACGCATTCTTTAACGCTTTGTTTCATTTTTTCAAAGCTATCAGCAAACAGCACTAAAGAATTACCATAACTGCCTAGCGTAATATCACCATTACCCACTAATTCGCTCAAACAACCCAAAGTCATGCCTTGCTCTTTGGAGCCTCCACTAATAATAATTCTTCTAGAGGTGAAAGCTAGTTTGTCCTTTAAAACCTGTGAGTTTTTAGGCGAATAAGCATGCATAAAGATAAATTCGCTGTCTAGAGCGTTGATTTTATCAAACAAATCGCTCTGTGATTTAGGGGCGTATTCACTAATTTCAATAGCGCTAAAATATTTTTCACTCAAGTCATCATTCAAGATTTTTCCATGCTTATTAGCAAAATAAACTTCTTTCACCCCACCATGCATTTTTTCTTTGAGATACAAGTCTTTTCGGTTGCAAATAAAAGGGGCTTCATTCATTCCCACAAGGAAATTGTAAAATTCGCATTGTTTGGAGTAAATAATGCCATCTTTGGTGTATTCTTTTAATCTAATGGGGTGGTATTTACTCAGTAGCTCTTCTATGAGCTCTATCCTATCCTTGAAGTTTTCAAGCTTGGCTCTAATAATCCTTTGAAACTCTTCAAAATTATTGTCTGCAAAATGCTTTTTATTCATCACGGGTTCATTGAGAGTGTCTAATAAATCTTGCTCTATGGTGAGATAAAAACTAATATCATAAAAACTTTCTCTCTTTTGCTTCTCATTATAGGCTCGCATGAAATCATTAGAAAAAATAAGACCATAATCCCTATTGGTTTCATCAATAACGATTTTCTTTTTAATAGTGTGAAAATAAAATTTGAATTCAGGGGTAACAAAATTCCTAAAAACGCTATAAATAGAAGCGTGTAACTCTATGAGATCTTTTTTGGAAGTGGTTAAAAAATCAATGCCCCCCAATTTGATTGTGCCTAAAAGAGAATAGTTGTTAGTAAGGATCACCCCATCATCTAAAAAACATTCATAGTTATTCGCTAGATAGGAATTTGCAGCGCTCACAAGTCTGTCTTCTCTGTTTGGATTTAAGTGGATGTCATTCGCCATTTCTTTACTAGGCTTCATGGAAAAAATGCTCATGAATGCTTTGTTTTTCACGCCCTTAAACAAAAAAGGTTTTTTAAATTTCATCGCTCGCTCCATTCTTTGATAAAGCCTATAATCTTTCTTGAATCCAAGAGCTACAAGCACAATAACAATCGCCACAATCAAAACAGGTTCATAGGCTTGAAAAAGAATAACAGATAATACAACTGTTACAAACAATATAAATATAGAGGAATAAATAAAAGTTTCAGGGAAACCAAACAACCTATTCCCCCATCAAACAAGACTTTAAAAAAGGGATTGACACCCTTTTGCATGTCTGCTTTAAGCTCTTCTATTTTTTGAAACTGCCGCTTTTGAACCTCTTGCTCTATGATTAGCTTTTTTTGTTCGTCAGCTTGTTTGCTTGCCACAAACACCCCTCTATTTATAGATATACCGCTTCACATGTAATCGTATAAAAGATTTTTTTGAGAGACTCTATGGTGCTAATATGTTTCAAAAGATCATTAGGATCATAAGAATTGAATACGGCCAATAAAACATTATATAGCTTATCATCGCATAAAATTTCTCTTGTTTCTCCGTGCAATGATAGAAAGCAGCGTTGTTTGTTGGTCGTGCTGATGCTTTTGAAAGTAAAAAAGTCTTTCACTTCAGGATTGATCTGTAATTCTACATTCAATCCCATTTCTTTACCCTTTTCATCAAAGATTTTTTCAATAACTGGATCGTAATGCTTCAAATCCTTTATTTTTTTAAGGACTCTATTGACAATCACGAAGTCAAAAACTTCATCTTTGATAATATCGGGATTGACTTCTTTGAAAGTTACTTTCTTGTCTTTCAAATTTTTGATAGTCGCTTTAAAACTATCAAAATCTAAATTCGTATAAACACGCCCACTAGGAGTGTTTTTTTCTTTTTCTAGCGCTTCTTTTTTGGCTTCTTTGTCATCATTGGCTGACCCATACGAACTGAAAACAACGAGACTTAAGAGAACTTTCAAAAAAAAGCCTCTCAGTTTTTTATTACTATTATTATTGATCAATTTAGCTAGCTCCTCCGCCTTCGCCAATATTGAAGCCAAACTTAGTGCTCAAATAGATAATGCCACCCGCCACCGCTAACATAGCTATGGGCTGCGCGTAAGCAAAAACAGTCGCTTGACCTCTTTTGATGTCATCAGAGATTTTCCAAATATCTGCTATGCCTTTGACCCCTAGAGCGCAACCACCTACGATCGCTAAAACAGAAATGATCTGAACAACCAAAGATTTAGTCTCAGTAATGCCTGTTGTAGGATTGCTGACCGCCATTAAAGGATTGGTCGTTATCGCTAGCCCTAAAGTTACTACAACTTTCTTGTAGCTGTCAGTGATTCTTGTAAAAAATTTCATGCGTTTCCTTTCAGATTAGATTGAAATAATGGTGTTATTATACCATACCAAAAAAATATTTTTACACTTTCACGCAAGCACCACTAGATTAACTGGTCTTGCGTGTATCCTTTTTGATTCAAATAAAAACCGACACTTTTGTTTGACAATTGACACAATTTAGAAACAATAAACCTACTTGTCCCAACCTTTTTTCTTTCTCAAGTCGTTGTAGAATTGTAGATCTTTAGGATCTTTGATGTATTTTTTAATCGTCTCAGGTTGAAACCTAAAAACAAGCAAAAACAAACCCAAGCTGATCAGGGTGAGAATAAAGCTCCATTTTAAGCAACTCCATAGACCACTAAAGAAACTTTTTTTGAGACTCTCTTTGAAAATCTGTCCTATTGATTTGTTTTCCATTTTATTTCCCAATGTGGATCACAAACGCTTAATTGCAAATAATACTTAATGGTAAGTATGACACACACAAACCAAACTATTTTTAGAACGCTTCATGCGCCCACCTTGTCCAACCATTTCTCCAACCATCTTTAGCGTTGCATTTGATTTCTTCAAAAAGGCTCATTTCTTAGTTTTTTTTCTTCTTAAAATTTCTCCATTCTAGCAAATTTTTGTTAATTGTGGGTAAAAATGTGAATCGTCCTAGCCTTTAGACGCCTGCAACGATCGGACTTTTTTCAATATTAATGAAAAAATGCCAAATATTCTAAATATTATGGTATAGTGATAATGTTCAAAGACATGAATTGACTACTCAAAGTGTGTAGCGCTTTTTAGCAGTCTTTGATACCATACCGATAGGTATGAAACTAGGTTAGAAGGAGAAACAATGACTAACGAAACTATTGATCAACAACCACAAACCGAAGCGGCTTTTAACCCGCAGCAATTTATCAATAATCTTCAAGTAGCTTTTCTTAAAGTTGATAACGCTGTCGCTTCATACGATCCTGATCAAAAACCAATCGTTGATAAGAACGATAGGGATAACAGGCAGGCTTTTGATGGAATCTCGCAATTAAGGGAAGAATACTCCAATAAAGCGATCAAAAATCCTACCAAAAAGAATCAGTATTTTTCAGACTTTATCAATAAGAGCAATGAACTAATCAACAAAGACAATCTCATTGATGTAGAATCTTCCACAAAGAGCTTTCAGAAATTTGGGGATCAGCGTTACCGAATTTTCACAAGTTGGGTGTCCCATCAAAACGATCCGTCTAAAATCAACACCCGATCGATCCGAAATTTTATGGAAAATATCATACAACCCCCTATCCCTGATGATAAAGAAAAAGCAGAGTTTTTGAAATCTGCCAAACAATCTTTTGCAGGAATCATCATAGGGCATCAAATCCGAACGGATCAAAAGTTCATGGGCATGTTTGATGAATCCTTGAAAGAAAGGCAAGAAGCAGAAAAAAATGGAGGGCCTAGTGGTGGGGATTGGTTGGATATTTTTTTATCATTTATATTTGACAAAAAACAATCTTCTGATGTCAAAGAAGCAATCAATCAAGAACCAGTTCCCCATGTCCAACCAGATATAGCCACTACCACCACCGACATACAAGGCTTACCGCCTGAATCTAGGGATTTGCTTGATGAAAGGGGTAATTTTTCTAAATTCACTCTTGGCGATATGGAAATGTTAGATGTTGAGGGCGTCGCCGACATTGATCCCAATTACAAGTTCAATCAATTATTGATTCACAATAACGCTCTGTCTTCTGTGTTAATGGGGAGTCATAATGGCATAGAACCTGAAAAAGTTTCATTATTGTATGCGGGCAATGGTGGTTTTGGAGACAGACACGATTGGAACGCCACCGTTGGTTATAAAGACCAACAAGGTAACAATGTGGCTACAATAATTAATGTGCATATGAAAAACGGCAGTGGCTTAGTCATAGCAGGTGGTGAGAAAGGGATTAACAACCCTAGTTTTTATCTCTACAAAGAAGACCAACGCACAGGCTCACAACGAGCATTGAGTCAAGAAGAGATCCTAAACAAAATAGATTTCATGGAATTTCTTGCACAAAACAATGCTAAATTAGACAACTTGAGCGAGAAAGAGAAAGAAAAATTCCAAACTGAGATTAAGGATTTCCAAAAAGACTCTAAGCCTTATTTAGACGCCCTAGGGAATGATCGTATTGCTTTTGTTTCTAAAAAAGACCCAAAACATTCAGCTTTAATTACTGAGTTTGGTAAGGGGGATTTGAGCTACACTCTCAAAGATTATGGGAAAAAAGCAGATAAAGCTTTAGATAGGGAGAAAAATGTCACTCTTCAAGGTAACCTAAAACATGATGGCGTGATGTTTGTTAATTATTCTAATTTCAAATACACCAACGCCTCCAAGAGTCCCAATAAGGGTGTAGGCGTTACGAATGGCGTTTCCCATTTAGAAGCAGGCTTTAGCAAGGTAGCTGTCTTTAATTTGCCTAATTTAAATAATCTCGTTATCAATAGTGTCGTAAGGCGGGATTTAGAGGATAAACTAATCGCTAAAGGATTGTCCCCACAAGAAGCTAATAAGCTTGTCAAAGATTTTTTGAGCAGCAACAAAGAATTGGTTGGAAAAGCTTTAAACTTCAATAAAGCTGTAGCTGAAGCTAAAAACACAGGCAACTATGACGAGGTGAAACAAGCTCAGAAAGATCTTGAAAAATCTCTAAAGAAACGAGAGCGTTTGGAGAAAGATGTAGCGAAAAATTTGGAGAGCAAAAGCGGCAACAAAAATAAAATGGAAGCAAAAGCTCAAGCTAACAGCCAAAAAGATGAGATTTTTGCGTTGATCAATAAAGAGGCTAATAGGGATGCAAGAGCAATCACTTACGCTCAAGATCTTAAAGGCATCAAAAGGGAATTGTCTGATAAACTTGAAAATATCAACAAGGATTTGAAAGACTTTAGTAAATCTTTTGATGACTTCAAAAATGGCAAAAATAAGGATTTCAGCAAGGCAGAAGAAACACTAAAAGCCCTTAAAGGCTCGGTGAAAGATTTAGGTATCAATCCAGAATGGATTTCAAAAGTTGAAAACCTTAATGCAGCTTTGAATGACTTCAAAAATGGCAAAAATAAGGATTTCAGCAAGGTAACGCAAGCAAAAAGCGACCTTGAAAATTCCATTAAAGATGTGATCATCAATCAAAAGATAACGGATAAAGTTGACAATCTCAATCAAGCGGTATCAGTGGCTAAAGCAACGGGTGATTTCAGTGGGGTAGAGCAAGCGTTAGCCGATCTCAAAAACTTCTCAAAGGAGCAATTGGCTCAACAAGCTCAAAAAAATGAAAGTCTCAATGCTGGAAAAAAATCTGAAATATACCAATCCGTTAAGAATGGTGTGAACGGAACCCTAGTCGGTAATGGATTATCTGGAATAGAGGCCACAGCTCTCGCCAAAAATTTTTCGGATATCAAGAAAGAATTGAATGAGAAATTTAAAAATTTCAATAACAATAATAATGGTCTCAAAAACAGCACAGAACCCATTTATGCTAAAGTTAATAAAAAGAAAACAGGACAAGTAGCTAGCCCTGAAGAACCCATTTATACTCAAGTTGCTAAAAAGGTAACTCAAAAAATTGACCAACTCAATCAAGCAGCAAGTGGTTTGGGTGGTGTAGGGCAAGCGGGCTTCCCTTTGAAAAGGCATGATAAAGTTGATGATCTCAGTAAGGTAGGGCGATCAGTTAGCCCTGAACCCATTTATGCTACGATTGATGATCTCGGCGGACCTTTCCCTTTGAAAAGGCATGATAAAGTTGATGATCTCAGTAAGGTAGGGCTTTCAAGGAATCAAAAATTGGCTCAGAAAATTGACAATCTCAGTCAAGCGGTGTCAGAAGCTAAAGCAGGTTTCTTTGGCAATCTAGAGCAAACGATAGACAAGCTCAAAGATTCTACAAAACACAATCCCATGAATCTATGGGCTGAAAGTGCAAAAAAAGTGCCTGCTAGTTTGTCAGCGAAACTAGACAATTACGCTACTAACAGCCACATACGCATTAATAGCAATATCCAAAATGGAGCAATCAATGAAAAAGCGACCGGCATGCTAACGCAAAAAAACCCTGAGTGGCTCAAGCTCGTGAATGATAAGATAGTTGCACATAATGTGGGAAGCGTTCCTTTGTCAGAGTATGATAAAATTGGCTTCAACCAGAAGAATATGAAAGATTATTCTGATTCGTTCAAGTTTTCCACCAAGTTGAACAATGCTGTAAAAGACGTTAAGTCTGGCTTTACGCAATTTTTAGCCAATGCATTTTCTACAGGATATTACTGCTTGGCGGGGGAAAATGCGGAGCATGGAATCAAAAATGTTAATACAAAAGGTGGTTTCCAAAAATCTTAAAGGATTAAGGAATACCAAAAACGCAAAAACCACCCCTTGCTAAAAGCAAGGGGTTTTTTAACTTAAAATATCCCGACAGACATTAACGAAAAGCTTTGTTCTTTAAAGTCTGCATGGATATTTCCTACCCCAAAAAAACTTAACCCTTTGCTTAAAATTAAATTTGATTGTGCTAGTGGGTTCGTGCTATAATGCGGAATTAATTAGGGGTTATAAAGAGAGCATCAACTAGAAAAAACAAGTAGCTATAACAAAGATCAAGTTCAAAAAATCATAGAGTTTTTAGAGCAAATCAATCGTGCTCTTAATCAAAGAAAAATCAGAAAAACCATAGGAATTATCACACCTTATAATGCCCAAAAAAGATGCTTGCGATCAGAAGTGGAAAAATACGGCTTCAAGAATTTTGATGAGCTCAAAATAGACACTGTGGATGCCTTTCAAGGCGAGGAGGCAGATATTATTATTTATTCCACCGTGAAAACTTGTGGTAATCTTTCTTTCTTGCTAGATTCTAAACGCTTGAATGTAGCTATTTCTAGGGCAAAAGAAAATCTTATTTTTATGGGTAAAAAGTCTTTCTTTGAGAATTTGCGAAGCGATAAGAACAATATCTTTAGCGCTATTTTGCAAGTCTATAGATAGGCAATTCATTTCCAAAGATAACCATCAGACATTTCGCTTCAAAACGCTTTTTCAAAACGCTTCCATAAATCTCTCTAAAGCGCTTTTTATAACCAACACAATACCCTTTATAATGTGAGCTATAGCCCCTTTTTGGAATTGAGTTATTTTATTAGCGTTACAATTTGAGCCATTCTTTAGCTTGTTTTTCTAGCCAGATCACATCGCCGCTCGCATGAAATTCCACTTTAGGGAATGCGCACGCATTGTTTTTAAGGGCGTATTTTTGTTGCAAATATTCTACAATAGCATCGCCCGAATGGATGAGTAGGGGGGGCGTTGGAAGGGCAAAATGCCCCATGAAATAGCCCTCAATTTGGTGAGCGATTAAGGGAAAATGCGTGCAGCCTAAAATGATCACTTCAGGTAAAATCTTTAAGGGAGTGAAATAATAACGCATGCAAGTTTCTAACAATTCGCCCTCTAAAATACTTTCTTCAATCAAAGGCACAAAAAGAGAAGTGGCTAAATGCGAAACGTTCAAATAGCCTTGTTGTTTCAGGGCGTTATCATAGGCGTTGGATTGAATCGTCGCTTTTGTCCCTAGCACCAAAATAGGGGCGTTTTTATCTTTTACTTGTTGCTTGATCGCTAAAATGCTTGGCTCAATCACGCCCACAATAGGGATTTTGGAATGCTTTTGCATCTCTTCTAAAGCCAGAGCGCTCGCTGTGTTGCATGCCACAATCAATAATTCAATCTCATGCGGTTTGAAAAAATCCAAAGCCTCTAAGCCAAATTGCTTGATCGTGGTGGGGTCTTTAGTGCCATAAGGCACTCTAGCGCTATCGCCATAATAGATGATCTCATCAAACAATCGCGCTTTTAAAAGGCTTTTTAAAACGCTAAACCCTCCCACACCGCTATCAAAAACGCCTATTTTCATGACACTATTTTTAATTTAATGGGTTTTTAATGAGGGATTTTATTTTTCATTCATTAAATTTAAAAATTCTTCATTGTCCTTAGTTTGTTGCATTTTAGAATACACAAAGCTTAAGGCTTCTATGTCGTCCATTTGTTGCATCACATTCCTTAAAACCCACACTTTAGTCAAGCGGTCTTTGCCAAGCAAGATATTGTCTTTTCGTGTGCCGGATTTTAAAATATCAAAGGCCGGGTAAATGCGCCTGTCTGCAATATTTCTCGCTAAAACGATTTCGCTATTCCCGGTGCCTTTAAATTCTTCAAAAATCACCTCATCCATTCTAGATCCCGTTTCAATCAACGCCGTAGCGATAATCGTCAAGCTCCCGCCTTCTTCAATATTCCTTGCGGCCCCAAAAAAGCGTTTGGGCCTGTGCAAGGCGTTCGCATCCACGCCCCCACTTAAAACCTTACCGCTTGAGGGCGTTACGGCGTTATACGCTCTGGCTAAACGGGTGATAGAATCCAATAAAACCACCACATCTTTGCCCATTTCCACTCGCCTTTTAGCCCTTTCTAAGACTAATTCAGCGATCCTTATGTGGTTATTGGCGGGCAAATCAAAAGTGGAGCTAAAAACTTGACCCTTAACGCTTCGTTGCATATCCGTAACTTCTTCAGGGCGCTCATCCACTAAAAGGATGATCAGCTCCACTTCAGGGTGGTTAGAAGTGATGCCTTGGGCGAGCTCTTTCATCAGCTCCGTTTTCCCAGTCCTTGGTGGCGCAACGATCAAAGCCCTTTGACCTTTCCCCACAGGGCTGAATAAATCCAGCATCCTACCGGTAACTTTAGTGGATTCGTATTCTAATTTGATCTGTTCATCGGGGAATAGGGGGGTTAGATTGTCAAACAAAGGGCGGTTTCTGATTTCATCTGAAGGCGAGTAATTGATAGCCTCCACTTTTAAAAGGGCGTAGTATTTTTCCTGGTCTTTGGGGGATCGCACTTGACCGGTAACAATATCGCCATTCCTTAAAGCAAAACGCCTGATTTGAGAAGGGCTGACATAAGTGTCGTTATGCCCGTCTGAAAAACTCCCGTCAAACCCTCTTAAAAAGCCATAGCCATCAGGCATGATTTCTAAAATCCCGGTAAAAAGAATGTATCCGCCTTGCGTAACTTGGGTTTTTAAAATTTCAAACATCAAGTCTTGTCGTTTGAATTCTTGGGGGTTTTCCACTTTGAGCTTGTTAGCGATTTCTAAAAGCTTTTCAGTAGGGTAGGTGCGTAAATCTTCAATGTGATAACCGCTCACTGGCGTGTGGGTTTTGACCTTGTGCGAACTTTTGTGCGTAGGCGCGTTTTCGTTCATTAAATTTCCTTTTAATTAAAAAGAGGTTTCTAGTTGTTTCAATTAAGATAAAAGTACAAAAAGCTAAAGCATTCTTAAAGAATTAGTGTAATCAAAAGATGCTAATAAGTGGCACATGCCACAAGCGTTGAATTTCGTAATGCTTCGTTATGCTATCATAATTTTTTTAACAAAGTCAAATTTTATTTTAACTTTAGAGAGAGTGGTTTTAATTTATTGTTACTTATGCTATAATTTTAAGTTTAAATTTAAAAATAAAGGATACTTGATGAAAAAAGGCATTCACCCCGAATATATCCCATGCAAAGTTACTTGCGTAACGAGCGGGAAAGAAATTGAGGTTTTAAGCACCAAACCTGAAATGCGTATTGATATTTCTAGCTTTTGCCACCCTTTCTATACCGGTAGCGATAAAATCGCTGACACTGCAGGGAGAGTAGAGAAATTCAAGCAACGCTACAATTTGAAGTAACTTTTTTAAAAAGCGTGGCTTTTTGTGTTGTATTTTTTGCCCACACCAATAGGTAATCTCGCTGACATCACGCTACGCACCTTAGAAGTTTTAGAGCGTTGCGAGGTTTTTTTATGCGAGGATACAAGGGTGAGTAAGAGGTTGTTGCACTTGCTTGCACAAAACCCTATTATCAGCCATTCTTTCCCTAATATCGCTACTAAAAAAAGGGAGTTTATCGCCTTCCATTCACACAACGATCAGGAATTTTTAAACCAAATAAAGCCTTCTTTTTTTGACAAAGAAATCGCTGTGATGAGCGATGCAGGCATGCCAAGTTTGAGCGATCCAGGCATGAGTTTAGCCGCTTACGCTTTAAAACACAACCTCCAATACGATGTTTTGCCCGGGGCTAACGCGCTCACTACGGCGTTTTGCGCGAGCGGGTTTTTAGAAGGGCGGTTTTTTTACGCCGGCTTTTTACCCCATAAGAGCAAGGAAAGGCGTTTGAGGATCATTAAAATTTTAAACGCTTTAGCGTATTTGGAAGAAAAGACTCCGGTGGTTTTTTATGAAAGCCCGCACCGATTGTTAGAGACTTTAAAGGATTTAAACGATTTGGCTCAAGGCATGCATTTATTTGCGGCTAAGGAGCTTACCAAACTCCACCAGCAGTATTATTTAGGAGAAATTTCTCAAATCACAGAGCGGTTGCAACAAAGCACTATCCAAGGGGAGTGGGTTTTAGTGCTTTTGAATGAAAAAAAAATAGAGCCTTGCATGGGGCTATCGGCGTTATTGGAGTTGGATTTGCCTCCTAAAATTAAGGCTAAAATTGAAGCCACTATGACACAAAAAAACGCTAAAGAGCTTTATTTCCAGCGTTTGTCAGAAGAAAAAGATCAATAAAAGGGGTTTAGCATGCAAGCAGTGATTTATGGCAAGCAGGTGGTTATGCACCTTCTAAACTCTCACAAAGAAAAATTGCAAGAAATCTATCTTTCTAAAGAAATAGACAAAAAGCTTTTTTTCGTGCTCAAAAAAGCATGCCCAAATATCATCAAAGTGGACAATAAAAAAGCACAAAGCTTGGCTAAAGGGGGGAATCATCAAGGGGTTTTAGCTAAAGTGGAACTGCCCTTAGCGGTTTCTTTAAAAGAAATTAAAAAAGCTCAAAAACTTTTGGTTCTTTGTGGCATTACGGATGTGGGGAATATTGGGGGTATTTTTAGGAGCGCGTATTGCTTAGGAATGGATGGCGTTATTTTAGATTTTGCTAAAGAATTGGCTTATGAGGGGATTGTGCGATCCAGCTTGGGGCTTATGTATGATTTGCCTTTTAGCATTATGCCTAACACGCTGGATTTAATCAATGAATTGAAAACGAGCGGGTTTTTATGTTTGGGCGCGAGCATGCAAGGCTCTAGCCAAGCAGGAAATCTGTCCTTAAAAAAATGCGCTCTTTTTTTGGGGAGCGAGCATGAGGGGTTGTCTAAAAAAATCCTTGCTAAAATGGATACTATATTGAGCGTAAAAATGCGAAGAGATTTTGATTCGCTCAATGTGAGCGTGGCAGCAGGGATCTTAATGGATAAAATCAACTAGGTGGTCAATTGAATGGAACAGAATAAAAAAAGTTTAGAAAATTTAGATCTTTCTGATGTTCAAAACATTTCTAAAGATATTTCTGGTGCAGCTTTAGAAGAATTATCGCTTAAAAATTTAGATAAAAATTTGCAGATTTTAAAAGAAGTTGGAGTGGCAGAAATTTGCAAAGCGACTAAAATCGCTTCTAAAAATATCCATTCTATCTTGGAAAAGCGCTATGAGTCTTTATCAAGGGTGCATGCTAGGGGTTTTATACAGATTTTAGAGCGCGAGTATAAAATTGATTTGAGCGCATGGGTGAAAGAATTTGACAAAGTGTGTGTTTTTAAAGAGGGCGTGGGAGAAGAGCAAAAACAAGAAACAAGCCCTGAAGAAACAGCAAAAAAACCCCTTAAGGTTGAATTGGATTACAGCATCAATCAAGCCAATACTTCATTATCCAAAAAGTCTTCCAAATGGAAACCCTTTGTTATCGTTTTAGGGGTGGTTGTCATTATTTTAGTGGTCGTTATCATTCAAAACAGCTCTTCTTTAAAAGAAGAGAGAGAGCAAGAAAGCGCTATTAAATCCGGCACTAAAAAGAATTCTTTCAATAAAGCTAATCCTACAGAAGAAAACAAGCCAGAGCCAACGCCTAAATTAGAAGAAAAACCAAAAGAACAAGACAAGCAAGGAAAAGAAGCGATCAAAGAAAATCCTAATACCATTTACATTATCCCTAAACGAGATATTTGGGTAGAAGTGATTGACTTAGATGAGAAGAAAAACTCTTTTCAAAAGGTTTTTAAAAAAAGTTATCCTTTAGAGGCTAAAAACCACCGCTTGTTGTTACGCTTTGGGCATGGGCATCTTATTCTTAAAAACAACCATCAAGAACAAGATTATAACGACAGCAAAACTAGGCGGTTTTTATACGAGCCAAATAAAGGCTTAATGCTCATCAATGAGGCCCAATACAAAGAACTCCAGCAATGAAAAACCTTTTTTTAGCTTTTATTGTTGGGGGAATGCTTTTAAGTGCTGATGCTTTAAACGATAAGATTGAGAATTTAATGGGGGAGCGAGCTTACCATACGAACAAGCTTTTTTTAGAGCGTTTGTTTAAAAATCGTAAGGATTTCTATGTAATGGGGCGTTTGGATTCCTTGAAACTACTCAACACTCTCAAAGAAAACGGGCTTTTATCGTTTAATTTTGACAAACCAAGCGTGTTAAAAATCACTTTCAAGGCTTCAAGCAATCCCATAGCGTTTGCCAAAAGCATCAACAATTCTTTGAACATGATGGGGTATTCGTATGTTTTGCCTATTAAAATGCAAAGCTCTTCAGGCGAGAATGTTTTTTCATACGAGCTTAAAACGGAATACGTTTTAGACCCTAACATTTTGATAGAGACGATGAAAAGGCATGGTTTTGATTTTGTGGATATTAGGCGCATATCCTTGAAAGAGTGGGAATACGATTTTTCTTTACAAGAAGTCAAGCTCCCTAATGCGAGAGCTTTAGTTTTGAGCAGCGATCCTGTGGAGTTTAAGGAAGCGAGTGGGAAATACTGGCTGAGCGTGAATCAAAACGCGTATTTAAAAATAAGCTCTAATAACCCTTTGTGGCAACCCAAAATCATTTTTTATGATGAAAACTTAAAGATCATTCAAATCATTGCTAAAGAAAACAGACAACAAGAAATCGCTCTTAACTTGCTTGATGGCGTGCGTTTTATCCATATCACTGACGCAAAAAACCCTATCATTTTAAAAAATGGGATCAGCGTGGTTTTTGATGCGATGCCTTAAGTAGGGGTAACCCTTATTTAATTGATTGGAATATGAGAAAATCCGCTTTTAAATTTGAAAAAAGAGAGCCTTAATAATAGCGATCCACCCAATATTTACCAAAAAAAATCTTTTGTATCACACAGCCCACCAATAGATCAGCTCCCGCTTCTATAAAAAGGACAGCCCACCAATTAATGAAACCAAACCATACAAAAAATAAATGCGCTGGTAAAGCGCCAAGCAATAGTGAAACGCCGCTCACAATAGAAATTCCAAAGCGGGTTTTAAGGATTTTACTTTTTTTGCCAAACGCCATGTCTGCTACAAATTCCCCACTAAAAGAAATCAAAAACCACCCAATCAAATGTTCAGGCATCAATAACCAAGCAACTGCACTACTTCTATTAACCGCTGTAATGACAAAAAGTGAGAAAAAATACACGCTTGAAGATGCAAAATGCCTGCCCCTATTCCTTAAAGACCAATTCCTAGAAAAGCGGCTTTTGATTTTTTCATATATAACCATGGGATTTCTTTCTTTTTTAAAATACCATTAGACCTAACTTTTGTATTGTAAAATAAGAATGCTTTCATTCAATACGCTGAGCATGATGATTATCTTTTTATATTCAAACAAAAGGATAGATATAGCAGATTAGTAACACAATGATGTTTTTTATATTATTATACAAACTATGTAAAATATTCGCTTTTTTCTAAAATAATAACAAGTAGTGAAAAATTTGGCTTTGTTTTTATTGAGCGTTGGTTATAAAAAAATATTGCATTTTTTAAGATTGGATAGTAAAGAGATTGATTTTAGAAGCGGTATTTTTTAAAGCGGTCTTTAGGGAGGATTTTAGTTGGAGAATTATTTCAAAACACCCCTTATTTCTTTAAGAGAATGGGTTTAAAATAAAGTTTAAAAACACAATTTTAAAAGTTAAAGAACCAGTTATCAAGTTTTCATTAAGGCAAAGTTTTTTATAGATTTAGTTCATGCCCTCCACAAACGAACCAAGCGACATCAATTTTTGATAGCGGTTGTCAAGGAAATGAGGGTCTTGTTGGATAGTCCTTAGAGCGTCTAAAAAATACTCTTTGATCGTGTTAGCCGCTGAAAATTTGTCTCTATGAGCCCCTTTGCTAGGCTCTAAAATAATATCATCAATAAGCCCCGCCTCCTTTAAGTCTCTAGGCGTGATTTTCATCGCTTTAATAGCCACTTCAGTCTTGCTAGGGTCATCCCAAAGAATCGCCGCACAGCCTTCTGGGGATATAACGCTAAAAATGGAATATTCCATCATAGCCAATTTATCAGCCACCGCAATCGCTAACGCACCACCACTGCCCCCTTCACCGATAATTACAGAAATAGTAGGGACTTTTAAGGAAGCGAACTCTTGAAGATTTTTAGCGATCGCTTCACTCTGACCTCTTTCCTCTGCACCAATCCCCGGATACGCCCCGGCTGTATCCACAAGCATTAAAATAGGCAAATTAAATTTTTCAGCAAACTTTGCCATTTTCAAAGCCTTACGATAGCCACAAGGGTTAGGCATGCCGAAATTTCTTAAAAGCTTGTTTTTAGTCCCTCTGCCTTTTTCTTCTCCGATCACCACAACCGGGACATTATCAATTTTCCCTATAAAGCACACGATTGCTTTATCATCGTTATAGTGCCTATCGCCAAAGACTTCATATTTATCTTTTAAGATGAGATCAATGTAATCCATAGCGTAGGGTCTGTCAGGGTGTCTTGCTAATTGGAGTTTTTGAAAATCAGTGAGATTGGAGTAAATGCTTTTAACTTCCTTATCCAATCTTTTTTCTAAGATTTCTTTAGCGTCCTCATCGCCTCTAATAAGGGCTAATTCAATTTCATTTTGAATCTCTTTAATATGATTTTCAAAATCTAAATAAATGGCCATTCAAAATCCTAACTTCGTAAAACTAGGCTTTTTTGAAAATCACAACACCATTAGTGCCACCAAAACCAAATGAGTTACTCATCACTGCATCCACTTGTTTTTCTCTGGCCGCATTAGAGATATAATCCAGATCGCATTCTGGGTCAGGCGTTTCTTGATTGATGGTAGGAGGTAAGATCCCTTGATTCATGGCCATGATAGAAATAACGGCTTCTAGTGCACCCGCAGCGCCCAAACAATGCCCAATTTGCCCTTTAGTGGAGCTAACAGGAGGGACTTTTTCTTTAGAACCAAACACATTTTTTAAAGCGATGCTTTCATACCAATCGTTATAATGCGTGCTTGTCCCATGAGCGTTCACATAGCCTACTTCCACTTTCGCCATTTCTAAAGCCATTTTCATGGCTCTAAAAGCCCCTTCACCCTCAGGGGCCGGGGCTGTGATATGGTTAGCATCGCCGCTCTCGCCATATCCGGCAAATTCTGCATAAATTTTTGCCCCTCTTTTTTTCGCGCTCTCGTATTCTTCAAGCACCAAAGCCCCAGCGCCTTCGCCCATCACAAAACCATTGCGATCCTTATCAAAAGGTCTTGAAGCTTTTTTGGGCTCATCATTCCTTGTAGAAAGGGCTTTAATGCTCGCAAACCCTCCAATCCCTACAGGACAAATGGTGGATTCCGCTCCCACGACTAGCATTTTATCAGCCCCATTGAGCAAAATGGTCTTAACCGCTTCAATAATCGCATGAGTGCCTGCTGCACAAGCCGTTACGCTAGAGAGGTTAGGCCCTTTAATGCCAAACTCAATGGAAGTGAAACCTCCAATCATATTCACTAACGCAGAAGTGATAAAAAAGGGATTGACTTTTCTAGGGCCTTTTTCAAAACAAAA
The DNA here is from genome assembly GCA_008032955.1 of Helicobacter pylori. NCBI lineage: Bacteria > Pseudomonadati > Campylobacterota > Epsilonproteobacteria > Campylobacterales > Helicobacteraceae > Helicobacter > Helicobacter pylori. The sequence continues at coordinate 408,031 of CP032046.1, forward strand.
AATGGAATTCGCTTCAATATTGCCTAACCCGCCAATCCCAGAGCCAGAGCTTACGCCCATGCGGTTTGCCAATTCTTCAGGGCATTTGTTGTGAGCGTCTAAAATCCCACTATCTTTCATCGCCTCTTTTGTGGCTTTCAAGGCTAATTGAATGAAACGACCTGCCTTTTTAACATCTTTGGGATTCATCACCTCTGTAGGGTCAAAGTCAGTGATTTCTCCAGCAATACGCACAGGAAACGCGCTCGCATCAAAACTTTCTATGTGTTTGATACCGCATTCTCCCTTAGCGATCGCTAAAAAAGAATCTTCTTTATTTAAACCTAGCGAATTGATCATTCCCATTCCAGTTACTACAATCCGACGCACCAATAGCTCCTCATTTCAAAACTTTAATTCAGTGAAAGCACCCCTTGCTAAAGCAAGGAGCTTCCTAACTAAAGCATTCCATTGAATGCTAACACGAAAGGCTTTGTTCTTTAAAGTCTGCATGGATATTTCCTACCCCAAAAAGACTAGCGGTATTTTAACCTCTTTTAGCTTGAATATAGCCTAACAGCTATGCACTTATATCTCTGACCTAAAGGATGGAGTTTTTCGTGCTGTTGGGATAAAACTAGATTTTAGCTAAAGCTAAATTTTTGACTAAAACCTGGAGACAAACCGCTCCAAGTTAAAAAGATTAAGCTAGTTTATTGTCCTCAATATACTTCACCACATCGCCCACATTGACGATTTTTTCCGCTTGCTCATCAGGAATTTCAATGTTAAACTTTTCTTCTAACGCCATGATTAATTCCACGACATCTAAAGAGTCCGCACCCAAATCCTTCACAAATTCCGCCTCTGGCGTAACTTGAGCCGTATCCACATTCAACTGCTCAGCAATAACTGCCTGAATATCTTCAAATAAAGCCATAATTAAAACTCCCTTGTTTTGTAAAAATTAAATCAACCATTCATTGGAGCGTTTATTTTTGCTCCAAAACATCTAAAATCCTATACAACAAATAAATTACAATGAGAAACAATATTAAGTAAATAATCCCCATTTGATAATAACCTCTTTGTTTTAGAATAACCTCATAATGTTAGCATGATTTTTGCTACTTACAAACTTTTATCGCTAAAAGAATCCTTTGTTTAGGACTACATATAAAGTCCGCCATTGACTTTGAGAGTCTCCCCAGTGATGTAACTAGAGTGATCACTCAAAAGAAACGCTACCGCTTCTGCCACTTCCTTAGCAGACCCTAGCCTGTTTAAAGGAATGTTTTTAACATAATCCGCTTTGAGTTCGTCTTTCAAATTAGCGTTCATGTCGGTTTCTATAAAGCCTGGCGTTACAGAGTTGAAACGAATATTCCTTAAAGCTCCCTCATAAGCAAAGGACTTGCTCATCGCAATCATCCCCCCTTACTCGCTGAGTAGTTTGTCTGCCCCATATTGCCTCTTTCACCAATGATAGAAGCGATATTAACCACGCTCCCAAAACGACTTTTACTCATCACCTTTAAAGCCTCTCTGCAACCTATAAAGGCTGAAGTGAGGTTATTGTCTATGACATGGTGAAAATCTTCTGTTTTCATTTTGATCGCTAATTTATCGCGCACCACACCGGCGTTATTCACCAAGTAAGACAAACCCCCATCGCTTTGGACAATGGTTTGTATCGCTTCAACAAAATCGCTTTCAGAAGTCGCATCAAATTTAATGACAGCCGCTTTATAACCTTTTTCTTCAAGCTCATTTTTCAAAGCGTCAGCCACTTCAGCATTACTGCGGTAATTGATCCAAACTTTCAGCCCCATAGAAGCGAGAGTCTTGGCGATTTCGGCCCCAATGCCTTTAGAAGCCCCAGTAATGAGAACATTTTTCCCTGTGAATTGCATTATTCAATAATCCTTAAATTTTAAATTTGTTCAAGTTCTTATAGTCTTGATTCATAACGCCTTAACATGTAAAGACGCTTTAAGACCTTCTTTTTAGCGCTGATTTTTTGTTTTTTGCGTTTTTCAGTTTTAGACTCAAAGAACCTTCTAGCGCGGCATTCTGTTACCACTAGATTGCGATCGGTTTGCTTTTTGAATCTCCTGTAAGCTTCATCAAACGCATCGCTTTCTCTAACCTTAATCCCTGGCATACTGCTATCACCTCTTTTCCATAGCTTAAAATCATTGCTTAACAATGGCTACAAACGAAATAATATTATATAAGACAGATTAACCGATTGTCAAGAATTTTCACTTTTTTCTAGCGATTTTGTTAATAAGGTTATAAGGATCAAAGGCAACCGTCATATACACTTGGTAAGATTCTGACCAAGGCAAGCTCCTATCAAAGCCTCCACGCATCGCATTAAGCACGAAATTGATCCGAACAGACGCAAAGTCGTTTTTCCAATTGTAATAAAAATCAAAACGATTGTATAAATTGGCTTGAAAGAATGGCACGCCACGATAAATAGGCGTGGGGCAGTAAGAAGGCGTGCAATACATTTCAACATACTGGTATTGGTTATAAAAAGGCATTTCTGGGGTTTTGGCAAAATAAAATAAATTGTGTATGCCAAAACCTTTGTATTGGATCTCCACATCAAATTGCCCCCCACGCTATTCATAAAAGGCACATTTTTGTGGATTTGCCTTAATCGGCTTAATTCAGAAACCATGCCAAAACTGGCATTGAGCTTTTCCATAAAGGGGGCGATGTCTAAAAGGCTTGTCCCTATGTAAGCGTTAAAATAAAGGCGATCCATAAGATAAATATTATTATTGTCAATCGCTTTTTTTTCATTAAACTGCATGCCATCAGCCCCATTCAAAAGGTATTTGTCTTCGTTATGGAATAAGACAAAATACCCTCCAATACCCAATAAATCCTTAAAGAAATTATAAGCGACAGAGCCGTTCATTTGAAACCTATCCATTGCATTCCCATAAGGGTTTCTCCCGAATTTACAAGTGTTATAACAATTGCCTCCAAACCAATCTAACATGAATTCCGCATGCCCATAATAGGGTTTTGAAGGCGAATAATGGTTTTGAAACTGCAATAAAAACCCTCTAGCGTTGGGATCTATAAACCAATAATAAGGGGCAAAAATATTCAAACCATACCTCCCTAAGAGGTTTTTTCTAGGAAAGATGCCGCCATAAAAAGTAAAACGCTTCCCTCTAGCCTTATAATACATAGTAGGCCCCCAACGGTAGGGAAAATTAGTGCTGTAGTTATGGAAGTTTTGAAAAAAATACGCCCCCACAGTCAAGCTTTGCTCCACACCTCTTGTATAAAATTGGATCCCAAAATTTGGAGTCAAACGGGTTTTAAGATTGGTGTTAGTATTGACCCAATAAGGCGTTGAGCCTTCATGATCCATGATAAACATATTAAAACCCAGATTATATTTAAAAATATTCCAATCAAAAGCATGCGAATTAACGGCTAGCAAACAGACTAGAGAAGAACGTTTTAAAAAGGTGTTTATTGCCACTTGTTACCCCTATGTCATCATTTTTTTGATAAAAAAGCTTATCTTGTAACAAATGGGTATTCTAGCACATCTAAAAATATTTTTCTTTAGATTTAATATTAAAATAGCGCTTATTTCATGTTAGAATAGCCGTTATGATGTTACAACATACTAACTAAAAAAGGAAATTTTAATGGAATTAGGAAATAAAAATATAAAACCCGGTCGTAAGCGTGTCGCTGTAGATGAGTTGAAACGCAATTTTTCAGTGACTTTTTATCTCTCTAAAGAAGAGCATGATGTTTTGAGACGCTTGGCTGACGAAGAAGTAGAAAGCGTCAATTCTTTTGTCAAACGCCACATTTTAAAAACGATCATTTACAAAAAAGGCACTAACCAAGATTCTTCTATCAATTGTGATTCTTCTAGTAGGCTTTAAGCCTACTTTAAGGTATTCGCTCTTTAAGAGCAACACCCGCTAGAGCATTTAGTTTTAATCCCTACCGATGAGCGATCCATTAAGCAAAGCCCTTTACCCTCCAAATAGCGTTTCGCATCAAATCCGGCCACAAACAAGCCTCCAGCAAACAACGCCAAGTCTTTAACCACTAGCCTTCCAGCCCCAGAAAGCCATGGGAAATGCTGATTGACAAACACTTCTGGCGTTGTGAATAAAAAAGATAGGGTGGTGATCGTCATTCCGGCGACAAGTAAGCCCCCAATCACGCCCATTAAAGGCATCCAAAGCCCCAAAAGCACCAAAATGCCTAGGATCATGATCGTAATCCCTAAACCTTCAGCCACTAAATAAGTGCGGTTTTCTTTATGCCATTCTTTGTTTTCAATGATTTTAGGGTTATCTTGCATTTCTTCTTGCATGGATTGGGATTCAGACATTTTGTGTTGTTTGTATGCGGGCTTTTCAAATTTATACATGAAAGAAAAGAAAGGGGAATTAGCCACAAAAGGAGCGATCCCTTCGGCTTCATACGGCACAAACTTAAGCCCTCCAATCCAAATAAAAATGATGAAAATAGCTATATGCATCAAATAGCCGCCTAGATTCTGGAGTTTTGTAATCACTTCAAGCAATGATTTTAACGCTTGCATGGTTTTATTCCTTTAGGATATTTTTTATATTGCTAAAAACAGCTCGCAAATGATAGCGCATTATGTTTAATTACGACAAAATCATTACCATTATAAGAAATAATGATCAAAAACACCCATTTTCAAAAACCCTCATGCCTAAAACACTCATGCCAATATAACGAACCGCGCCTTTATAAAAAATTCCATCATTTTTTAAAGAAAGCTCTAAAGATTCGTTACTTTTAGGGATGAGAGTGGCTTTTTTAGGCGTGTTATAAAAAATGCGTGCGGCGATAAAAACCGCTGCCATGCCTGTCCCGCAAGCTAGCGTGAAATCTTCAACCCCTCTTTCATAAGTTTGTAAAAAAATCGTCTCTTTATTTTCTATAAAAGCGATATTAATGTTAGCGTTAAATTCATGCCTTAAAGCCCTTAATTCCAGCGTGTTAAGGGAATTTAACCACTCTTTATTTTTCACAAACCCCACTAAATGCGGCACTCCTGTATTGATGAGATAGAACATAGGGATATTTTCTAAAACGCTGTTATTAGTAAAAAATTTTTTGCATCTTAAATTGGGTATGGTGTCTAGGATTTCGTAGTTACCGAGATTGCTCTCTACGATGTTGGGTTCTTCTATACGGATAGAAATCTCTCTTTTTCCGGCTAAAAAAACATGCTCTTTAGGGGCTATATTATGCTGGTAGGCAAATAACCCCACGCAACGGCTCGCATTCCCACACATGCCAGCTTTAGAGCCGTCTGAATTGTAAAAATCCCATTCGTAGTCATAATCTTTACTTGGTAAGACGACCACAAGCCCATCAGCCCCAAAACCCTCATGCCTATGGCACACCTGTTGGGCTAAATTGGAAAAATCTTTTTTTTTGAAACTTTGAGCGATTAAAAAATCATTCCCGCTCCCTGAATATTTGTAAAACACCATTAATGCAAGCCTTTTTGATTTTAATTATAAGTTAAAAGAGGTTTTTTATCCTTAAAAGAGCGTTTTTTAGCTAACATTTGATAATTTTTGGTTCAGTTTAATGGGGATAATTTCATGAAAGCTCAGTATTTCTTTTGGATTCTTTTTTTGATTGGTTTTTATTGGATGATCTATTTGTATCAAGATTTTTTAATGGATGCATTGATCGCTGGGCTTTTGTGCGTGGGGTTTTTTCAAGTGAAAGTTTTTTTAGATAAGCGTTTTTTCAATGTTGTCAGTTCGTTTTTATGCGTTTTAATTTTAGCGAGCGTTTTGATCGTGCCGTTATATTTTATTGTTTATAAAAGTTCTAATATCATTTTTGAAATCAATTTTGAAAAATTTTCAGCCCTAATCAAATGGCTTAAGGGGACAATCACCGAAAATTTGTCGCATTTTCCTGCCATTCATGATGGAGTGAGCAAGTTTTTAGAAAATTTTAGCGCCGCTTCCATCACGGGTTATTTGTTGAAAATAAGCAGCTATGTGGGAAGATACAGCTTGAAACTCATTACAGACGCTTTGTTTATCTTGGGGCTGTTGTTTTTCTTTTTTTATTACGGGGAGAGATTTTATCGTTATTTTTTAGGGGTCTTGCCTCTTGGAATGAATCAAAGCAAAAAGATTTTTGAAGAAGTGGCTGGGATTTTACGCATCGTGCTTTTAACTTCTCTCATCACGGTTATTTTAGAGGGCGTGGCGTTTGGGGTGATGATCGTATGGTTTGGGCATGACGGCTGGTCTTTAGGGATTTTATACGGCCTAGCGTCTTTGGTGCCGGCTGTTGGGGGGGCTTTGATTTGGATCCCTATAGCGATTTATGAGCTTTATCATGGGAATGTGAATGAGGCTATTTTTATCGCTTTGTATTCCATTTTATTGATTAGCGTGTTGATTGATAGCGTGATCAAGCCAATTTTAATCGTCTTCATCAAAAAAAGAATCTTTAAAACCACCCTTAAAATCAATGAAATGTTGATTTTCTTTTCTATGATTGCTGGGATTTCACAATTTGGTTTTTGGGGGATCATTGTAGGGCCTACTATCACGGCGTTTTTTATTGCGTTATTGCGATTGTATGAAAATTACTTTATCCAAAACGATCAAAAAGCATGCGAATGATATAAGCCCTATGGCTCAAAACGAAATTTTTAAAAATGATATATAAGAGTGAGTTATAGAAATAACCATTCTTATGAAGAATTTTCAAACACCTCATTCAATGCGAACGCAAATTTAAACCCATATCTTAATAGATACAAATTTTATTTTTTATAACGAATGAGAGGGTAGGAACAGTTTTTGCATAAAAGTTCTAGTGTTTCGCCCTTTAAAAAATGGGTTTTGATGGCCATAGCTTTTTGACTCTTTAAAACATCTTTTAAGGGCGTATGGTTTAAATCGCCAAGGTTGATATGAGCTTGCGTGTCCATGCAGCACGGCACGACAACGCCATTAGATAAAATAGCGACTTGCTTGATCAAGCCGTAACAATAGGGGATTTTTGATTCTTGGTTTAAAGGATTTGGGGCGTTCAAATTCGGCCATTTAAAGGTCTTTTGGATATTCAAAAAACTTTTTTTAAACAAACGAACGCGGCCTTGCGATTTTAAACCCTCTAAAGAAACGCATTCAAAGCTTTCTAAAAAAGGCTTGATCAAATTCTGGTGTTTGTCAAGGGTGCTGTCTTGAATGCGTAAATTCAAAAACACTTCGCTATTTTTTTCAAATTTATAGTGGCAAAATTCTAAAATTTTTTGGATATAGCGGTGCTGGTTGATTTTGTTATGATTGTCTAGCCCCGCGTCTAAAGAAATAGAGATTTGATAGATCACATCTTGTAAAAGCGTCTCAAAATCGTGCAAATACACCCCGCTAGTAACCAAATCCACTTTCAAAGAAAAGCGTTTAGCGGTGCTTAAATAGCGGTTTAAATTTTTGAGCTTGCAAGGATCGCCTAAGACATGCAAGGTGATCATTTGGGTTAAGGGGGCCACTTCTTTACAAACTTTTTCAAATAATTCTAAAGGCATCACGCCTCTGATATTTTTAGGGTTAGGGCAAAAACTGCATTGCAACCCGCAAATATCGCTTAACTCTATATAGATTTTTTTAAAAAGTTTCTTGTTGGGTGTCAATTCTTATGAGAAACTAGCAATAAGACAGACTAGACATTGAAGCGAAAATGCAACACATCGCCATCTTGAACGATATAATCCTTACCTTCAATGCGTAACGCTCCCTTTTCTTTCGCGCCGGCTTCGCCATTATAAGCGATAAAGTCATCATAACTGATGGTTTCAGCTCTGATAAAGCCTTTTTCAAAATCCTTATGGATCACCCCAGCAGCCATAGGCGCACTAGAGCCTTTTTTAATCGTCCATGATCGCACTTCCTTGACTCCAGCGGTAAAATAATTGATCAAGCCTAATTCCTTAAAACTCAAACGAATGGTTTTTTCTAGCCCGCTTTCTTCTACGCCCAAACTTTGCAAAAATTCTTTGACTTCATCTCCACTCATAGAAACCATTTCTTCTTCCAATTTAGCGCACAAGGCAACAAACTCGCTATTTTGGGCTTTCGCATGGTTTTTGACTTTTTTGGCATGCTCATTGAGAGCACTTAAATCTTCTTCGCCCACATTAGCGACATAGATCATTTTTTTATGAGATAAAAAACGCAATTCCTTGTCCAATTCTAAAAAAGCCTCGCTTGTATTCAAGGGAAAAGTTTTCGCCGGCTTTAATTCTTCTAAATGCGTTTTTAAACTCAAAGCACATTCTAAAAGATTTTTAGCGTCTTTTGAGCTTTTTAGGGCTTTTTGCAAGCGATCGATCCTTTTGTCTAAAGTGGCAATATCCGCTAAAATCAACTCCAATTCAATGGTCTCTATATCATTTAGGGGATCAATTTTATCGTTCACATGCGTGATATTGTCATCTTCAAAACAGCGCACCACTTGCAAGATCACTTCGCATTCCTTGATATTGGCTAAAAACTGATTGCCTAAACCCTCCCCCTTGCTCGCTCCCTTAATCAATCCGGCAATATCCACAAATTCCACCACAGAATGCAAAATGCGTTCAGGCTTTACGATTTGAGCCAACGCATCAAGCCGCCTATCAGGCACATTCACAATGGCTTTATTGGGTTCAATGGTGCAAAAAGGGTAGTTCGCGCTCTCTGCGTTTTGGGTTTTAGTGAGCGCGTTAAAGGTGCTGGATTTGCCCACATTAGGCAAACCCACAATGCCTACAGACAAGCCCATTTCAAGCCTTTTTCAAAAGCTCTTCCACAAAAGCTGTGCATGCTCTCACGCCGGCCCCACTCGCTCCAAAGCTATTCACATCCCATTCTTTTTCCACATAAGCAGGACCTGCAATGTCAATGTGCAGCCATTTGTCTTTAAATTCATCTCTAATAAATTCATTTAAAAACAAGCCCGCTGTGATCGCACCGCCATAGCGTGAAGAAGAAATATTGCACACATCAGCGATTTTAGATTCAATCAATTTCTTTAAATGGCGGTTAAAGGGGAGTTTGGCTAATAATTCGCCGGATTCTAACCCTGAAGTTTCAAAGAGGTTTTTTAACTCTTCATTATGCCCCATGATCGCTGAAGTGAATTCGCCTAAGCCTACAACGCATGCCCCAGTAAGGGTCGCAAAATCCACGATCACATCAGGGCTTAAATCTTGAGCGTAGCTCAAACAATCCGCTAAAACCAAACGCCCTTCAGCGTCGGTATTACGCACTTCTATGCTCTTGCCTTCTTTAGAGATTAAAATATCATCTGGTTTATAGGCAGCTGGGCCTATCATGTTTTCTGTAGCCCCAATAATACCATGCACTTCAGCTTCCACGCCTAGTTTGGCTAACGCATTTAAAAGCCCGATCACCGCAGAGCCACCGCCTTTATCCGCTTTCATGGTAACCATGTAATCGGCCGGTTTCAAGCTCAAACCCCCACAATCATAAGTCAAGCCCTTACCCACTAAAGCGATTTTTTTCTTCGCTTTTTTGGGTTTATAGACTAAATGGATCAATCGAGGAGGATTGACGCCAAGAGAGGCTTTATTGACCGCTAAAAAGGCGTTCATTTTCTTTTCTTCTAAAAATTTTTCATCATGGACATGGATTTCTAAATGGTTTTCTTTAGCCACTTTTTGCGCCACTTCAGCCATATAAACCGGGGTGCCAATCATAGGGGGGGTATTGACTAAATCTTTAACGATATTCAAGCTTTCTGTCATGATTTCAGCGTATTTTAAAGCTTCTTTAGCGCTCTTTTCTAAAGAATTCGTGCAAGTTTTTTCGCATGGTTTGTGCAATTCTAAAGCGACAATGGCTTCTTTTAAAACGCTTTCTTTTTTGTTGGATTTAAAAGTGTCGTATTCATACAAGCCTAATTTCAAGCCCAAAAACAACGCTTTCAAATTTTCTAAAAGCGCATTATCTTTAGAATGCGTGCCACAAGTATAAACGCCCACTTTAACGCTTTTAAAAGCGAGTTTTTTAAGGGTGCGAACGGCTAAACATGCACTCTCTCTCAATAAATGCACATCATCTTCTTTAACGCCCGCATACAGGATTTTATTTTCTTGGTCTAAAAACGCGCCTTCGCCTTCGTATTTAAAGGTTTCTAGCAATTCTTTATTTTTGACCCAAACATGATCAAAATCCTTATTGACAATAAAAACTAAACTGCATTCAGCTTTTGCGTTTTCAAAAGTGGTTTTTTCTAATTTGATTTTTAACATAAAGTCTCCTTTTTTAATTTCATATCTTTCAAGAATTGTATTGCGCTCTAGCGGTTTTTCTTGCTATAGTATTGGAAATACCATAGAACCAACGCTAAGAAAGATACTAATAGTAATATTAGCGCATAAGGGTGTTTTTTAAGCCACTCTAACGCATGCAATAACTCTTCTCCTAAATACCACGCTAGAATAATGGTAATGCTCGCCCACACCATCGCGCTAATGAGATTGATGATAGCGAATTTTAAAGCGCTATAACGCGTGAGCCCTATGCTAATGGGAATGATAGTGCGCATGCCATACATGTAGCGTTGGATAAAAATGATAAACCAGCCATGTTTTTGCAACAATAAATGGGCTAGGGCTAGTTTTCGGCGTTGTTTTTCTAGCTTTTTTTGGATGTAAGCTTTATTGGTACGGCCGATGTAAAAATAGATCTGATCCCCCACAAAACCCCCAATCCCTGCGACTAAAATGGCTAACCCTAAATGCATATGACCGGTATAGCTGGCAATCCCTGCTAAAATCAACCCGATTTCGCCTTCTAAAATGCTCCACCCGAATAAAATGAGATACCCCCAAGTCGCTGCATGCTGATTCCACAAATCAATGATGTATTCTTCCAAAACTCACCCTTATCCTAGCACTCTAACAAACAAAAAGTCTTCACTCGTTCTTCTAAAAGTTGGATACCCGGTAATTCTTTTAACCCTATCAAAAAGCATGCTTCTACGCATTCAGCTTGTAGGGCTTTGATAAGCTCAAGGCTCGCTAAAGCTGTGCCTCCAGTGGCTAATAAATCATCAATCAACACCACCCTTACCCCCTTAATTCCCCTAAAAGCGTCAGAGTGGATTTCTATGCTATCGCTCCCGTATTCTAGACTGTAGCTTTGAGACAAGGTGTGCGCGGGGAGTTTGCCCTTTTTCCTAACAGGCACAAAACCCACCCCAAGCGCATAAGCTAAAGCAGAGCCTAAAATAAACCCTCTCGCTTCAATGCCCACGATAAAGTCTATATTGAGAGCGAGATAGCGTTTTTTGAGCGCGTCAATGAGTTTGTTAAAAAGTTTAGGGTAGTTGAGTAGCGTGGTAATGTCTTTGAATAAAATCCCTTTTTTAGGGTAATCTTTCACTTCTCTGATGCTTTGTAAAAGTTCTTCTTTGAGCGTTTCATTCATTTTAATATCCTCTAATATAACGGATTGGTTGTAGAATTTTGATTTATTATAGCGTTTTTAAAGGAGAGCTTCTATTTTTTGCTCCAATTCTTTAATACGATTTTTATATTTATCCGATTCGCCTTTGTATTCAGAATTGCGCTGTTTAAGGGCTTTCAGTTCTGTTTTTAACGAGCTCATTTCTTGGGTAAGAATATCAATATTACCCAAAGCTCTTTGGAGTTGCAATTGGTGTTTTTGGATCAAAATTTCAGCTTCTTGTAGGGTGAGCTTCATGGACGCGTTGGCGCGTTCTTGCCGTTTAGCCACGGTTTTAAAAAAGAAGGTGCGCACGCCCATATAAAGGATAAAAACAACAGCGATAGTGATGATAAACCATTGGGTAAACATTCTATTAAAATATCCTTTTAGCGAAACGATGCAATTATACTATATTAGCCCTATGATTTCAGCGATTCATCTAGCTTTTGGATGCGCAACACATGGCGGCCTTGTTCAAATTCTGTAGAGAAAAACGCTTCCAAAATGCTTTCTGTTACGCCAATACCGCTAATCTTTTCACCCAAGCACAAGACATTGGCGTTATTGTGCAAGCGAGTCATTTTAGCCATGTAAGCATCAAGGCATAAAGCGGCTCTAATACCCTTAAAGCGATTAGCGCCCATGCTCATGCCTATCCCTGTGGCGCACACCAAAATACCATAGCTTTGCGCATTTTCTAAAACCTTTTGGCACACTAATTTGGCGTAATCAGGGTAATCCACCCTTGTAGTGGGTAAGAAAGCTTGGATCTTAAAACGCTTGTCTTCTAAAAAATGTTTAACAAATTCTGCGAGATGCAACCCTGCATGATCGCTTCCTATAAAAACTTGAGCGGTATTTAAGGGCTTATTCATAAGCTCTCCTTGATAAAAGATTAAGAAAGGAGTAAGGAAAATAAAAATCTTGTGGGCGCATGGATAAAAAACTCCGATAAAGGGGGGATAAATAAGAATATTAACACAATCAACAAGCCATAGCGTTCCATTTTAGAAAACCATTCCAATAAAAACGCGCTTTTAAAATGCAACGCTAAAAAGCCTAACGCTTTGGAGCCGTCTAAGGGCGGGATAGGGAGACTATTGAAAACGCCTAAGACAAGATTATAGAGAATGCCTTGAATGAGAAAGGTTACTAACGCAAGCTGATAAAGATTCAGTTCATCAACGCTTAAAGCGTTGATCCCTAGTTTTTGAAAGCTCCAATGCGTGATGAAAGCGAGCAGAACGGCCAGAGTGAAATTATAAATCACCCCGGCTAAACTCACCACTACGCATGCCAGAGAGCCTTTTTGAGAGACAATGTAGCGCATATCCACAGGCACGGGTTTGGCCCACCCAAATAAAAAGGGGGCTTGAAAAATGAGTAATAAAGCCGGTAAAAGCACCGAACCCATCATGTCTAAATGTCTGATAGGGTTTAAACTCAAACGCCTGGCGTCTTTAGCGCTCCTGTCCCCAAATAAAAACGCGCTCAAGCCATGCATGATCTCATGCCCTATGATAGCGATTAAAAGGGCTAAGATTTTCATTAAGGTGGTAATAACACTTTCTAAAGAGAAATCAAAAAATTGCACAAAAAACCTTAATGCGTTGCTTTTTCTTTTTTAATGATTTTTTCTAAGCCTTCAACGCTTTTAAACATGCGTTCCCAACGCACCAGATAGCGTTTTTTAGGGTTATTTTCCGCATCCATTTCCAGGCTATTTTTTAAACTCAAACTGAAATAAACAAACCATGGCGAACCCACGATGTTTTTATAAGCCACACTCCCCCAAAAGCGCGAGTCGCTAGAATTGTCTCTGTTATCTCCGATCATGAAAAATTCATCGTTATTGATCTTCTTATAAAACACCTTTTCGCCCTCCATTTGAATGAGTTGCATGCTGATATTAGCTTCTGCACCTTGAGTGGCTAACTGCTCCATTAAGTGGAAGGTTTCATTGTCTTTTTGGTAATGGATACCCGGATGCTCACTTTTATAAGGGTTTAAAACAAAAATTTTACCCATAAATTCTTTTGTCATGGCGTTAGGGTAATGTTTAGCGATGTAATTTTTGTCTGTGTCGCTCTCAAAAGGGTGCAAATAAAACCCCTCATTAGTGAATAACACCTCATCGCCTCCAATGGCAAAATTCCTTTTGACATAGTAAGATTTTTTTTCATGGGGAGGGATAAACACCACCACTTCGCCGCGCTTAGGGCGATCCCCCTCTATCAAATGCCCGTTATTTTTAAAATCAGGCATAACAGGAAGCTCAATCCATGGGATTTTAGGAATGGGTATGCCGTAAGAAAATTTTTTGACAAAGAGCATATCGCCTTCATAGAGCGTGCCCACCATAGATCGAGAGGGAATGATAAAGGCTTGCGCGATAAAAAAGATAACCAACAGCACGATAATAATCGTCCCTACCCAACTGGAGCAAAATGCATAAACAGAGCGCAAAAATTTCATTTAAAATCCCTTCCTTTGTTGTTTTTCAAAAGCGATTAAAGTGTTTTCTAAAAGCGAAACGATTGTCATAGGCCCCACGCCTTTAGGCACAGGAGTGATAAAACCGGCAACTTTTTGCGCGTTGGTGAAATCCACATCGCCCACGATACGCCCATCGTTCAAATGATTGATCCCAATATCCACCACTACAGCCCCTTTTTTTAACATACTCGCTTTAATCAAATCAGGCTTACCCACGCCCACGCAAACAATATCAGCGTTTTGGGTGTAAAAGCTAATGTCTTTAGTCAAAATATGGCACACGCTCACGCTAGCCCCAGCGTTTAGCATGAGCATGCTTAAAGGTTTGCCAATGATATTGCTCGCCCCGATAATCGCCACATCCTTGCCCTTGATTTCAATGTGATAATGCTCTAAAAGACGCATCACGCCCATAGGGGTGGCTGGCAGAAACGATTCTTTTTGGGTGCAGAGTTTGCCGATATTAAGGGGGTGGAAACCATCCACATCTTTACTGGGGTCAATGGCTTCTAAAATCATTTTAGTATCAATGTGTCTGGGCAAAGGGAGCTGGACTAAAACGCCTGAAATGTTTTGATCGGTATTGTAATCTTTAATCAAGGACAGCAATTCAGCTTCAGTAATATCCTCTTGGAGGGTTTTTAAGTCAAAATCCATGCCCACCCTTTGGCATGCTTTGATCTTCATATTAACATAAGTGATACTAGCGGGATCTTTCCCTACTAAAATCACGGCTAGTTTGGGGCGTTTATGCGTTTGTGCGGTTATTGTTTGGATTTTATTTTTCAAATCTTTTTCTATATCATAAGCTAACGCTTGCCCATCTAATAAAACAACGCCCCTATTTGGCATGCCCATTTATCCTTTATATAATTAAAATCCTATTATTGTAGCAAAAATCATGCGTTTAAGGGAATTAAAAACTCCCTTTAGCTTGTCAATCTTTAAGATTAGCCCCATGATAGAGCAAGTAATAACTGAGGGCTTTCAAAGATTCTAATTGCTGGTAAAACTTAGAAGCTTCTATTTTGTCGTTTTGTTTCTTGTCGTTTTGTTTATCCTCTGGCTCTTTAGGGTTTTCATTCAAATACCTTAACCCTGAACTTGGGTTATAAAAGTAATCTTTAGTAGCGATCGCTTCATAGCCTAGCGCGTAATTGGGGTGGCTTGGGGGGTTTGTTGTGTTGTTAGAAAATAAAGGCTTCCCAAAACTCACGAATTGAAAGCCTTTGGGGGCGACTAATTCAATAATCGTAGGGGCGATGTCTAAATGCGAGCCGACTTGACTGATTTTTTTAGGCTTTAAAGTGGGGGCATATAAAATAAGCGGCACGGATTTAATGATATACAAATCGTTTTTAGCGTATTCATAGCTCCTGTCAAAGTGATCCCCTGTGATGATAAAAAGCGAGTTAGGGAATTTTTGGCTGGCTTTTTTGATGAAATCAACCACCACTTTGTCATACCAGTAAATATGCCCTAAAGAATTAGCGTCCGGTAGATTTTCTGATTTAGGGGTTTTTTCCACAAATTTTTGGATTTTTTCTAAAGGCACGCCAAAGGCTTTGAGATTCACGTTTTTGATCGCGTGGTTGCTTAAAGTCATGACCATGCTGAAAGTTTTTTCATGGGGGTTGGTGTTTTCTAAAATGTAGTCAAATAAAATATTATCATGCACTCCCCAGTTGCTCTCTATGGGTTTGGGGTAGGGCTTGTTTTTAACAAATTCTAAGAGATGGTTATTGAAATAAAGGGCGTGAAAACCTTGTTTTTTGGTGAAACTGGTGAGTTTATTCCAAATCCCGCTGCCTCCATAATAAAAGTTGTTTCTATACCCTAGAGTCTTCATGATATTGCCAATCGCCATAGGAAAGCTAGGGAGGATCACCCCTGAATTGACTAAATTATTATCATTAATATAGGGTAAGCCTGTGATTTGGACATCCAGGCTTTTAACGGTCCGTGGGGCACCTTCAATAAAAGCAGAGAGCATGTGAGCATGTTCTTTTTTAACCAAATCTTGTAAAGCGCTCGTTAGCCCTATGGAATCAAATTTTTTATCAAAATGCCATGAACTCAAGGACTCTGAAACGATATAGAAAACATGATCAACTTTTTGATTGGAATGGTTATGGCTTGTTTGAGAAAGCAATTCATAGAGGTTGTTTGAGAGATTTTCTTTAAGATGGAAATAATTTTTCGCTACTTCTAAAGGCGTTTCTTTAGCAAAATCGCTGAATTTAAGGTTATGGCTTTGTCTGTAATTGCGCACCAAAAGATAAAGGTTACGAAACGCCCCGGGGGTAATTTTCATTAAAAAAGGATCTTTGGCTGGCTCTATGCTGAGATCTAAAGACGCACCCACAAAACTCAATTGCGCGTTAATGTAAAACATTTGCGTGAGCGAAAAAAGTGCAAATAAAATGAAAGTTTTAAGGGGTTTGGTGGTTTGATAAACATTTGCAGGCTTAAAAAGGGCGTTTTGGAGTTTGAAATAGATAAAAGAAATCAAAACGCTAAGGATTATAAAGAGTGAAAAACTAGAAAAAATAGGGTATTCCCCGCTCATTTTTAAAATCGTGAGCGTGTCTTCATGCAAAAATTCTAATAAATTTTCATCAAACACATTCCCATAAATGCCATAATAAACAATGTTAGCAATATTTAAAAACAGGATAATAGCGATAGAAAAACACGCCATAATATTAAGCATTTTGGTTTGGTGTTTGGGGGCCAATAACCCTAATAACCCGATGATGATAAAAAGAATCGCTAAGCTTGAGACCACACGATTATCGTATCTGGCTCCATTGAATAGGGTTTTGATGATTTCATCAAAAATAGGGTTTTTTAAGGCATGCTTATAATAGCCTGTATAAAGGATAAAGCCGATACGATTAAACACAAACAACAAGCTCATAAAAAAGGTGAAATAAAAACCTTTTAAAAAGAGCGAAAAAAGGGCATGAGATAGGGATTTCATAAGCGTTAATACAACCTTTTTTGAACAAGATATAAAGTCTTAAAAAAGACAAAAAGAAACAAGGGGAAATCCAATAAAGAATCTAAGATTTGAAAATGAGAATGCATTAAAAGCGAACTGGATAACGCTACTAAAGCGATCACACCTAATAAAGGGCTGCTCAAAAACAAACTGCTGCAAAAAAGCGCGCTAAAAATAAGAGAAGCCATGAAATGATGGTAGATTGAAAAAGGCAAGAACCCTAAAATATCTGTCAAAAGCAACAGATTGAAAAACAGCATGACGCTATAAGATTGCAAGGTTTCTAAAGGGGGCTTTTTGAGCATGTGACAAGAAAAGCTTGCATACGCAAGGATTAAAAGACAACTAAAGGGGCTTAAGGGGGCTGTAAAACTGCTTAAAAATTCATTGAGCGATAGAGAATCTTTAAAAGCGATATTGCTTAAAATCACGCTTATCAAAGAGAGCGAAAACCTCAAACCCAATGGCTTATTTTTGAAAAAAAAGAAAATTAAAAAAAGCCATGCAAAACTCAGCGTGTAAGAAGAAGGTATAAACATGACTGATTACTTGAGAAGGGATTTTAAATAAGCCATATTGAAACGGATGTGTTTGATGTGAGAGCGGTTATGGGTATAGACAATATCTATAAAATGAGGATTAAGGCTATAGCTTGGGTAACTCACTTCATTGGCTTTGTCTAAAACTTTTAAGGTTTTAAAAGAGTTTGAGTTTTCTAATTTAGAAAGCCAGAGTTCTTTACGACGCAAAGATAAATCGCTAGGGTTGTGGATCAAATACAATATTCCATTTAAATTGAGTAAATTCAAAGAATCATCTAAGTTTTTAAGATTTGTAGAAATGGGTTTTTGCCAAGCGGTGGGGGTCTTGCAGGTTTCTAGCATGAGGCTATCTTTAAAAGAATGGTTTCTAAACGCCATGACAGCGCAGTCTTTAAAGGGGGTTAGGCTTGGCTGGAGCTGGTGGTTTAGGGTATTAGGCCTTAAAAGTTCTCTTGGGTTATTTTGTTGGTCAAATTTCAACAACAAGGGGTATTGGGTGGCTAATTCGTGATAGAGCGGTAGCATAAAACCGCCATCAGTGGTGTTTAAAGGTTTATTTTTTATCAAATGGCTTAAGTTTAAAAAAGGGCTTAAAGAGAGTTTTCGCGCAAATTTAAAATGAATCGGCTCTAAAGCACTTTCAAATTGATAGATTTTAGAAGTGGCCCACCCGCCCATGCTCACCCCTACGACAAATAACAAAATTTTATTATCATGCAAAAAAAGCAAGGGGTTACCTAATTTTTTGATGTATTCATGCGAATGATGAGAAAGCTCTTCTTTGGTTAAAAGAATGAAGGCTTCGCTCCAGCGATTAGTCTTGCTGTCAAAAAGATTCGCGCTGATTTTCACATCCCTTGCCCCTTCTTTAGTGCCGCTAAAATAAGCACTCAAAAGATTATCATTAGGCAAATTGATTAAAGAGCTCGCATGCACGCTTAAAGCGTCATTTGGTTTAGGGATAGTGAGTTGCATGAAATAGGGGGGGTTTTGAGTAACAAGGGTTTGATTATGCGTGAAAGCATAGGGGGGGGTTTGGCGCTTCATTATAATTAAAAATAAAACGATAAAAAGCCCCACGAAAAAGGCGGTGTTTTTTAGGCGATTTCTTGAAGGTTCCAAGATAGCGTTTCGCCCCCTCTTAAGATAGCAATTTTTTCATTCAAACAAAGCGTGTGTGTAGGGACTATAAAAGGTTTTTTAGACAAATGCGCTTTTTTACTGGGTAGATTGTCTAGCGCGTAGATTTTTTTAGCGTTATCACTGATAAAGGCTTGCAAATTTTCTAAAGCGTTGTGTTTTTCAAAAAGTTCGCACAACGCAGGCAACAAAATAGGGGCAGAAAAGATGCCTGCCGGGATGTTAGCACTATGCTTTTTAGAAATGAAATGCGGGGCGCTATCAGAGCCAAAAGAGATTTTAGGGTGGGCTTTTAAAGCAAGGGATAAAAGCCTTTCTTGGTCTTTTTTGGTTTTGATTAAGGGTTTGCAAAAACAATGCGGGTCCAAATTCCCCCCTAATAAATCATCTAAAGTCATGCTGATATGGTGTAAGGTCAAAGTCGCATAGAGGTTGTCATGCTTTTCAATCAAAGCGATACTGCGCCAATCGCTCAAATGCTCTATAATGATTTTGAGTTTAGGGAATGAAAGGGCGAAAGTTTCTAAAACGCTATGGCATAAAAATTCTTTATCCAAACAAAACCCAGCCTGTTCTGCATGGACGCATAAAATAAAGCCTAATTTTTGGGCGTTTTCTAAAATCTCCAAAGTCTTTTCACCCAACAAATCCGAAGTGCCGTTTTGCGCGTTTGTGGTCATGCCTTTAGGGTAGAGTTTTAAAAATTTAATGCCTTTGTTTTTAGCTCGTTGCAATTCTTCTAAAGTCAAACCATCGTTAAAATACAAGCTCATTAAAGGCTTGAAGTTTGAAGAATTTTTTAAAATTTCTTCTTCATATTCTAGGGTGATTGGAGTGTCAATCAAGGGCTTACTGAGGTTTGGCATGATCACTGCGGCGCTAAAAGGCTCGCTAGAATATTCCAATACCGCTCTTAAAAGCGCGTTTTCTCGCACATGCAAGTGGGCGTCTATGGGGTCAAAAAGCGTGATTTCCATGCTGTTAATTGCCTCCCAAGTAATAACGCACTCTAATGCGAATGAGGGTTTTGGTTTTGGGGCGTGGGTAATCCTTATAAGCGATCTGAATGGTCTTTAAGGTGTTGTCATCAAGCATTTTGTATTCAGAGCCAATGATGATTTTAAGATCGGTAATATCGCCATTAGGGTGCAAGTAAAATTCTACTGCATTCGTCCCGTCTTGCCCTAAATAAGCCGCTACTTGAGGGTATTCTAAATATTTTTGCGTGATGCGCCCAATATCCCTTAAATTATTCCTGATGAAATCTTTTTCGGCTGTGCCTAAATCCCCAAATTCTTCGCCATACAATTCATCAATATCCCTTCTGGTTTGGTTATCCAAGCCTTTATTATTTTCTTTTCTGGGTGGTGCAACTTCTTTAGGCAAGAAAGAAAGCTGGTTAGGGTCAAATTCTTTTTTGACAGGTTTTTTCTCTTCTATTTTTTTCTGCTCTACTTTTTGTTCTACTACTTTTTTCTCTTCTTTTTTCTCCTCTACTACTTTTTTTTCTTCCACTTTTTCCACTTTTTTAAGAGCCTTATGTTTGTGGCTGGGCTTTTTGGGTTCTGGTTTGGGCTTTGGTTTAGGCTCAGGCTTAGGCTTTTCTATAGGTTTTGGCGGGGTTGGCGGAGTGGGGGGTGTGGGTGGAGTGGGGGGTGTTGGGGGTTTTTGAGGGCCAGCTAGCGTGGGTTTAGGAGCGCCCGGGTTGTTTTTACTGGGATCTTGTGAATGGCCTCTTTTTAAAACCAATAAATTTTCAGGATTTAATTTAACGAGCTTGGGTTTTGAAGGAAAAAAATCTTCTCTGTGTTCAAATAAAAAATAAATCAACCAATGCAACAATGCAGACAGAATGAGAGAAAAGAAAAAATTCCTGTTAGAATGATCCACAGGGTCAAAATTTTTCCCTAACTTAGCAGGTTGTAGTTTAGAATTTTCCGGCATATAAATTTCCTAATTTTGAATTCTTTATCTTATTTTCAGCTTCTTTAATCAGTTCTTCTTTAGATGTTTTTGGGCTTATTTTGTCTAAAAGCAGGCCGTATTTGTCGCTTAGTAAGACCAAGTAACGCTCCTTATTAGTCTCTATGGAAATGATTTTATGGTTCGCATCAACACGACCCAAAACATTAATTTCTAACTTAAAATCTTTTGCAGAAAAAGGCCCTTGTGTGGGAACAATTTTTTTTTTGATTACATACAATACTAAGAGTAAGGCAGCAATAACCGCTAACCCCTTGTAAGCATGGCTTAAATCCAGTGGGGGTTTTAACTCTAGAGCGTTTGAGGGGCTTTTGGCTCGCTCTTTTTCATCTTGGCTTGCGAGATTGGCATGCTGAGATTTTTCTTTCAGGCTAGGCGGTGGGGCTAAATGAAAACCTTTAGGTAAAAAAAGAAAGCGGAGTTGCTTTTTATCCTTGCTGTTTGAAGCTTGGATTTCTAATTCCATTTTAGCTTTTTTAGACAAGAGGTAGATGTCATTTTGGTAGGAAAACATTTCTAAGGCATTCAAAGAGGCTTCTTTAAAATCCATCGTTTTTTTAGAATCCAATTGAGCGTTTTTTAAAACGATCACTTTTTGGCCTTCAACTTCCATGATTTTAGGCGTTTTATTAAAAGGCGTTTCAAAAGTGAGCGTGGTTTGCACGGCCTTTATAGGTGGCGTTGCCGGAGCGTTTGAATCAGGTTGGACTTCTTTTAGCGCATTTTGCCAATGAACCAATTTAATGGGGGCATCATCGCTTAAAGGTATTTTTTCTTCAGCCAGTAACATCAAAGTAGCACTCAGCAACAAGAATAACAATCTCATGAATTTTTAGCGAGATAATACACAATGGCGTTAGAATCAAGGATTTCATTCAAACGAATGGCTAAATTCCTTTCAAAAACCATCACCTCACCCTTACCAATAACCCGCCCGTTCACAAAAGTATCCACGCTTTCTCCGGCGGGTTTTTGCAAATCAATCACAGAGCCTTTTTCAAAACGCAAGATTTGCAATAAAGGGATTTGCGTAGAGCCAAGTTCCGCACTAAAAACAATCTCCATGTCCAAAAGGTTTTTATAATCGCAAATGAGTTCTTCTAAATAAGTGGAAAGCTCTAGTTCTCTTTCTTTATTCGCTTTCTCTTTTTCTTTTTCGGCTATTTTTAACTGATTAGATTCTGTTTCTGGCATAAAACTCTACTCTTTCAAGAATGATTTGACTTTGATTATAAAATCTTAATTTTACTATAAATTTTATAACAAATAAAGCCACTACGCCTTAAAGCTAGCTTTAGAAACGCAAAATTCTTTTAAAAAACACGCGCCGCATAAGGGGTTTTTAGCCTTGCAGGTGTAGCGGCCAAACAAGATTAAGGCATGGTGGAGTTTGGATAGATTGTCTTTAAACAGATCACTCAATTCCTTTTCGGTTTTAATGGGCGTGTTAGCGTTGCTTAAACCTAAGCGGTGCGTCGTGCGGAACACATGGGTATCTACGGCTATGTAATTTGCATCAAAGCACACTGAAAGCACCACATTAGCGGTTTTTTGCCCCACGCCATCTAAACTCATCAATTCTTTTTGCGTAGAGGGGATAACGCCCTTAAAATCCTTAACCACTTTTTGCGCCATATTGATTAAATGCTTGCTTTTGTTGTTGGAATACGAAACGGATTGGATGATCTCTTTAACCTCTTCTAAAGAAGCTAAGGCTAAATCGTTCACGCTGGGGTATTTTTCAAATAACTTGGGCGTTATTTGATTCACTCTAGCGTCCGTGCATTGAGCGCTTAAAATGGTAGCCACTAATAATTCATAGGGGTTTTTATGGTGCAATTCGGTGGTTTGGTTGGGGTAATGTTTTAAAAGCAGCTCTTTGATTTGTTGGGCTTTTGTTTTAGCGCGTTTTAAGCTCATTCTTGCACGCTTTCTTTGATGACAAGGTATTGCGCTTCGTGGGATCTTAAAGCCACTTGAATGCGGTTGATTTTAATTGAAAGCGTGGCCTTTTTCATAGAAGAATGCAAAAGGGTGCATTGAACCCCTTCATGGATACCAAAAGAGAGGAAGCGTTTTTTAAGGGCTTCATCGCAGTTAGCGATTTCTACAATTTCATAAGTTTTGTCTTTAATGGCTTCATTGAGCGTCATTTTAATTTCCTTTTTGAATCAATGTTTTTTTTGACTTCATCCACGATGATGTCAATAGGCGTGAAAATACGGCGCAAGATTTTAAAAGGCGCTTGGATAATATCTGACGCTAAAGTTACTTGGGTTTTAGGTTTATCCAGCGTGCCTTTGACATTCACATTAGTGGTGATTTTACCTCCTTTTCCTAAAACGAGATAGCCCACGATAGGGATTTTATTTAAGACATTACTCAAAGCCTTGATAGTGGAAACTTCTAAATTCAAATCTAATTTGTTTTTGTCCAATTCAATGATCCCATTGCCAGCAATATCAAGCGTTTTGCCGACAAGATCAATTTTTTCTAACCCTAAATATTCTTTAGTGATCCCAAAAACAACAGATCCTTTTTTGATTTGATAGCCATTAGCCCCTAAATGAGGGTTCCTAAAGACAATGAGGGAGGGAATGGTGTTGATGAGATTGACCATGTTTTGCATGAGGGCGAAATTCTTTAAGCTTGTGTTTTGGAATTTCAATTCGCCGTTGAAAACTTGATCTTCAAGAGCCCCAATAAGCGTGAATAAGCCTCCTTCTACGAAATCTTTTTGGAGGATGGTGTTGATATAATCCCCGCTAAAATTATGAGCCTTAAGATACAAAGCCCCATGCACTAAATCCGCCATGATCATGGCGTTTTTATAATTGCCATCAATTTTCACCCTATCGTCTTGAGCGACAATATCAAGATTTTCTAAAGGAAAAGGCATTTTTTTATAGATCAGCACGACATCTTTAGCATGGATGCGTGTAGAGATAGGGATAATTTTGTGGGCTTTTTCATAGCGTTGTTTGGCGCTAATGAAAACATCTTCATCTTGGATTTCTTTAGAGCTAGGCTTTTCTTTTCGTTCTTTGGAGAATAATTCCGCAATAGCTGGCATTTTACTATCTAAGAAATCATCAATACTCAAATCAATGTTATTAAGGGTAATATCCTTTTGATCCCCCTTAACTTTTATGGATATGCTTTTGCTTGGAGTATAGACAGAAATTTCATCTTTATTGATAGAACCAAATAAAGAGAGGGAATCAAATTGCTTGCCGTTGCTATGATAAATGGGTAAAGTGATTTTCAAATCTTTAGCAAAAAAATCAATATTGACAAAATCGCTCGTAGAAACTTCTAAAGAGCCATCTTCTAAGGCGAAATACTTCATAATAGGGGAATAGGGCTTGATTTTTTTCAAATCTTTGATCCTAAAAACATAGGCGTTATCCTTAATTTCGCCCTCTAATAAGAGTTGTGGCACGCTCCATTGCATGTGGTTGGGGTTAGAAAAATCAAAATTCAAAGAAAGGTTTTTAAGAGTGTCTCCTGTAGCGTAGAAAACATCTTTAGTGAATTTATCTTCGCTTTGGGCTTTAATGGTGTCTATGATTTTTCTTCTAAAAACCTCTGAGTTTTCGCCCTCTTGAATGATAGAATGCAAGCTTTTTAAATCTAAAGAAAATTTAGCAGGCTGTGGGTTATCTTGGGCGTTATTCAAGCCATAAGAACGCATGTTGATATTATTGTTAGTGTTGAATTGTATTTTATGGACTAAAGAATCTAAAGAAAGGATTTTTTATTCAAGTCTAAAGCGATTTTAGCGTCTAAATCCAGCATGTTTTCATAGCGGGTGTGGGTAGTTTCTATGTAAATGTATTGGTATTCTTGGGTAATATCTAGGCTTATATTAGCGTTTTGCGTATAAAGGGGGATATTATAGAGCGAGAGGGTGCCTTCTTGCAAATTAACGCTACCTTGAACGCTAAATAAGGGGGCGGTGTTTTTCAAGAATTGTAAGGTGAGTTTCAAATCCGCGCTAGATGGCGTGCTGATTTTATCCAAAGGTAAAACGACTTTATAAGCGCTCAATAAATCCTTAATGCTATCACCATAATAATTAGGGGTCGTTTTTAAAAAAACCTCCAACTTAGGGGCTTCTAACAAATTGGAAAAAGTGGCGTAAGAGCCGGTTAATTCCATGGTTTCATAAGTGATTTTTTGGGGTTGTATGAGGAGCTGTTTGTTTTTGAAAATCAATTCGGTTTTATCCATTTTAATGGGCGATAAGCCATCATTAAAAACGACTGAAGGCTTAATCAAAGTGGCTTTAACTACAGAATTTTCCAAAAGCGATGGGATAAACTCGCTAGGAGTGAAATTAGCCTTGATTAAAGCGCTATCAATCTTAAAGCTAGCAAATTGGATCTTGTCAAAAATCCATGTTTTTAAATTTTTTTGCGATTGGCGTTGGAAAAGGGGCTTTAAAAACGCTAGGCTTTTCATTGGAGAAGTGTTGATTTTTAATTCTATGGTTTTTAAATCGGTTAGCCCTTGCAAATAAATTGCAGCACTGGGTTCAATTAAAGGCTTGACAATCAAATTGAACGCCATTTTCCTAGCTTTGGGTGAATAGTGGGCGTTGCCATCCACTTGGACTTTAATATCTTTAAAAAGCAGATTGATGATTTTAAGCTTGATGTTTTTATCGTCTTCTAGGGAAAATTCCCCTTTGACTCCTGGAAATTCTAACTCGTATTTATTCCCATCAAAAAAGATATTGGCTTTATTTTTATCGTCTAAAATGATTTCTTTGACTTTAAGTTTTTCAAAATAAGACACCGCCCAAATGCCATAACGGATATTTTTAATCAAATCAGAAACTTCTAAATGCTTTTTAGTGGGTTTTTGATGGAAGAAAGAAGAGAGATCAATGCGTTCAATTTCTAAAGAAAGCTTGTTATTGAGTTTTAAGTATAATTCAGAAATGCCAAGCTTTCCGATTTTTAAATTTTGTATGTGAATGCCGTTTGAAAGGGTTTTGTGAATGACAACTAAAAGAGTGAATACTGCCACAAACAAGATAATGACATTAAACACTTTCTTGGATACATGTTTTCTTTTATTCATCAGTATTCTTTTTTATTTAAGTATACCAATTTATCCTAACAAAGTGGTGGTTGTCCCGCAAGGTTCGCTCAAAAAAGTGTTTTTTTCTTTGAAAGAGCAAGGCGTGGATATTAACGCTTTGGATTTGTTTTTTTTACGCTTAATGGGCATGCCTAAAAAAGGCTATATTGATATGGGCGATGGGGCTTTAAGAAAGGGGGATTTTTTAGTCCGTTTGATTAAAGCGAAAGCGGCGCAAAAAAGCGTTACTTTAATCCCTGGAGAAACCCGCTATTTTTTCACGCAAATTTTGAGCGAGACTTACCAACTAGGAGTTGGCGATCTCAATGAAGCTTATAAAAGCATCGCGCCACGATTGAATGGTGCTGTGATAGAAGATGGGGTGATATGGCCAGACACTTATCATTTGCCTTTAGGGGAGGACGCTTTTAAAATCATGCAAGCTTTAATCGGTCAATCCATGAAAAAACACGAAGCTTTAAGCAAACAATGGCTTGGATACTACCATAAAGAAGAGTGGTTTGAAAAAATCATTCTCGCTTCCATTGTGCAAAAAGAAGCCGCTAATATTGAAGAAATGCCCCTGATTGCGAGCGTGATTTTTAACCGCTTGAAAAAAGGCATGCCTTTACAAATGGATGGGGCTTTGAATTACCAGGAATTTTCACACGCTAAAGTGACCAAAGAGCGCATTAAAACCGATAACACCCCCTACAATACTTATAAATTTAAGGGCTTGCCTAAAAATCCTGTGGGGAGCGTGAGCCTAGAAGCGATTAGGGCGGTGGTATTCCCTAAAAAAACTAACTTTTTGTATTTTGTGAAAATGCCGGATAAAAAACATGCTTTCAGCGCGACTTATAAGGAGCATTTAAAAAATATCAATCTTTCTAATAATCATTTTTAAAATTAGGGTTAATGGGGCGTTTTTTCTTTTAAATTGGTTAAAAAGTGTTTAGTATTTTCTCATTTTAATTTTAAGTTCTTACTATTAAAGCATTTTAGATTTTATTAAAAAAGGCTTGCTACAATTTTAGGCAAATTTTGATTGCTTAGGGCTTAAAATACAGCTTTTAGCACAAAGGAGAATGAATGGCTAAAATGAACGCTCCAGATGGGGTTGCCGTTTGGGTGAATGAAGACAGGTGTAAGGGTTGTGATATTTGTGTGTCGGTATGCCCGGCTGGGGTTCTTGGCATGGGGATTGAAAAAGAAAGGGTGCTTGGAAAAGTGGCCAAAGTAGCCTATCCAGAGAGCTGTATCGGTTGCGTGCAATGCGAGTTACACTGCCCGGATTTTGCGATTTATGTGGCTGACAGGAAGGATTTCAAATTCGCTAAAGTTTCTAAAGAAGCCCAAGAAAGAAGCGAAAAGGTTAAGGCCAATCACTACATGCTTTTAGAAGAGACTATTTTAGAAGGGAGAGGCAAATAATGCGTGAGATTATTTCTGATGGGAATGAATTAGTCGCTAAAGCGGCGATTGAAGTGGGGTGTCGGTTTTTTGGGGGCTATCCTATCACGCCAAGCTCGGATATTATGCATGCAATGAGCGTGGCTTTGCCCAAATGCGGTGGCCATTTTATCCAAATGGAAGATGAAATCAGCGGGATTAGCGTGTCTTTAGGGGCGAGCATGAGCGGGACGAAGTCTATGACAGCGAGTTCTGGTCCTGGTATTTCATTGAAAGTGGAGCAAATCGGTTATTCTTTCATGGCAGAAATCCCTTTGGTGATCGCTGATGTGATGCGTTCAGGCCCATCAACCGGGATGCCCACTCGTGTGGCTCAAGGCGATGTGAATTTTTTAAGACACCCCATACATGGGGATTTTAAAGCCGTCGCGCTCGCTCCTGCTAGTTTGGAAGAAGCTTACACAGAAACCGTTCGCGCGTTTAACCTGGCTGAAATGCTCATGACTCCTGTATTCTTGCTCATGGATGAAACCGTGGGGCATATGTATGGCAAGGTGCAAATCCCGGATTTAGAAGAAGTGCAAAAGATAACCATTAATCGTAAGGAATTTGTGGGCGATAAAAAAGACTACAAGCCTTATGGGGTTGCACAAGATGAGCCGGCTGTTTTAAACCCTTTCTTTAAAGGCTATCGCTACCATGTTTCAGGCTTGCACCATGGGCCTATTGGCTTTCCTACTGAAGACGCCAAAATCGGGGGGGATTTGATTGACAGATTATTCCATAAGATTGAATCCAAGCAAGACATTATCAATGAAAATGAGGAAATGGATCTAGAAGGTGCTGAAATTATTATCATCGCTTATGGTTCGGTTTCTCTAGCGGTTAAAGAAGCCTTGAAAGATTACAACAAAGAGAGCAAGCAAAAAGTCGGCTTTTTCAGGCCTAAAACCTTATGGCCAAGCCCGGCTAAACGCTTGAAAGAAATAGGGGACAAATACGAAAAAATCCTTGTGATTGAATTGAATAAGGGGCAGTATTTAGAAGAAATTGAAAGGGCTATGCAAAGAAAGGTGCATTTCTTTGGGCAAGCCAATGGGCGCACGATTTCGCCCAAACAAATCATCGCAAAGTTGAAGGAGTTTTAAAATGGCGTTTAATTATGATGAATATTTGCGTGTGGATAAAATACCCACTTTGTGGTGCTGGGGCTGTGGCGATGGCGTGATTTTGAAATCCATTATCCGCACGATTGACGCCTTAGGTTGGAAAATGGATGATGTGTGTTTGGTGAGCGGGATTGGTTGCAGCGGGCGCATGAGTTCGTATGTGAATTGCAACACCGTTCACACCACGCATGGTAGGGCTGTAGCGTATGCGACAGGGATTAAATTGGCTAACCCTAGTAAGCATGTGATCGTGGTTTCTGGCGATGGCGATGGCTTTGCGATTGGAGGCAATCACACCATGCACGCATGCAGAAGAAACATTGATTTGAATTTTATTTTAGTGAATAATTTCATTTATGGTTTGACCAACTCTCAAACTTCGCCCACCACGCCTAATGGCATGTGGACGGTTACGGCTCAATGGGGGAATATTGATAACCAGTTTGACCCATGCGCTTTAACCACCGCTGCAGGGGCGAGTTTTGTGGCTAGAGAGAGCGTTTTAGACCCTCAAAAATTAGAAAAAGTGCTTAAAGAAGGCTTCACGCATAAGGGCTTTAGCTTCTTTGATGTCCATAGCAATTGTCATATCAATTTAGGGCGTAAGAATAAAATGGGCGAGGCGTCTCAAATGTTAAAATGGATGGAAAGTCGGTTAGTGAGCAAACGCCAGTTTGAAGCCATGAGTCCTGAAGAAAGGGTGGATAAATTCCCTACAGGCGTTTTAAAGCATGACACGGACCGGAAAGAATATTGCGAAGCGTATCAAGAAATCATTGAAAAAGCACAAGGAAAACAATAATGGAAGCGCAGTTACGATTTACAGGCGTTGGAGGGCAAGGCGTGTTGTTAGCGGGAGAGATTTTAGCTGAAGCTAAGATTGTGAGCGGGGGCTATGGCACTAAGACTTCCACCTACACTTCGCAAGTGCGTGGAGGGCCCACTAAAGTGGATATTTTGCTAGATAAAGATGAAATCATTTTCCCTTATGCTAAAGAGGGCGAGATTGATTTCATGCTTTCAGTCGCTCAAATCAGCTACAACCAGTTTAAAAGCGACATTAAAAAAGGCGGTATCGTTGTCATTGATCCCAATCTGGTAACCCCCACTAAAGAAGATGAAGAAAAGTATCAGCTTTATAAAATCCCTATCATCAGTATCGCTAAAGATGAAGTGGGTAACATTATCACGCAATCTGTGGTGGCGCTAGCCATTACCGTGGAGCTGACTAAATGCGTGGAAGAAAATATCGTGCTAGACACCATGCTTAAAAAAGTCCCTGCAAAAGTCGCTGAAACGAACAAAAAAGCCTTTGAAATTGGCAAAAAACATGCTTTAGAAGCTTTGAAAAAATAAGGGGGTAACTCCTTATCTTATTTCTTTAGTCATAGCTTTTTCCCCTTTTTTTGTATTTTTGAAAAAAAAAAAATGATATAATGCTCAAATTTTACAAAGGATTCTTGTATGCGCAAATTTTTGGATGGGGCAAAAAGTGAGATTTTAAAATATGATGTGATTTCTTTTGATATTTTTGATACCCTTCTTCTAAGACCTTTCATTAAACCCACAGATTTATTTTTGTATATTGAGACTAAATACAATATTAAAGGTTTTCATCAAGCAAGGATTCTGGCAGAAATGCAATCTAGAAAATTAAGCAAAGAACAAGACATCACTCTAGATGAAATTTATCATCAAATCCCAAAAGAGTTTCATTCATATAAGGGAGTGGAAATCGCCACTGAAAAAGAGATGCTTATTCCAAACTTGGAGATGTTAGAACTCTATCGTTTCGCTAAAGAGAACAATAAGAGAGTGGTTATTGTATCAGATATGTATTTACCTTTAGAAGTCCTTGAAGATATTTTAATTTCTAAGGGTTTTGGTGGTTATACAAATTTCTATCTTAGTAACCATATAATGCTCACTAAACATTCAAAGGATTTGTTTAAGCATGTTTTAAAACAAGAAAATATTACTCACACGCAGATGTTGCATATCGGTGATAATTCTTGGGCAGATGACGCTATGCCTAAAAGTTTAGGTATAGCAACGCTATTTAGAAAAAGCGTGTTGAAACAATTAGAAGAAGTTTTTCCTAAATACAAAACATTTAATCCAACCAGTGTTGCGCAAAGTTTTATTTTAGGATCTTTATGCGTTTTTTATAAAAATTATATTCAAAAACATGAAAAATTTGATTATTGGTTTCTCTTGGGAGCGATGCAGGCAGGAATTGTAGCCGTTGCTTATTGCCAGTTTATCTATAAAGAGATTCACAAAAGAAATATTGATACTTTAGTGTTTGTTGCACGAGATGGTTATTTATTGCAAAAAATTTTTAATATTTTATATCCAAATTCATATAAAACTACTTATGTCTATGCTCCCAGAATTTTAAAAAAAGCGGTATTTTTAGAAGTCGTAGAGGGCGAGAGTTTGGAGATTTTGCGTATTTTAGAAGGCGAAGAAGAAATTAAAAAGAAGCAAATCACCACCAACCAACAGGCGTATGTATATCTCTATAGCAATTTTGAACATTGCCGCCATTTAGCGTTAAAATGTTTAGATAATTACAGAAGATATTTGTATTCACAAAATTTAGAGGGAAATATCGCTATTGTAGATACGATTACTTTAGGCTATTCTTCGCAAGGGTTAATCCAAAAAGCTTTAAACAAAGAAGTTTTTGGGTGCTATGTGGATCTCCTAAGAATTTTAAATCATGATTGCGTGAGTTTCTTACCTTTTTCACACCCTAAATCCATTTATTTTCATAATTGGGATTTTATGGAGTTTTTGCTAACAAGCCCTGAATACCCCATTTTAAATGTAGAAAATGGCGTTCCAATTTATCAAAAAAATGTTTCATCTTGCGAAAAACACCGCTCTAAAGCTTATGAAAAAATAGTAGAAGGGGCTGTTGGATATGCTTCATATTTTAAAGAAAGTCAAATTTCTTTAGACATTCATGATGTGATAAAGTGGGTCAATTTCTTCATTGATCATCCTAGTATTCAAGATCAAGAGCAATTTAAACAAATTTATTTTCTTCCAGATGCAACGCATAAAAACGCTCTGCCCTTGTTTTGCAACGATGTTTCTTTATTGTCTTGTATTTTAAAACCTTCACAAAGTTATGGTATATTAAAAAGAAGCCTTAGGACAAACAAGCAAGAGAGATTGTTTAAAATATTATCTCTAATTAAAAAAATCTATGAGAAGTTAAAAAAGAAATCATAAAATTGGCTCTGTTTCAATCAAATATGGATAACTAGGGCTTTCTCCCTTAAAATTCTCTCAAAAGTTATCCACTAGATATTTTTTATTTATCCAATAGTTTACTTTTTAGTTTGTTTTTGAGTATAATCCTACGAAAATTTTATTTTAAGGAATGGCATGGAGTTTTTAGGACTGCTTTTAAGTCTAGCCGCTGTTTTGATAGCGTTTAAAAAGCCTGAAAAAGAAAATTGGGCGTTTGGGATTTTGATTGTGGTGTGGTTGGTGGAGCTTATTATTTTTATAGCCCACAGCTCTAGCGTTTTGCCTAATATGAATTTATAGGAGGATACATGAATAAAGAAACCCGATTTTATAATCTTTTTTCTTTGGCGATTTTAGGGATTTTAATCTTTCCTGTGGGTTTGGCGAATTTTTATTTTGGCTATGTTTTGAAAGATTCGCCTTGCATTTTTTGCTGGGCGCTACGCATCAAAATGATTTTAATAGGGGCTGTGGCGCTTTTGGTGGTGCGTTTTGGGTTTAAGCCTAAATACATCGCCTTGCTATTACTCATGGCTGGTAGCGGGTTATATGAGGGCTTTTATTATACTGGTAGCCATGCATTAGAAGATGTAGGGCAAGGCTTTGCACTCCCTATTTTGGGATTGCACACGCAGTTTTGGGCGCTTTTTGTCTTTTTTAGCGTGGTGGTGCTTTTAGCGGTTTTGCTCTTTTTTGCCCCTAATACCCAACTTTTTAAAGATTATCCATTAAATACGCTCCAAAAAAGCGCTTTTTATGTTTTCTTTATTGTGGTGGGGTCTAACGCCGTGCAAGCGTTTTTCTCTACCGGGCCTTTCCCTTACATAGGGCAAAGCAGTCCGGTGCGTTTTTCTTGGAATTTGAAAGAATCTGTCTGGTCTATGGAAAATTGGAATGATTTTAAATCCCCATTCCCAAGAAGCGTTTTGGGCAGAAGAGATGTGGGTGAGCCTTTGAAATTGAGCGCTTTGCCTAAAGATAATGATTATGAGCATTCGCCTTTAGAAATTACAAAAGCGTTGGAGATTGGAAAAAAAGAAGAGCTTTTTTTAAAACTGAACGGAGCGATCACGGATTTGAGTTTCAATGAAGATGGGGCGATCCTTACCACAGAAAACCAAGGCCTTTATCTTGTGGGTAACGATTTAAAAACCATTCATAGCCATATGGTGCTAGATAGCTATTATAGCGCGACGGTAGGGTCGTTCGTGGGGGCGGATTTTAACGAAGATGAAAACATTGTGATCATGGGCAATAATAAAACGAGCGTAGAAATCACTCCTAACAAAAACGCTAACGCGCTTAAAAACTTCCCTTATTTTTTAGAAGGGGCTAACTCTTTTGATGAAGTGGAACGCAGCCGCTTGAAAACTTCTAGGGCGAAAAATTATTATGTTAGCGCTGCAAGAAGAGGGGCTAAATTCACTTATTTAATCAGCGCTCCTAACAAGCGTTATAAGGATTTGATTATCATCTCCATGCTTAATAGCGACAAACAGGTGCATGCGGAGTTTTTACTGGAATTAGGCAATGCCAAACTTAAAGAAAAAAGGAAACTGGGCGAGTTAGTTATCAGCGCGTTAGCTTTAAAGGATAATAAGCTTTATGCGTTCAGTAAGGAATTTAACACGCTTTTAGTCATAGACCCTACAAAAGAAGAGATTCTTGAAGTTTATGGCTTGCCTAAAGAGATTAAAAATATCAGCGCTTGTGGGTTTAGGGATAATGAGCTTATCCTTGTGAGCTATGAGAATCATAAAAATATTCTCTATACTCTTAATTTTTAAACTCTTTTAAAGCTACTTTTTTCTAATATACTAACGCATTAGAAGATGGTCGCTATTTTAGAATAGAGGAAAGTCCGGGCTACATTAGACAAAATTCCATCTAACGGATGGCTAGCGTAAGCTAAGGGAAAGTGCCACAGAAAGCAAACCGCCTTTTTAAGGTAAGGGTGAAAGGGTGGGGTAAGAGCCCACCAGAGCTAAAGCAATTTAGCTTGTTTGGGCAAACCCAATTTGTAGCAAGAAGCGCATGGTAAGTCTAAATTGATACACGCTTCGCTTGAGGAATATTGCAAAATATTTCCCAGATAAATGGCCATCCATTGACAGAACCCGGCTTATTCTAATGCTTAAAAGTTTTAATCATTTTATTTTTTTTATTTTTTACCCAATTATTGCTTAAAACCTTAAAGATTTATGTTACACTCTGTGAAATCAAAATCAAAGGGGATAAGCGTGTTAGAAAAACCTTTTTTAAAAAGCAAGCAATTGTTTTTATGCGGATTGGGTGTTTTGATGTTGCAAGCTTGCACTTGCCCAAACACTTCACAAAGAAATTCTTTTTTACAAGATGTGCCTTATTGGATGTTGCAAAATCGCAGCCAGTATATCACGCAAGGGGTGGATAGCTCGCACATTGTAGATGGTAAGAAAACAGAAGAGATAGAAAAAATCGCTACCAAAAGAGCGACAATAAGAGTGGCGCAAAATATCGTGCATAAACTCAAAGAGGCTTACCTTTCCAAATCCAACCGCATCAAGCAAAAGATCACTAATGAGATGTTCATCCAAATGACACAGCCCATTTTTGACAGCTTGATGAATGTGGATCGTTTAGGGATTTATATCAATCCTAACAATGAGGAAGTGTTTGCGTTAGTGCGTGCTCGTTCTTTTGATAAGGACGCTTTGAGCGAAGGGTTGCATAAAATGTCCTTAGACGATCAAGCGGTGAGTATCCTTGTTGCTAAAGTGGAAGAAATCTTTAAAGATTCTATCAATTACGGAGATGTTAAAGTCCCTATAGCCATGTAGGCTTAGAACAATAAGGGTTCTTCGCCATCGTCTGTTTTTTGGGGGGTGGGGGTGATGGAATTAGGGGTTGAATAGTAGGGGATTTTATCCACGATTTCTTTACGCAAGCCTTTGGGGACATCAAACTTTCTTTTTAAAGAAGGTTCAATGCTTAAAATGTTACGCATGAAATACGAATACACAGGTGCACTCACAACGCCTCCTGTCGCTCCTTTGCCAATAGGCGTGTTGTCATCTCTCCCAAACCAGATCACGCTTTGTAAGGTGGGGGTAAAGCCAATGAACCAAGCATCAATATTGTTGTTAGAACTTCCGGTTTTACCGGCGATTTCTAAACCTTTAATGCGAGCCAAACTCCCTGTGCCGTTTTCTACCGCATTCATCAGCACTGAAAGGGTTAAAAACGCCTGCTCTTTAGAGGTGATCTTTTTGGTTTCAATGGGCGTGAAAGTTTTGACATCGTTTTGTTGGTTAGTGATGCTTTCAATGAGCATGGGTTTGAGCATGGTGCCGTAATTAGAAAATAAAGAATACTTTTCGGCCGCTTCAATCGGTGAGATAGCAAAGCTCCCTAACACAATAGACAAGTCTTTAGGGAGGTTTTTAAACCCCATATCGCTTAAAGATTGATAAATTTTTTCAAAGCCAAGCTGATCGCTTAAATTGATCGTGGCTAGATTTAACGAATGGCTTAAGGCTTCTTGCAAGGTTACAAGCCCTAAAAACTTGCGAGAATAATTGCTAGGGTGCCATGCGTGGTTTTGTTCGCTGTTTTTACTATAATTGCCATTTTCAAAGTTTCGCGCGGTATCAGGGATTTTAGAAGTCGTGGAATAGCCATTATCAAAAGCGATTTGATACACAAAGGGCTTTATCGCACTCCCAAACTGCCGTTTAGCTTGCGTGGCACGATTGAAAGCGCTTTTTTTATAATCAATCCCCCCCACTAAAGCTAAAATCTTACCGGTGCTTGTGTCTGTAACTATCATGCTAGCGTTCAAGTTGTCTTCATCTTCATTAGAGGCGTTAGTTTTTGGCTTTTCTTTAGCGATTTTTTCTAAGATTTTTTGATGCCCAAAACGCAAGGACTCTAACGCTAAGCGTTGGTAATCCAAATCTATCGTGAGCTTTATGGTATAGCCTTGAGTTTTTAACCCATCTAATTGATCCAATTGTTTCAACACTTCGTCCACGACATAGGGAGCGATATTTTGCGTGGAAGTCTGGTTATAGACGATTGGCACTTCATTGAGAGCGGATTTGAGCTCGTTAGAAGAAATCCAGCCTAAAGAATACAACCGCCTTAAAATATCATTAGCCCTAGAGAGTGAAAATTCTAAATTTTTGGTAGGGTCATAAAAACTCGGAGCTCTGGGCAAGGCGACTAACATGGTGATTTCTTTAAGCGTGAGTTTGTCAAGGGGTTTTTTAAAATACCCTAAACTTGCGGTTTTCACGCCATAATACCCATGTCCAAAAAAAGTTTGGTTCAAATAACGCTCTAAAATTTCTTCTTTGCTTAAGACTTTTTCAATGCGTATGGAGATGATAGCTTCTTTGAGCTTTCTGGTCAGAGTTTTTTCTCGTGTGAGCACCATGTTTTTAACGAGTTGTTGGGTTAGGGTGCTACCCCCTTCAGTGTAACGACCGCTTTTAGCGTTTTTAATCATAGCGCGCATGATAGCGTCCAAATTGATCCCCCCATGCTCAAAAAAGAGGGTGTCTTCTACCGCTAAAAGGCTTTCAACAAATCGTGGGGGGATTTCTTCAAAACGCGCATAAAAACGAAATTCCTTATCATAAATATTAGCGATCAAACGCCCTTTTCGGTCTAAAATCTGTGAAGCGACGCCCGGGCGATAATCTTTGATTTTAGCAATATCCTTATCCGTAGTTACCCAAACTTGAGCGATAAGAATGGCCAATAACCCTATGATAATCAAAAATAAAACGATAAAACCATAAAAAATCTTTTTTAGCATTAACCACTCTTAAAAGAAGATTGTATTTTAGAATAATCTAAAAGGGTGTTTGCAAGCTCTTTAGTGTCTTCTAAGCTGTTTTTGAGGGACAAAGAGACTCGTAAAAGCGGTTTAGAAACCGTAGGAGGGCGGATAGCTCCCACTAAAAACCCTTTTTCTTTCAAAAAATGATGAGCGTTTAAAAGAGCGGGATTGTTTTCAAATTCTAGAGTAAAAAATCCTGCGAGCGTTCTAATACCTAAGGTTTCAAAAATAATCTGTTGGTGTTTGCTAAGCTCATTTTTTAATTCTTGTTTTTGCGCGATAAAGTATTCTAAATGGGCTAAAGTTAAAGCGGTGTCTAACAGGCTTAAAGCGGTGGTGTAAATCACGCTTTTAGCGCGATTGGTTAAAAACTCTATGACTTGTAAAGGGGCTAAAATACACGCCCCATAGCTCGCAAGGGCTTTAGAAAAAGTGCTGAGCTTAATGATTTTATCTTTTTCTTTGATGCGATGATATTCTAAAAAACCCAATAAATTCTCGCCGATAGTCCCAAAACTATGGGCTTCATCTACGATTAAAAAAGCGTTAGGAATCTCTTGAATAATTTCATAAAAATCATAGGGAGCGACGCTCGCATCCATAGAATAAACCCCTTCAATGGCTATGAATTTGAGCTTGTTTTTAGGGGCGTTAAAGAGTTTTTGTTGTAAATCCTTAGCGTCATTGTGCGAGAAAAAAACCACTTGATTAGGCTTAGTTTTGGTGCTAAAAATCCCGCTTGCATGGTAGTGTGCGTCCATGAATAAGAGGGCGTTTTTGACTAAAAGGGTGTCTATTAAAGCCAGATTGCCCAAAAAACCACTCCCCACTAAAAGAGCGCTTTCAAATTCTAACAAATCCGCTAATCGTTCTTCTAACTCTGCATGCAAAGAGTGGTAGCCATTCACTAGCATGGAAGCCTTGGGGGAATGAGCGTTAAAGGATTGGAGCTTATTAAAAGCGTTTTCAAGCAAGTCTTTTTTAACGCTCAAACCCAAATAATCATTAGAAGCGTAATCCTTTAATAAAGGGTCAAACAATTCTCTTTTGCGGTATCGTTTGGCATGGTGTAGGGCTTCTAAAGATTTAGAAAACATCAAAACACTTCATTGAATAAAATCATTCGCCTTTTTGAATTTTTTCAATGATTTTATTGAGTTCGTCTTGTTTTTCGTAAAACATCTTATCAATATTTTCTTTAACATGTTTAGCGCTATCTTCCATTAAATGCACTTTATGCTCTAGGTATTTTGAATCGGTAATGTGATCTTCTTGAACGGCTTTAACCAAATCATTAGCTTCAGCATGCACGCTCGCATGGTGGCTTTCTAAATCTCTATAGCCTGAAGTGTTAGCAAAGTTTTCTTTGCCCGCACCCTCATAATACCATTTGCCTAAACGGCAATTCTTATGGCTAGTAATATCAAAGGAATTGAGGCCAAAAACCATGCCATAAAGATTGTTTTTAAAGACCACATGATCGAGTTTGGCTAGACCGCAAAACACCCGGTTATTGATATTGTAGATGGTGTATTTTGCGGCTTGCGCGACAATCATGTTATTTTTTACGGTGGATTTAAGCTCTTCTACATCACCCTTAATAGAGCCTACAATAGAATTAATATCGTGGGTGTTGGTTTGAATATCGTTGGCTTCTTGTTGCATGCTTTTAACGACGACAGCGATTTCTTTAGTGGCTTTTTGGGTTTTTTCAGCGAGCTTTCTCACCTCATCAGCCACCACCGCAAACCCTCTCCCATGCTCGCCCGCTCGTGCGGCCTCAATAGCGGCGTTTAGGGCTAAGAGATTGGTTTGTTCTGCAATATCATCAATCAAAGAAATGACTTGAGTGATTTCATTGCTCCGTTGGTTGAGGGAGTCCGCTAACGAAGTGGCGTTTTGCATCTTTTCATAAAGCGATTCAATGTCTTGACCCGTTTTATTAACGGTTATTAACCCTTCATTAGAATGCTCTTCACCATTTTTAGCCGCATTCAAGAGCAAGCCTGTTTCTTGATGGAAATACTGCATGCTTTCTTGCGCGTTCTCTAAGCCTTCTTTTAAGCTCGTGCAAAAAGTCTTAAACAAATCATTTTTATGGTATTCCCCCACACCCCCTGTTTTTTTAGCTAGGGAAAAATACTGCACGCCATCAATATTTTGGCTTTTTAAAGAATAAGAAACCCCTTGTAAATTAACGCTCTCTGCGTTTTCTTTAAAATGAACGCTTTGTTCTTCTAAATTGTTTAAACTTGCAAGATTCCCGCTTTTAAAAACGACTTTATTGTTTTTAATACCTACAAAACCCTCATGCAAGCACAAATTTAAAAGGCTTTGATAGAGATTGACTTCCTTTTTTAACTCCGTAATTTCAGAATCTTTTTGACTGATTTGAAGCTGTAACTGCTTATTCCCAAACATGGTGGCATTCCTTATTTAAATTTGAATCTTTTGAGATTATACCCAAAATTACCAAACATTTTAAGCGCTCGCTAGTATTGTTGTTTCAAAAACAATTCGTAAAATAATCCCTGTTTTTTCATAAGGGTTTCAAAGTTGCCCTGTTCTATTAGTTTGCCTTGATCTAACACGATAATTTCATCAGCTTGCTTGACACTATTCATGCGGTGTGTAATAATTAAAGCCATCTTAGATTGCGATTTTTTAAAAATAAAATCTAAAAACTCTTTTTCCATAATAGGATCGATGGCGCTGCTTGGCTCATCTAAAACAATGCAATTACTTGGTTTTAAAAAGGCTCTTATGGTAGCTATGCGTTGCTTTTGACCTAAAGAAAAATCTACCCCATTATATTGCGCTCCAAATAGTGTGTTGTTGCAATCATTAAGACAATTTTGAAAATTCTCATCAAAAGATTTTAGTATTTCTCTTTTTTGCTTTAATTGCTCTTTAGTGATATTGTTTTGCATAAAAAGATTATCATCAATGCTATACCCAGCATAAAGAGAAAAATCTTGAAATATGGCGCTCATTTGTTGATGGTAGCTATTTAGTTCCAAGTCTTGCAATGGGTATTTGTTATTAATGATAATTTGACCTGAATTTGGGGTATAAAAACCTAACATAACAATAAATTAATCAGCGTGCTTTTCCCGCTAGCATTCCTACCGACTAATGCATAAAATTCAAACTCTAAGGATCTATCTTTTCGTTAGGGTTTAGAGCGATTTGGTTCATCGCATTCAAATGAAAAATTTTTTCCGTCAAACTTTCTGAGAACAAGACCTGATTGTTTGCACAATTCCAATGCTTTATTAAGCTTTTGATTTTTTATCTCTTCCAATTGTTTAATATTCGCATCAAGATAGGCTTCATAGGTTTCTTCTGTCATTATAGTTACTCCAAATGTTAAAATTATATAGCCTTTATCTTGATGATAGGCTTTAAGCATAACAAAGATCACTAAAGCATAAACACCTAAAAGCGCTAATAACCAAAGAGTTATTTTGCTTGTTATGTATAATGCTTTTTTCACTTCAATACCTATTTGGGTGTAAATTTTCTCTATTATATCTCAATTTTGCGCCTCTTTAAATTTCGCTTTTAAAATAAAGCCCTTTAAAATTTCAAACTTTAACCGATTATAGTTCCAACCAAAAGCAAGGATGCCTTTGGGTTTTTTATAACAAGGAGTTACAACAATGGCTTTTCAGGTCAATACAAATATCAATGCGATGAATGCGCATGTGCAATCCGCACTCACTCAAAATGCGCTTAAAACTTCATTGGAGAGATTGAGTTCAGGTTTAAGGATTAATAAGGCGGCTGATGACGCATCAGGCATGACGGTGGCGGATTCTTTGCGTTCACAAGCGAGCAGTTTGGGTCAAGCGATTGCCAACACGAATGACGGCATGGGGATTATCCAAGTTGCGGATAAGGCTATGGATGAGCAGTTAAAGATCTTAGACACCGTTAAGGTTAAAGCGACTCAAGCGGCTCAAGACGGGCAAACTACAGAATCTCGTAAAGCGATTCAATCTGACATCGTTCGTTTGATTCAAGGTTTAGACAATATCGGTAACACGACTACTTATAACGGGCAAGCGTTATTGTCTGGCCAATTCACTAACAAAGAATTCCAAGTAGGGGCTTATTCTAACCAAAGCATTAAAGCTTCTATCGGCTCTACCACTTCAGATAAAATCGGTCAAGTTCGTATCGCTACGGGTGCGTTAATCACGGCTTCTGGGGATATTAGCTTGACTTTTAAACAAGTGGATGGCGTGAATGATGTAACTTTAGAGAGCGTAAAAATCTCTAGTTCAGCAGGCACGGGGATCGGCGTGTTAGCGGAAGTGATTAACAAGAACTCTAACCAAACAGGGGTTAGAGCTCATGCGAGCGTTATCACCACGAGCGATGTGGCGGTCCAGTCAGGAAGTTTGAGTAATTTAACCTTAAACGGGATTCGTTTGGGCAATATCGCAGACATTAAGAAAAACGACTCAGACGGAAGGTTAGTTGCAGCGATCAATGCGGTTACTTCAGAAACCGGCGTGGAAGCTTATACGGATCAAAACGGGCGCTTGAATTTGCGCAGTTTAGATGGTCGTGGGATTGAAATCAAAACCGATAGCGTCAGTAATGGGCCTAGCGCTTTAACGATGGTTAATGGTGGTCAGGATTTAACAAAAGGCTCTACTAACTACGGAAGGCTTTCTCTCACACGATTAGACGCTAAGAGCATCAATGTCGTTTCGGCTTCTGACTCACAGCATTTAGGTTTTAGTGCGATTGGTTTTGGGGAATCTCAAGTGGCAGAAACCACGGTGAATTTGCGCGATGTTACTGGGAATTTTAACGCTAATGTCAAATCAGCTAGTGGCGCGAACTATAACGCCGTGATCGCTAGCGGTAATCAAAGCTTGGGATCTGGGGTTACAACCTTAAGAGGCGCGATGGTGGTGATTGATATTGCCGAATCAGCGATGAAAATGTTGGATAAAGTCCGCTCTGATTTAGGTTCTGTGCAAAATCAAATGATTAGCACCGTGAATAACATCAGCATCACTCAAGTGAATGTTAAAGCGGCTGAATCTCAAATCAGGGATGTGGATTTTGCTGAAGAGAGTGCGAATTTCAACAAAAACAACATTTTGGCGCAATCAGGCAGCTATGCGATGAGTCAAGCCAACACCGTCCAACAAAATATCTTAAGGCTTTTAACTTAGTTTTAAGAAAGGTGTTTGTATGGGGCTAACGCTTTAAGCGTTGGCTTTTCGCTTTAATTTTTACTTCTTTTTCAATAAAATACTCTTTTTTTATTTCTTTTTATTACAGGCGGTTATTGTGTTGGATAGTTTTGAGATTTTAAAGGCTTTAAAGAGTTTGGATTTATTGAAAAACGCCCCTGCTTGGTGGTGGCCTAACGCTTTGAAATTTGAAGCTCTACTAGGGGCGGTTTTAACGCAAAATACTAAATTTGAAGCCGTTTTGAAATCTTTAGAAAATTTAAAAAACGCTTTCATTTTAGAAAATGATGATGAAATCAATCTTAGAAAAATCGCTTATATAGAGTTTTCAAAGCTTGCAGAGTGTGTCCGCCCTAGCGGGTTTTATAACCAAAAAGCCAAACGACTGATTGATTTGAGTAAGAATATTTTAAAAGACTTTCAAAGTTTTGAAAATTTTAAACAAGAAGTAACCAGAGAGTGGCTTTTAGACCAAAAGGGCGTTGGCAAAGAAAGTGCGGATGCGATTTTATGCTATGCGTGCGCTAAAGAAGTGATGGTGGTGGATAAATATAGCTATCTTTTTTTAAAAAAAATAGGCATAGAGATAGAAGATTATGACGAATTGCAGCATTTTTTTGAAAAAGGCGTTCAAGAGAATTTAAATGCCGCCTTAGCGCTTTATGAAAATAGCATTTCTTTAGCGCAACTTTATGCGAGATTCCATGGAAAGATTGTGGAATTTTCCAAACAAAAATTGGAATTAAAACTTTGATTTTTAGATTTTTTTTAATTTTAAGCCTTTTAAAAGGCGTTTTACTGGCCAAAAAGGATTGGAATTTTTTCAAACCTTTAGAGCCTACTAAAAAATATTTTGGCTCTTTTAAAATCGGCTATCTTTACCAGCATGCAGAAACGACTAAAAGATCCCCCATCCGCCCTAAAAACCGCTCTCCTATTTTAATGGATAAAACTTACCATGACGCTTCTTTAGGCTTTCAGGTAGGGTATGTTTTAAAAAAGAATGCTTTATTAGGGGGGTATTTGGATGCAGGAATGGGCGATTCGTATTTCATGAGCGCTGGGTTTATGGCTGGGGTTAGGCTTTTTAGGGGGTGGGTTATCCCTAAAATCGCCTTAGGCTATCAGCTTCAAATTTTAGGGGCTAAGATTGATAAGTATCAATTCAATATCCAATCAGCAGTGGGGAGCGTGGGCTTGTTTTTCAATGCGGCTAAAAATTTTGGCTTGAGTATAGAAGCAAGGGGCGGTATTCCCTTTTATTTTATCCAAAGTAAATTCTCTAAAGCCTTTGGCACGCCACGATTGAACATCTATTCTATCGGTATCACTTTCACCTTTTATGACTTTACGAGATTTTTAGGGTAAAATATTCATTTTAAAAAACAATTATAGAGTATAAAAACCATAATCAGACAAACCTTTAAGGATTTATGATGATTTTCATTGACGCATGTTTTAGAAAGGAAACACCTTACACGCCCATTTGGATGATGAGGCAAGCGGGGCGTTACCTTAGCGAATACCAAGAGAGCCGTAAAAAAGCGGGGAGCTTCTTGGAATTGTGTAAAAATAGCGATTTAGCCACAGAAGTTACCCTACAGCCGGTAGAGATTTTGGGCGTGGATGCGGCTATTTTGTTTAGCGATATTTTAGTAGTGCCTTTGGAAATGGGCTTGAATTTGGAGTTTATCCCCAAAAAG
This sequence comes from Helicobacter pylori, assembly GCA_008032955.1. Taxonomy (NCBI): domain Bacteria; kingdom Pseudomonadati; phylum Campylobacterota; class Epsilonproteobacteria; order Campylobacterales; family Helicobacteraceae; genus Helicobacter; species Helicobacter pylori. Next base: position 451,384 of record CP032046.1, read on the forward strand.
GGGCCGCATTTTTTAGAGACGATTACGGATTTAAAAAGCGTGGAAAGCCTAAAAGTAGGGGCTTATAAACAGCTAAACTATGTCTATGATACGATTTCTCAAACGCGCCAAAAGCTTTCTAAAGAGAAAGCGTTAATCGGTTTTTGCGGATCGCCTTGGACTTTAGCGACTTACATGATAGAAGGCGAGGGGAGCAAATCGTATGCCAAAAGCAAGAAAATGCTTTATAGCGAGCCTGAAGTTTTAAAAGCGCTTTTAGAAAAATTAAGCCTTGAATTGATAGAGTATTTGAGCCTTCAAATCCAAGCAGGGGTCAATGCGGTGATGATCTTTGACTCATGGGCTAGCGCTTTAGAAAAAGAAGCGTATTTGAAATTCAGTTGGGATTATTTGAAAAAAATCTCTAAAGAGCTTAAAAAACGCTACCCCCATATTCCGGTTATCCTTTTCCCTAAAGGGATTGGCGCTTATTTGGATAGCATAGATGGGGAATTTGATGTGTTTGGCGTGGATTGGGGCACGCCTTTAGAAGCGGCAAAAAAGATTTTAGGCGGTAAGTATGTTTTGCAAGGGAATTTAGAGCCAACGCGCCTCTATGATAAAAACGCTTTAGAAGAAGGCGTTGAAAGGATTTTAAAAATCATGGGCAATCGAGGGCATATTTTCAATTTAGGGCATGGGATGCTGCCGGATTTGCCCAGAGAAAACGCGAAGTATTTAGTGCAATTAGTGCATGCTAAAACCAGGCGATAGGGGGACTTATGAATACTATTATAAGATGCATGAGCTTATTAGGCTTATGTGTTACTCTCACTCTAGCGCAAACCCCCTCTAAAACCCCCGATGAAATCAAGCAAATCCTTAACAATTATAGCCATAAGAATTTAAGACTCATTGATCCGCCGACAAGTTCTTTAGAAGCGACACCGGGTTTTTTACCCTCGCCCAAAGAAACAGCGACTACGATCAATCAAGAGATCGCTAAATACCATGAAAAAAGCGATAAGGCCGCTTTGGGGCTTTATGAATTGCTTAAGGGGGCTACCACCAATCTCAGTTTGCAAGCGCAAGAACTCAGTGTCAAGCAAGCGATGAAAAACCACACCATCGCCAAAGCGATGTTTTTGCCCACTTTGAACGCGAGTTATAACTTTAAAAATGAAAACAGGGATACCCCAAACTTTAAGCATTATAACACGCAACAACTCCAAGCTCAAGTTACATTGAATGTGTTTAATGGCTTTAGCGATGTGAATAATGTCAAAGAAAAGTCTGCGACTTACCGATCCACTGTGGCTAATTTAGAGTATAGCCGCCAGAGCGTGTATTTGCAAGTGGTGCAACAATACTATGAGTATTTTAATAACCTCGCTCGCATGATCGCTTTACAAAAGAAATTGGAGCAAATCCAAACGGACATTAAAAGGGTTACCAAACTCTATGACAAAGGGCTAACGACGATTGATGATTTGCAAAGCTTAAAAGCGCAAGGGAATTTGAGCGAATACGATATTTTGGACATGCAATTCGCTTTGGAGCAAAACCGCTTGACTTTGGAGTATCTTACTAATCTCAATGTGAAAAATTTAAAAAAGACCACGATTGATGCGCCTAATTTGCAATTGAGAGAAAGGCAAGACTTGGTTTCTTTAAGGGAGCAAATTTCTGCGCTCAAATACCAAAACAAGCAACTCAATTATTACCCCAAGATAGATGTGTTTGACTCATGGCTTTTTTGGATCCAAAAACCCGCTTACGCTTTGGGGGGTTTTGGGAACTTCTTCCCGGGTCAGCAAAACACGGCTGGGGTTACTGCGACTTTGAATATTTTTGATGATATAGGCTTGAGCTTGCAAAAACAATCCATCATGTTAGGCCAATTAGCGAATGAAAAGAATTTAGCGTATAAAAAGCTAGAGCAAGAAAAAGACGAACAGCTTTACAGAAAGTCGCTTGATATTGCTAGAGCCAAGATTGAATCTTCAAAGGCTAGTTTGGATGCGGCTAATCTTTCTTTTGCCAATATTAAAAGGAAATACGACGCTAATTTAGTGGATTTCACCACTTATTTAAGGGGCTTAACCACGCGCTTTGATGCAGAAGTGGCTTACAATTTAGCGCTCAACAATTATGAAGTGCAAAAAGCCAATTACATTTTCAACAGCGGGCATAAAATAGACGACTATGTGCATTAAGGGATAAAAATGATACGAAAAATTTTAATAGGACTTTTTTTGAGTTTTTTGAGCATGGAAGCTGGCGAAAAAGTGTATGCGATTTTCAACGTGAAAGCGGTGCAAGATTCCAAGCTCACCTTAGACAGCACAGGGATTGTGGATAGCATTAAGGTTACTGAGGGGAGCGTGGTCAAAAAGGGCGATGTTTTGTTGCTTTTGTATAATCAAGACAAACAGGCTCAAAGCGATTCCACCGAGCAACAACTCATTTTCGCTAAAAAGCAATACCAACGATACAGCAAAATTGGGGGTGCTGTGGATAAAAACACTCTAGAGGGTTATGAGTTCACTTACAGGCGTTTGGAATCGGATTACGCTTATTCTATTGCGGTATTGAATAAAACCATTTTAAGAGCCCCTTTTGATGGCGTGATAGCGAGTAAAAACATTCAAGTGGGCGAAGGGGTGAGCGCGAATAACACGGTGTTATTGAGACTAGTCAGCCATGCTAGGAAATTGGTTATTGAATTTGATTCTAAATATATTAATGCAGTCAAAGTGGGGGATACTTACACTTATTCTATAGATGGGGATTCCAATCAGCATGAAGCTAAAATCACTAAGATTTACCCCACGGTTGATGAAAACACCAGGAAAGTGAGCGCTGAAGCCCTTTTATCTAAGCCTATGGCAGTGGGGCTTTTTGGCGATGGGTTTATCCAAACGAAATAATAGGATATTTTGATGTATAAAACAGCGATTAATCGTCCTATTACGACCTTGATGTTTGCTTTGGCGATTGTCTTTTTTGGGACTATGGGGTTTAAAAAATTGAGCGTGGCGCTTTTCCCTAAAATTGACTTGCCTACGGTGGTGGTTACTACGACTTATCCTGGGGCTAGTGCTGAAATCATAGAAAGTAAGGTAACCGATAAGATTGAAGAAGCGGTGATGGGGATTGATGGGATCAAAAAGGTTACTTCCACGAGTTCTAAAAATGTGAGTATCGTCGTCATTGAATTTGAATTAGAAAAACCTAATGAAGAAGCCCTAAACGATGTGATGAATAAAATTTCTTCGGTGCGTTTTGATGACTCCAACATTAAAAAACCCTCTATCAATAAATTTGATACCGACAGCCAAGCCATTATTTCATTGTTTGTGAGCAGTTCAAGCGTGCCAGCTACAACCCTTAATGACTACGCTAAAAACACCATTAAACCCATGCTCCAAAAAATCAATGGGGTAGGGGGCGTGCAGCTCAACGGCTTTAGGGAGCGCCAGATTAGGATTTATGCGGATCCCACTTTGATGAATAAATACAATCTCACTTATGCTGATCTTTTCAGCACGCTTAAAGCGGAGAATGTGGAAATTGATGGGGGGCGCATTGTCAATAGCCAAAGGGAATTGTCTATTTTAGTGAATGCGAATAGTTATAGCGTTGCGGATGTGGAAAAGATCCAAGTGGGTAACCATGTGCGTCTTGGCGATATTGCAAAAATTGAAATCGGTTTGGAAGAAGACAACACTTTTGCGAGCTTTAAAGACAAACCCGGTGTGATTTTAGAAATCCAAAAGATTGCCGGAGCGAATGAAATTGAAATCGTGGATAGGGTGTATGAAGCGTTAAAACACATTCAAGCCATTAGCCCTAGCTATGAAATCAGACCCTTTTTAGACACCACGAGCTATATCCGCACCTCTATTGAAGACGTGAAATTTGATCTAATCTTAGGGGCGATTTTAGCGGTTTTAGTGGTGTTTGCGTTCTTGCGTAACGGCACGATCACCCTCGTTTCAGCGATCTCTATCCCTATTTCTATCATGGGGACTTTTGCGCTCATCCAATGGATGGGCTTTTCATTAAACATGCTCACCATGGTGGCTTTAACGCTAGCGATAGGGATTATCATTGATGATGCGATTGTGGTGATTGAAAACATCCATAAAAAGCTAGAAATGGGCATGAGCAAACGCAAAGCGAGCTATGAGGGGGTGAGGGAAATTGGCTTTGCTCTAGTGGCGATTTCAGCGATGCTGCTCTCTGTGTTTGTGCCTATAGGGAACATGAAAGGCATTATCGGGCGCTTTTTCCAAAGTTTTGGGATCACGGTGGCTTTAGCGATCGCTCTATCGTATGTGGTGGTCGTTACGATTATCCCTATGGTAAGCTCAGTGGTGGTCAATCCCAGGCATTCTCGTTTTTACGTGTGGAGTGAGCCTTTTTTTAAGGCTTTAGAGTCTCGTTATACCAGATTGCTCCAATGGGTATTAAACCACAAGCTCATTATCTTTATAGCGGTGGTTTTGGTGTTTGTGGGTTCGCTTTTTGTGGCTTCTAAATTGGGTATGGAGTTCATGCTGAAAGAAGATAGGGGGAGGTTTTTAGTGTGGCTTAAGGCTAAACCGGGCGTGAGCATAGATTACATGACGCAAAAGAGTAAGATCTTTCAAAAAGCGATTGAAAAACATGATGAAGTGGAATTCACCACCTTGCAAGTGGGTTATGGCACCACACAAAACCCTTTTAAGGCTAAGATTTTTGTGCAGCTCAAGCCTTTAAAAGAGCGCAAAAAAGAGGGTGAATTGGGGCAATTTGAGTTGATGAGCGTTTTAAGGAAAGAGTTGAGAAGCTTGCCTGAAGCTAAAGGTTTAGATACTATTAATCTTTCTGAAGTCTCGCTTTTAGGTGGCGGTGGGGATAGTTCGCCTTTTCAAACTTTTGTGTTTTCCCATTCTCAAGAAGCGGTGGATAAAAGCGTGGCGAATTTGAAAAAATTCTTATTGGAAAGCCCTGAGTTAAAAGGCAAGATTGAAGGCTATCATACGAGCACGAGCGAATCGCAACCGCAACTGCAACTCAAAATCTTAAGACAAAACGCCAACAAATACGGCGTGAGTGCTCAAACCATTGGAGCAGTGGTGAGCTCTGCTTTCTCTGGGACTTCTCAAGCGAGCGTGTTCAAAGAAGATGGTAAAGAATACGACATGATCATTAGAGTGCCTGATGACAAGCGCGTTTCTGTAGAAGACATCAAACGCTTGCAAGTGCGTAATAAATACGATAAATTGATGTTTTTAGACGCTTTAGTGGAAATCGCAGAAACTAAAAGCCCGTCCAGTATTTCTCGTTATAACCGCCAACGCAGCGTTACGGTGCTCGCTCAACCTAAAGCGGGTATCTCTTTAGGGGAAATTTTAACGCAAGTGAGTAAAAACACTAAAGAATGGCTGGTTGAAGGGGCGAATTACAGATTTACCGGTGAAGCGGATAACGCTAAAGAGACTAATGGGGAGTTTTTGATCGCTTTAGCGACAGCGTTTGTGTTGATCTATATGATTTTAGCGGCGTTGTATGAGTCTATTTTAGAGCCTTTTATCATCATGGTTACCATGCCTTTAAGCTTTTCAGGGGCATTTTTCGCTCTAGGTTTAGTGCATCAGCCTTTGAGCATGTTCTCTATGATAGGCTTGATCTTGCTCATTGGTATGGTGGGTAAAAACGCCACGCTTTTAATTGATGTGGCGAATGAAGAGCGTAAAAAAGGTTTGAATATCCAAGAAGCTATTTTATTTGCCGGCAAAACCCGTCTAAGACCGATTTTAATGACGACCATTGCGATGGTTTGCGGCATGCTGCCTTTAGCGTTGGCGAGCGGGGATGGAGCGGCGATGAAATCCCCTATAGGGATTGCGATGAGTGGGGGCTTAATGATTTCTATGGTGTTAAGCTTACTCATTGTGCCGGTGTTTTATCGTTTGCTCGCTCCCATAGATGATAAAATCAAGCGGTTTTATCAAAACCAAAAAGCTTTAGAATGAAAAAGATTGTTTTCATTTTGGCTCTATGGGTGGGTTTGTTAGGGGCGTTTGAGCCTAAAAAAAGTCATATTTATTTTGGGGCTATGGTGGGTTTAGCCCCCATTAAAATAACCCCAAAACCGGCTAGTGATTCTTCCTATACGGCTTTTTTATGGGGGGCTAAAGGGGGGTATCAATTCGCTTTTTTTAAAGCTTTAGCGTTAAGGGGTGAATTTTCCTACCTTATGGCAATCAAACCCACCGCATTGCACACGATTAACACTTCTTTATTGAGCTTAAATATGGACGTGTTAAGCGATTTTTACACTTATAAAAAATATAGCTTTGGGGTGTATGGGGGGCTTGGGATAGGGTATTTTTATCAAAGCAACCATTTAGGCATGAAAAATAGTTCGTTTATGGGTTATAACGGGCTAATTAATGTAGGGCTTGGCAGCACGATCGATCGCCACCACCGCATAGAGCTTGGGGCTAAAATCCCTTTTTCAAAGACTAGAAATTCTTTTAAAAATTCTTATTTTTTAGAGAGCGTTTTTATCCATGCGGCTTATAGTTATATGTTTTAAGAGAGAATAAAAAATAGCCTATTGGTGGTCGTTATCAATAAGATAAGATCCTTATGATATAAGGAGATTGTGCCGTTTTTAATTAAATTGTATAATTGATAGCATCAAAAAATATAACAACGAGTATGATCACATGAAAGGGTTCAAAATATGACTTATAGAAGTAGCAAAATAGATTTAAAGAATGAACGCTTTAGTAAAAACCGCTCGTTTAAGGGCGTTAAAAAGAAAATCGCTAAAAAATATACAATCAAAAACTCGCCTTTGACAATTTACTCCTTAAAAACGCATTCAAATTCTTCTCTATCCTTTAATAAAAAAATCTTCTTAGGGCTTGGGTTTGTTTCAGCTTTGAGCGCTGAAGATTATAATAGTTCGGTGTATTGGCTCAATAGCGTGAATGAAAATAACAGCAACAAATCCTACTATATCAGCCCTTTACGCACTTGGGCTAGGGGGAATAGGAATTTCACGCAAAATTATAACAATAGTAAATTATACATAGGGACAAAAAACGCTTCCGCAACGCCCAATCATTCTTCTATATGGTTTGGGGAAAAGGGCTATATCGGTTTTATTACAGGGGTTTTTAAGGCAAAAGACATTTTTATCACAGGGGCTGTTGGCTCAGGTAATGAGTGGAAAACCGGTGGGGGGGCGATACTGGTTTTTGAAAGCTCAAACGAATTAAACACTAATGGGGCTTATTTTCAAAATAACAGAGCTGGGACACAAACTTCTTGGATCAATTTGATTTCCAATAACAGCGTGAATTTGACAAACACGAATTTTGGCAACCAAACCCCTAATGGGGGCTTTAATGCTATGGGGCGAAAGATCACTTATAATGGCGGAACAATCAATGGTGGGAATTTTGGCTTTGATAACGTGGATAGCAATGGCACAACCACCATTAGCGGAGTAACTTTCAACAATAACGGCGCGCTCACTTATAAGGGTGGGAATGGTATCGGGGGGAGCATCACCTTTACTAACTCTAATATCAATCATTACAAACTCAATCTTAACGCCAATAGCGTTACCTTTAATAACAGCACTCTGGGGAGCATGCCTAATGGCAACACTAATACTATAGGGAATGCCTATATTCTTAATGCAAATAATATTACTTTTAATAATTTGACCTTCAATGGGGGTTGGTTCGTTTTTAATAGATCTGATGCTCATGTTAATTTTCAAGGCACAACCACGATCAATAACCCCACTTCGCCTTTTGTCAATATGACCGGTAAAGTTACTATTAATCCTAATGCGATTTTTAATATTCAAAATTACACGCCTAGTATAGGGAGCGCTTACACGCTCTTTAGCATGAAAAATGGCAACATCACTTATAATGATGTGGATAATTTATGGAATATCATCAGGCTTAAAAACACGCAAGCCACAAAAGACGCTGATAAAAATCATACAAGCTCAAATAACAACACCCACACTTACTATGTAACCTACAATTTAGGCGGCACGCTCTATAATTTTAGGCAAATTTTTAGCCCTGATTCCATTGTTTTACAATCTATCTATTATGGTGCGAACAATATTTATTACACCAATAGCGTGAATATCCATGACAATGTCTTTAATTTAAAAAATATTAACGATGATAGGGCTGATACGATTTTTTATCTCAACGGCTTGAACACTTGGAATTACACTAATGCGAAATTCACTCAAACCTATGGCGGGAAAAATAGTGCTTTAGTCTTTAACGCTACGACCCCTTGGGCTAATGGCACGATCCCTAAATCTAACAGCACGGTGCGTTTTGGGGGGTATGAGGGAGTCAATTGGGGGAAAACGGGCTATATCACCGGCACTTTCACAGCCGATAGGGTTTATATCACCGGTAACATGATGTCTGGTAATGGTGCTCAAACCGGTGGGGGGGCGACTTTGAATTTTGTGGGCGCAACTGAAATCAATATCGCTGGGGCTGATTTTAAAAACCTAAAAACCACTTCGCAAAACTCTTACATGACTTTTATCGCCTTAGGGGATAGCTCTGGTAGCGGTAAAATTAATGTTTCTCAGTCTGATTTTTACGATTGGACGGGTGGAGGGTATGATTTTACCGGTAATGGCGTTTTTGATAGCGTGAATTTCAACAAGGCTTATTACAAATTTCAAGGCGCTGAAAATTCTTACCATTTTAAAAACACGAATTTTTTAGCAGGGAATTTCAAATTCCAGGGCAAGACCACCATTGAAAAATCCGTTTTAAGCGACGCTTCCTACACTTTTGATGGCGCGAATAACACCTTTAATGAAGACAAATTTAATGGCGGTTCGTTTAATTTCAACCATGCAGAGCAGACAAACGCTTTTAATAACAACTCGTTTAATGGCGGTTCGTTTAATTTCAACGCCAAGCAAGTGGATTTTAATGGGAATGTTTTTAATGGGGGCGTGTTTAATTTCAATAATACCCCTAAAGCCAGTTTTACTAACGACACTTTTAATGTGAATAACCAATTCAAAATAAATGGCGCTCAAACGGATTTTACTTTCAATAAGGGCGTTGTTTTTAACATGCAAGGGCTTTTGAGTAGCCTAAGCGTAGGCACGACTTATCAATTGCTTAACGCTAAAAGCGTGGATTATAAGGATAATAACGCTTTGTATCAAATATTGCGTTGGATTAGTGGGGAAAACCCTAGCGGCACGCTAGTAAATAAGGATCAATCCACGCCAAACAGCACTAAAATTTATAATGTCCAATTCACCGATAACGGCTTGACTTACTACATCAAAGAAAATTTTAATAACGGGATCACGCTCACTCGTTTATGCACTCTAGGGTATACGCATTGCGTGAATATCCATAATGAGGTATTTCATCTTAAAAATATCAATAATAACGCCAGTAACACCGTGTTCTACCTCAACGGCATGACGACTTGGAAGATTGCTGGCACAGGCGTTTTCACGCAAGATTATAGCGGCGCTAACAGCGTTTTAGTGTTCAATCAGACCACCCCTTTCCTTGCTGGGGCGAATCCTACTTCTAATAGCGTGGTGGGTTTTGGGAAAACTTCAGGGGCTGAATGGGGGCTAGTGGGCTATATTCAAGGCGTTTTTAAAGCGAGTCAAATTGATATTACCGGCACGATTCGCTCTGGTAATGGGGCCAAAACCGGTGGGGGTGCGACTTTAGTGTTTAACGCTCAAAAGCGTTTGAATATCGCTAACGCTCATTTGAATAACGATAAAGCCGGTTTGCAAAATTCATGGATGAATTTCATTGTTAATAATGGCAACTTGAATGCAACAAACGCAAATTTTAGCAACCAAACCCCGCATGGAGGCTTTAACCTTAAAGCGAATGATATTACTTTTAATGGGGGGTCTGTGAGTGGAGAGGGGAATTTTGGCGTGGATAACGCCAATAGCAATGGCACAACCACCATTAGCGGAGTAACTTTCAATAATAATGGCACTTTGATTTATAAAGGGGGCGAAAACAGCGCCGGGAATTCTTTAACCCTAGAAAACAACACCTTCAATTCTTATAATATCAACGCCAGAGTGCAAAACCTTATTTTTAACAACAACTCGTTTAATGGCGGGAGCTATTCGTTTAATGACACTAAAAACACCACTTTTAAAGGCACAAACACGCTTATTAATAGCGATCCTTTCAGCCGCCTTAAAGGATCAGTCTCTATTGAAAATGATAGTATTTTTAACATTGAAAGGAATTTGACCGATAAAACCACTTACACGCTTTTAAGCGGGGATAGCATCAAATACAATAACCAAGCTTTAGCGGACAATGCTTTCTCGCAAAATTTATGGAATTTGATCCATTATGGTGGCGAGAGAGGGACTTTATTAAGAACGGAGAAAAACACTTATTTTGTGCAATTCACCCAAAGCAACGGCCAAAAATTTGTTTTTGAAGAAACTTTTAATTCTAGCTCTATCACCTATAAATATTTCACTATCCATTCTTCGTCTTTCCACACAGATAATGATTCTAAGGATATTTGGAGTCAGGTGAGGAAGCAATTTGACTTCATTCCAGGAAAAACCCCTGTGTGCGTTGGCGTGTGCTATATCGCGCCTTATAAAAATCAAGACCTTATTGGCTCTAGCGCTTTTGCATGGTCGCTGAACTTTGGGGCTACGGTGGTGGGGACTTTGCTGTTAGGGAGTGCTCAAGAAAAGGCTAATGACAATGGCGGATCGATCTGGTTTGGTAAGAATAATTTGTTGTATTTGCATGGCAATTTTAACGCGACTAATATCTTTTTAACGAATAACTTTAATGTCGGCAACCCTAACGCCGGCGGTGGGGCGACAATCAATTTTAACGCTGATGAAACCTTGAACGCTGACGGGTTAAATTACACGAATTTCCAAACCGTGGCTTTAGGCTTACAAACCAGCGCGAGCCAGCATTCCTGGGCGAATTTTAATTCCAGGCTTTCTATGGAGATTAAAAATTCTAACTTTAGGGATTTCACATGGGGAGGCTTTAATTTTAACTCAGGGCGTATCGCTTTTGAAAACACCACTTTTAGCGGCTGGACTAATATTAACGGAGCGACTGAGAGCGGCTCATCGTATGTGAATATGGTTGCGAATACGGATTTGGTATTTTCTAATTCCATTTTAGGGGGGGCATCCGTTATGATTTGAAAGCTAATAACATTATTTTCAATAACTCTCAAATAGTCATTGATGTGTCTAAGAACGTGAATCAGTCATCATTGAATGGGAATGTTACTTTCAATCATTCCAGGCTTTCAGTCAAGCCCAACGCTGCTATTAATATTGGGGATAGCCAAACCCAAACGACTTTAGAAAACGCTTCAAGCCTTTCTTTTTACAACAACAGCGTGGCGAATTTTAACGGCACAACCGCTTTTAACGGGGTGTCTTATTTGAACTTGAACCCTAACGCTCAAGTAAGCTTCAATCAAGCGAATTTCAATAACGCTAATGTAACCTTTTATGGCATTCCTTTATTTGGTAAGACGCCTGATTTTGGCAACTCTGCACGCCTGATTAATTTCAAAGGGAATACGAATTTTAATCAAGCGACGCTCAATTTAAGGGCTAAAAATATCCATATCAATTTCCAAGGGGCTTCCACTTTTGAAAATAACTCTACGATGAATTTGGCTGAAAGTTCTCAAGCGAGTTTTAATACGCTTAGCGTAGAGGGGGAAACAAATTTCAATCTCAATAACTCAAGCTTGTTGAATTTCAATGGCGATAGCGTTTTTAACGCTCCTGTGAGTTTTTATGCCAATAATTCTCAAATTTCTTTCACTAAATTAGCGACCTTTAATTCTAATGCCTTGTTTGATTTAGAAAACAACAGCACCCTGAATTTTCAAAGCGTTCTTTTAAATGGTGCTTTAAATCTATTAGGCAATGGCAGTAACGCTCTATCTATTAATGCAAGCGGGAATTTCAGCTTTGGATCTCAAGGCGTTTTGAATCTGTCTAATGTGAATTTGTTTGATGCAAAAAACAAGCCCTTAGTTTATAATATTTTACAAGCTCAAAACATTCAGGGTTTGATGGGGAATAACGGCTATGAGAAGATCCGTTTTTATGGCATACAGATTGACAAGGCTGACTACTCGTTTAATAACGGCGTTCATTCGTGGAGATTCACTAACCCGCTCAATACGACTGAAACGATTACAGAAACCTTGCATAACAACCGCTTGAAAGTGCAGATTTCTCAAAACGGCGTTTCTAATAATGAGATGTTCAATCTCGCTCCTAGCTTGTATTTTTACCAAAAAAACCCTTATAATGAAACCGAGAATTCCTATAATTACACAAGCGATAAGGCCGGCACTTATTATTTGAGTAGCAATATCAAAGGCTTTAATCAAAACAATGAAACACCCGGGACTTATAACGCGCAAAACCAGCCATTACAAGCCTTACACATTTATAATCAGACTATCACTAAGCAAGATTTGAACATGATCGCCAGCTTGGGTAAGGAGTTTTTGCCTAAAATAGCCAATCTTTTATCTTCAGGGGCTTTAGATCATCTCAATCTCAATAGCCCGAATGGTTTTGAAACTCTTTTTGATATTTTAAAGAAATATGGTATTGCTTTAAACCAAGCAAATTGGAAGAGCTTATTAAAGATTATCAATAATTTTTCTAACACGGCTAATTATCATTTCTCTCAAGGCAATCTCGTTGTAGGAGCGATCAAAGAAGGGCAAACGAACACGAATAGCGTGGTGTGGTTTGGAGGCGATGGCTATAAAGAGCCATGCGCGGTTGGGGATAACACTTGCCAGATGTTTAGGCAGACTAATTTAGGGCAGTTGCTCCATTCTAGCACGCCTTATTTAGGCTACATTAACGCTAATTTTAAGGCTAAAAACATTTACATTACTGGAACCATCGGTAGCGGGAACGCTTGGGGGAGCGGTGGGAGTGCGAATGTGTCTTTTGAAAGCGGCACTAATTTAGTGCTTAATCAAGCCAATATTGACGCTCAAGGGACCGATAAAATCTTTTCTTACTTGGGGCAAGGGGGCATTGAAAAGCTTTTTGGAGAAAAAGGTTTAGGGAATGCGCTTTCTAATATCATTTATGAAGAGAGCTTGAATGATAACGCTATCCCCAAAGATTTAGCCAACATGATCCCTAAAGATTTTGGATCTAAGACTTTAAGCTCTTTGCTTAGCCCTACTGAAGTGAATGATCTCTTAGGCGTGAGCACTTTTAAAAACGCGATCATGGAAATTTTAAATTCTAAAACGGTGGGCGATGTTTTTGGTGAAAACGGGCTTTTAAACGCGCTAGATCCTATAAAAAGAAAAGAAATCGATCAAATGCTTTTAGAGCAAATCCAAGCCCATTCTTCAGGGTTTGAAAAATTCATCGTGAAAACTTTAGGGATTCAAAATGTAGAGAATTTCATCAATACTTGGTACGGAAAACAAAGCTTGAGTTCTTTTGCCAATAATTTTGTGCCTGGAGGGTTGAATCAAACCCTTGATAAAATAGGCTCTAGCGCTGATTCCAAAGACTTACAGAGTTTCTTGGATAAAACGACCTTTGGGGATATTCTCAATCAAATGATCAATCAAGCCCCCTTAATCAATAAGCTCATTTCTTGGCTGGGCCCACAGGATTTAAGCGTGTTAGTCAATATCGCTTTAAATAGCATCACTAACCCCAGTAAGGAATTATTGGGCGCGATTTCTGGAATGGGTCAAAAAGTGCTAAACGATTTATTAGGCGAAGGCGTAGTGAATAAAATCATGAGCAATCAAGTCTTAGGGCAAATGATTAATAAAATCATCGCCGATAAGGGCTTTGGCGGCGTTTATCATCAAGGTTTAGGCTCCATACTCCCTAAATCTTTACAAGATGAGTTAAAACAATTGGGCTTTGGATCTTTACTAGGCTCTAGGGGCTTGCACAATCTTTGGCAAAAAGGGAATTTCAATTTTGTGGCTAAAAACCATGTGTTTGTGAATAACAGCTCGTTTAGTAACGCCACAGGGGGGGAATTGAATTTTGTGGCGGGCAAGTCCATTATTTTTAACGGGAAAAATACGATCAATTTCACGCAATATCAAGGCAGGCTTTCTTTTGTATCTAAAGATTTTTCTAATATTCCATTAGACACCTTAAACGCTACCAATGGTTTAATTCTTAACGCGCCACGAAACGATATTAGCGTTCAAAAAGGTCAAATTTGCGTGAATGTTTTAAATTGCATGGGCGAGAAAAAAGCTCATTCTTCAAGCGCAACAGCCCCAACCGATGAAACTCTAGAAGTGAATGCGAATAATTTCGCTTTCTTAGGAACAATTAAGGCTAATGGGTTAGTGGATTTTTCAAAAGTCTTGCAAAATACGACTATCGGGACTTTAAATTTAGAGCCAAACGCTACTTTTAAAGCGAATAATTTGATCGTGAATAACGCTTTTAACAATAATTCTAATCATAGGGCTGACATTAGCGGTAATCTCAATGTGGTTAAAGGAGCGGCTCTCAGCACGAATGAAAATGGTTTGAATGTTGGGGGGAATTTTAACAGCGAAGGGTCATTAATCTTTAATCTTAACAATAAAACCAATCAAACGATTATTAATGTGGCTGGCAATTCTACGATCATGTCTTATAACAATCAAGCTTTAATCCATTTTGATACCCAACTCAAGCAAGGCGCTTACACGCTTATAGACGCTAAACGCATGGTTTATGGCTATGATAATCAAACGATTCTTGGAGGGAGCTTGAGCGATTACCTCAAGCTTTACACCCTCATTGATTTTAACGGCAAACGTATGCAATTAAAGGGCGATTCACTAAGCTATGACAACCAACCGGTCAATATTAAAGATGGGGGTCTTGTGGTGAGCTTTAAAGACAATCAAGGGCAAATGGTGTATTCATCTATCCTTTATGATAAAGTTCAAGTTACCGTCTCTGATAAGCCCATGGATATTCATGCCCCTAGTTTGGAGTATTATGTTAAACGCATTCAAGGCAGCACTGGTTTGAATGCGATCAAATCTGCGGGCAATAATTCTATCATGTGGCTGAATGAGCTTTTTGTGGCTAAGGGGGGTAATCCCTTGTTCGCTCCTTATTATTTGCAAGACAATCCCACTGAACACATTGTTACTTTAATGAAAGATATTACCAGCGCTTTAGGCATGCTTTCTAAACCCAATCTTAAAAACAATTCCACCGATGCTTTACAGCTCAACACTTACACGCAACAAATGAGCCGTTTAGCCAAGCTTTCTAATTTCGCTTCCTTTGATTCAACGGATTTTAGCGAACGCTTGAGCAGCCTTAAAAACCAAAGATTTGCTGATGCAATCCCTAACGCGATGGATGTGATTTTAAAATACTCTCAAAGGGATAAATTAAAAAACAACCTTTGGGCAACCGGCGTTGGGGGCGTGAGCTTTGTGGAAAATGGCACAGGAACGCTCTATGGTGTCAATGTGGGCTATGACAGATTCATTAAGGGGGTGATTGTTGGAGGGTATGCGGCTTATGGGTATAGCGGGTTTTATGAACGCATCACTAATTCTAAATCCGATAATGTAGATGTGGGCTTGTATGCGAGGGCTTTCATTAAAAAGAGCGAGCTGACCTTTAGCGTTAATGAAACTTGGGGGGCTAATAAAACCCAAATCAACTCCAACGACACTTTGCTTTCTATGATTAATCAGTCTTATAAATACAGCACATGGACGACGAACGCGAGAGTTAATTACGGGTATGATTTCATGTTTAAAAACAAAAGCATCATTTTAAAACCTCAAATTGGTTTAAGGTATTACTATATTGGCATGACCGGTTTAGAAGGGGTTATGAATAATGCGCTTTATAACCAGTTTAAAGCGAATGCCGATCCGTCTAAAAAATCCGTTTTAACGATTGATCTTGCTTTGGAGAACCGCCATTATTTCAACACAAACTCTTATTTTTATGCGATTGGCGGCTTTGGTAGGGATTTGCTTGTGAGGTCTATGGGGGATAAGTTGGTGCGTTTTATTGGTAACAACACTTTGAGTTACAGGAAAGGCGAGCTTTATAACACTTTTGCGAGCATCACTACGGGCGGTGAAGTGAGGTTGTTTAAAAGCTTTTATGCGAATGCTGGGGTGGGGGCTAGGTTTGGATTGGATTACAAAATGATCAATATCACCGGAAACATTGGAATGCGTTTAGCGTTTTAAAAGGTGGGGGCTTACCCCTTTTTGAGCCATTAAATCAATCAATGGTGGGACTAAGTGTTTAACGCATGCGTTCTCTCGGTATTAATAGCATGCGATTAGTGCTTAGTAAAAAGAGAGTAATGCCACAAACAATAAAAAGTGTTGAAGTTATCAGTATTAGTATAGGGTCAATTCCTTGAAAGGACTTTAGTAAAAGTTGGTTAAGTTGGTAAAAAACAGATGTTTTAATGAATAACTGACCAATACTAGGTAGATAGTCTAGAGAAACAAACACATTACAAGACATTACTGCGTAGAGATTGATAATGTTGGCAAATCCTAAGATACTTTGTTCATTTTGAAAGGTTTTAGCGACAAAAATGGCTAAACAAAAGCAAAATAATGAGCTTGAAAAAATACTAATAAATCCAAAAATGAGTGTTTTAAAATTCAGGAGAGCAATGATATTGAATGCATAAAAAGAAGTGCAAATAAAGACAAAAGCGTATGTGATTACAACGATTAATCTTGAAGCAATGAGTGCAAGAGTTATTTGTTTGAAAGTTGCTGGTGATAGCGTATAGAATAAGAAAACATTATGTGATCTAGAGCTTGCTATAGCTTGTGTAAGACCAAAGATTGCACTAGAAATAATGAGTAGTCCCATTAGACCTATGATGCTATTAAAGTAAAAAATTTCAGTAGTATTTTTTGAAAAGATAAAAACTAACAATAAGAGCATCAAAATAGGATAGATAAAAGTCCAAAATAGCGCGCTTGTATTAGTAAAATAAGATTTAATTTCAAGTTTTAAAATAGATAAAATTGCACCCATTAAATATCCTTTAACAATGCCAACAAGTCTTTTGCACTCAGTTTTTCTTTAAGATCAAAAGTTATAGCTACAGATTTTAATATGGAATCTAAAGGTTCGTATTTGGCAATGTTGCCATTTTTAAGGAATAAGACCCATTTACAACTTTCTAAAACAATCAGATCATGAGTGGCAATAACGCTCGTAAGTTGCTAGGTATTGCGTAGCTTAATAAGGTTTGATAACTTTATAAGAGCGTTTTGCTCCAAACTAGTTTCTGGTTCATCCATAATAACTAATTGTGGGTGATGGCTAAGAGCTAAGTCAATTTTTAAGCGCTGTTTTTGTCCGTCGCTTAGGTGTTCGTAGGTTTTATTTAAAAGATTTTTTTCAAACAAATCTAGAGTGCAGTTTTTATAAAAAAACTGATAGAACTTGAATAAGTCGTTTGCGTTTAGTCCAGGTGGATAGTTGAACAAATTGGATACGACCCCCAATTGTTTGCGTTGTGGAATAATATTGTTGTGGTATGGGATGTTGTTATTTTGTGCTTTGACATTGTAGTCTTCTCTAATGCCTAGAATAGTATTGATAAGCGTTGATTTTCCTGATCCATTTGCACCAATAATAGCTGTGCTAGTATGACTCTTAAATGAAAAATTATGGATATTTAAAGCGTTTTTGAGCGTGTTTTTTATGGGCGTGATACTGATATTAGAAATCATAAAATCCCCTTTGCATAAAATCCCCTTTGACAGAAATGATTTAAAATCCCATCTAGTGTTATTATATTCAAACGATGGTTTTATTTAGCGTAGTGTTACTAAAAAATTAACTGATCTTTATTTAAATGAGCCAAAAGCGTTACTGATAGACACGATTTAAGCGAGTGAAACGATTTTTCAACTAAAAGATAAATAAAACAACGGACAAAGTCAAGGCTTTAAATAAGAAATCAACGACCTCAAGAAAGCTAGAGAAACGGAGTTTTTGATTTTCCATTCTCAAAACCCTAAATACCCTTTCGTTTTTTGTCCGTTATTGGTTTTATGGGTGTTTTAACATGTAAAATTCCAACGCTTTTTCAAAGAGGAGCGAGCGGTTAGAAAAACCTTTCTCTTTCATGTATTCATCCACTTTAGCCATAAAACTGGGCGAAAGTAAAACGCTGTGATTGATTCTTCGCTCTTTGCTTGTTTTTTCTTCGTATTCTATCTCTTCTATTTCGGCTAACAAACTGGGCGAAAGCGAAATATTAAAACTGCTCCTTCGTTCGCTGCTCACCTTTATTTCTGCTTCTAACTCAGCTAATTCGGTTAGCAACTTTTTGCGTTTGGCTTGTAAAGCCTGAATGGTTGTGTGCACTTTATGGTGTTCCATCATTGCTCCTTAAAATATCTTTATTTTTCGCATTCTACTATAAAATAGGATTTTGTGAGTAAATTCATTAAGAATGAAAATTGGAATTTTTCTTTAGAATTTAAATGGGTATTAAATATAAAATCTTAAAACAAATGGTAAAGGAGCTTGATTTTAATAAGCGATGATTTTTAATCCAATTCCTTAAGGCGTTTTAACAATTCTTCTTCATTCAAAACGCTCACGCCATGTTTTTTTGCCAGAGCGAGTTTTGAGCCGGGGTTCTCTCCAGCGATTAAAAAATCGGTTTTAGCGCTCACGCTTGAAGCAATTTTTGCCCCTAAATTTTCTAACATTTGAGCGTATTCTTGCCGTGGTTTAGAAAGCGTGCCGGTTAGAACAATCGTTTTATCACTGAAAACAGAAGAGCTTTTTTGCTTTTCTTCAGCCGTATCGCTACTTTTAGGGTTTAACAAATCAAATAACGATCGGATAAATTCCTGATTGCTCGCATAAAAATTGACTAAAGAGCGCGCCATTTCCACCCCAAAGCCTTCCATTTCTAAAAACTCGGCTTCGCTTTTTTCTAACACATTTAAGCCGTATTTGGCTAGCGTTTTACTCGCTCCCTTACCGATATGCTCAATCCCTAAAGCGTTGATCAAACGCCATAAAGGAGGGTTTTTGCTCTTTTGAATAGCGTCTAACAGATTTTGAGCTTTTTTGATTTTGAATTTGTCTAGCCGCATTAAATCTTCTAACTTTAAAGCATACAAATCCAGGGCGTTAACAATGAGTTTTTCTTCAAAAAGTTGCTCTATGACTTTATCGCCCAAGCCTTGAATGTTTAAAGCGTCTTTAGAAGCAAAATGAATCAAGCTTTCTTTCAACCTTGCTGGGCAATTAAGGTTTTGACAATAAGTAAAAATCTCTTCGCATAAAAGCTCATGCGAGCATATGGGGCAAACTTTGGGGCGCATGATTTTTTGTTGCGAGCCGTCTCTGTAAGTTTCTAAAGGTTTGATGATTTTAGGGATCACATCGCCGCTTCTAATGACAACGACCCTATCATTGAGCATGATATTCTTTTTTTCAATTTCAGAATAATTGTGCAAGGTCGCTCTATTAATCATAGCTCCAGCAATTTCTACAGGCTCTAAGAGAGCGACCGGCGTGATTGCCCCGCTGCGCCCCACTTGGTTGATGACTCCTATGATTTTGGTGTGTTTTTCTAGAGCCGGGAATTTATAAGCGCAAGCGAATTTAGGGGATTTTTGCGTGTAGCCTAGCTCCTTTTGAATATTCAATTCATTCACAACGATCACCATGCCGTCTAAAAGGGCAAAAAAGCCCTCCCTTTCTCTAATCAGGGTGTGGTAATTTTCTTCTATTTCTTGGTGGTTTTTGTTTAGGCTTAAGTATTGAATAGCGCTAAAACCTAACGAGACAATAAAATCCAAACACTCCTTAAAGCTTAAAAAATTTAAAGAATGCTTGCCCACGCCCCAAGGAATGAATTGCAATTTACGCTTTTTAGTGATTTTGCTATCAAGCTGCCTCAAACTCCCTGATGCGGCGTTTCTAGGGTTAGCGAATAGGGGTTCATTAGCGTCTAGGCGCTCTTTGTTTAAGGCGTCAAAATCCTCTTTAGCAATGATCACTTCGCCCCTGATTTCTATTTCTCCATTATAAGCGATAGAATGAGGGATATTAGCGATGTGTTTAGCGTTGTTAGTAACAAGCTCCCCTTCTAAGCCATTACCCCTAGTGGTTGCGCTCACTAACTTGCCATGTTGATACAAAAGATTGAGTGAAACCCCATCAAGTTTGGGCGAACACACGAATGAAGCGTTAGGATAAACTTTTAAAATGCGTTGCAACCACGCTTGCAATTCGCTTTGATTGAACACATCATCTAAGCTCCACATCCGCATTAAATGGGGGTTTTTACTGAACTCATTGGTGGCAGTAGCCCCCACTTTTTGGGTAGGGGAGTTAGCCTGAATGCGATTAGGGTTTTCTTCTTCATAAGCTTTTAATTCTTGGTAAAGTTCATCATAGACCGCATCGCTTACGATGGATTCATCAAGGTTGTAATAATGGTGCGATAGGGTGTTTAAATATTCAATTCTTTCTAAATATTCTTTTTGGCTTTTTATCATTAAAAACCTTTTAAACTAAATTAGGGTAGTATTATAACATTTAATCTTTGATAGGGCTTTAGGGGAAATTAGGTGGTAAGAGACATTGACAAAACGACTTCGTTGCACTTGAACAACGAAGCACAGTTTCTATGCTTTAGATTAGATGCAGAAAAAGACGCCCAACTTTATGGCATGAATATTTTTAAGATCCGAGAAATTATCCATTATGACGGGGAAGTTACAGAGATTCTTGGGGGGAGCGATGGCGTGATGCTCGGGTTTCTTAGCGTTAGGGGCGAGTCTATCCCTTTAGTGGATGTGAAAAGGTGGTTGCATTATAGTGCTAATGATCCGAGCCGTGATCTAAAAGAATGCAGCGTTAAAGATGACCATAATTTAGTGATCGTGTGCCATTTTTCTAACCATTCCATCGCTCTAAAGGTTTTAAAAATTGAAAGGATCATCCATAAAAATTGGACTGAGATTAGCGCTAGGGACAAACAAGGCATTAATGAAGAGGGTAAGCTTAGTGCTATCACCCGTTTTGATAAAGAACGAGTGGTGCAGATCTTAGATGTGGAAAAGATGATTAGCGATGTTTTCCCTAGCTTGAAAGATTTGGACGATTTGACTTTGCGTTGCATAGAAGCCATTCAAAGCCAAAAACTCATTTTAATCGCTGAAGATTCCTTAAGCGCTCTTAAAACCCTAGAAAAAATCGTTCAAACTTTAGAATTGCGTTATTTAGCCTTTCCAAATGGGAGGGAATTGTTGGATTATTTGTATGAAAAAGAACATTACCAACAAGTCGGCGTGGTTATTACGGATTTAGAAATGCCTAACGTTTCAGGGTTTGAAGTGCTAAAAACCATTAAAGCTGATCACAGGACTGAGCATCTTCCTGTGATTATCAATTCGTCCATGAGCAGCGATTCTAACCGCCAGTTAGCCCAATCTTTAGAAGCGGATGGTTTTGTGGTAAAATCTAACATTCTTGAAATCCATGAAATGCTTAAAAAAACGCTTTCATAAATTTAATTTTTGTTTTAATTTAAAGGGATAAAACATGCGAAGTCATTTTTGCACAGAAATTAGTGAAAAAGATGTGGGTAAAATCATCAAAGTGGCCGGGTGGTGTAACACTTATAGAGACCATGGAGGCGTGGTTTTTATTGATTTAAGGGATAAAAGCGGTTTGGTGCAACTAGTCTGTGATCCTAGCTCTAAGGCTTATGAAAAGGCTTTAGAAGTCAGGAGTGAATTTGTGCTAGTGGCTAAAGGAAGAGTGCGTTTGAGAGGCGCTGGGTTAGAAAACCCTAAACTAAAAACGGGTAAAATTGAAATTGTTTTAGAAGAGTTAGTCATTGAAAATAAAAGCGCTACCCCACCGATTGAAATCGGCAATAAAAGCGTGAATGAAGATTTGCGCTTGAAATACCGCTATTTGGATTTGCGCTCTCCTAATTCTTATGAAATCTTTAAATTGCGCAGCGAAGTGGCTTTAATCACTCGTAACGCTTTAGCTCAAAAGGGTTTTTTAGAGATTGAAACCCCCATTTTGTCTAAAACCACGCCTGAGGGGGCTAGGGATTATTTAGTGCCAAGCAGGGTGCATGAGGGCGAATTTTTCGCACTTCCCCAAAGCCCGCAATTATTCAAACAGCTTTTAATGGTGGGGGAATGGATAGGTATTTTCAAATCGCTCGTTGCTTTAGAGATGAAGATTTGAGGGCGGACAGGCAGCCAGAATTCACGCAAATTGATGCGGAAATGAGTTTTTGTGATGAAAATGATGTGATGGGCGTGGTGGAAGATTTGTTGCAAGCGATTTTTAAAGCGATCGGGCATACTATTTCCAAACCTTTTAAACGCATGCCTTATAAGGAAGCGATGGAAAATTACGGGAGCGATAAGCCGGATTTACGCTTTGAATTGCCTTTAATAGAAGTGGGGGATTGCTTTATGGACAGCTCAAACGCTATTTTTTCTAATATCGCAAAAGATCCTAAACACAAACGCATTAAAGCTTTGAACGTTAAGGGGGCTGATGTCATTTTTAGCCGCAGCGTTTTAAAAGAATTAGAAGAATTTGTGCGCCAGTTTGGGGCTCAAGGCTTGGCGTATTTGCAGATTAAAGAAAATGAGGTTAAAGGGCCTTTAGTTAAATTTTTAAGTGAAAAGGGGCTTAAGAGTATTTTAGAAAGGACTGATGCGCAAGTTGGGGATATTGTCTTTTTTGGAGCTGGGGATAAAAAAATCGTGTTAGATTACATGGGGCGCTTGCGCTTAAAAGTGGCTGAAACGCTTGATTTGATTGATAAAGACGCTTTGAATTTTTTATGGGTAGTCAATTTCCCCATGTTTGAAAAAACCGAAAACGGCTATCATGCTGCACACCACCCCTTTACGATGCCTAAAAATATAGAATGCGAAGATATAGAAGAAATTGAAGCGCATGCGTATGATGTGGTGCTTAATGGTGTGGAGCTTGGTGGGGGAAGCATTAGGATTCATAAAGAAGAAGTGCAAAAAAAAGTCTTTGAAAAGATCAATATCCATGAAGAAGAAGCACAAAAGAAATTTGGCTTTTTATTAGAAGCACTAAAATTTGGCACTCCTCCTCATGGAGGCTTTGCGATAGGCTTTGATCGCTTGATCATGCTAATGACCAAATCCAATAGCATTAGAGACGTGATCGCTTTCCCTAAAACGCAAAAAGCTTCATGCTTATTGACTGATGCGCCTAGCCCCATTAATGAAGAGCAGCTAAGAGAATTACACATTCGCTTGAGAAAACCAATTTAAAAGGATACGATTTGAAACAACTATTTTTGATCATTGGAGCCCCAGGGAGTGGTAAAACCACTGACGCAGAGCTTATCGCTAAGAATAACAGCGAAACAATCGCTCATTTTTCTACTGGGGATTTATTGAGAGCTGAGAGCGCTAAAAAGACCGAGCGAGGCTTATTGATTGAGAAATTCACTTCTCAAGGCGAATTAGTGCCTTTAGAAATTGTGGTAGAAACGATCCTTTCAGCGATTAAAAGCTCTAGTAAAGGGATCATTTTAATTGATGGCTATCCCAGGAGCGTGGAACAAATGCAAGCTTTAGATAAGGAATTGAACGCTCAAAATGAAGTGATCTTAAAAAGCGTGATTGAAGTAGAAGTGAGTGAAAATACCGCTAAAGAAAGGGTTTTAGGGCGCTCTAGGGGGGCTGATGATAATGAAAAGGTGTTTCATAACCGCATGCGGGTGTTTTTAGACCCCTTAGCTGAAATCCAAAACTTCTACAAGGCTAAACGTTTGCATAAAATCATCAATGGTGAAAGGAGCATTGAAGAAATCGTGAATGAAATACAAAAATATATTTTGTCTTTTGGGAATTAAAATGCGTTCCAAAGAGAATGAGCTGTGATTGGTGTCTATATCATTTCTTTAAAAGAAAGTCAAAGGCGTTTGGATACTGAAAAACTCATTTTAGAATCCAATGAAAAGTTTAAAGGCCGTTGCGTTTTTCAAATCTTTGACGCCATTAGCCCTAAACATCAAGATTTTGAAAAATTACTTCAAGAGCTTTATGACGCTCAAAGTTTATTGCAATCTGATTGGTATCATTCTTATGTTGGCGCTGGTTTGACTTTGCCTGAATTGGGGTGTTATTTAAGCCATTATCTTTTATGGAAAGAATGCGTCAAATTAGATCAACCGGTCGTTATTTTAGAAGATGATGCAATGCTAGAGTCTAATTTCATGCAAGCTTTAGAAGATTGCTTGAAAAGCCCTTTTGATTTTGTGAGACTCTATGGGTGCTATTGGTATTACCACGAGACAAAATTCCATGTTTTACCCAAAGAATTTGTATTTCCTCCCTTTGATTATCCTTTTAAAAATAACCCTATTTTAGAAAAATTTAAAAAATTTTTTGATGTTTCTAGATTTTTGAATCTTTCTACCCATAAAGTCATCCACTATATTCTCAAAAAAATACAAAAAAGCTATTACGCAACGCATGAAAAAGAAGCCTTTTTCTTAGAGCATTTTTATCTCACCAGCGTGTATGTGGCTTCTACAGCCAGTTATTATTTAACCCCTAAGGGTGCTAAAACTTTTATAGAAGCCACGGAGCGTTTTAAAATCATAGAGCCGGTGGATATGTTTATGGATAATTCTGCTTATCATGATATAGCGAATCTGACTTATGTGCCTTGCCCTGTTTCTTTAAGCGAGCATTCTTTAGACAGCACCATTCAAAAGCCCCAAAAAAAGAGCTTGAAATCTTACCCATTTCCGCCTAAAAAATCAACTTTTAAGAATCTTTTCTACTACAGCATTAACGCTAAAAAGCGTTTAAAAGCTTTTTACAAGTACAGCAGACGATACGCTCCTTTAAAAACCCCTAAAGAGGTTTAAAAAGAATGAAAAAACTTTATGCTAAAATCAATGCTATATTATTTAGGAGTTCATTTGACACAAGTTTATATCATTTCTTTAAAAGAAAGTCAAAGGCGTTTGGATACTGAAAAACTCGTTTTGGAATCCAATGAAACATTTAAAGGTCGTTGTGTTTTTCAAATTTTTGACGCTATTGGCCCTAAACACGAAGATTTTGAAAAATTTATTCAAGAGCTTTATGATTCTTCAAGTTTATTAAAATCCGATTGGTTCCATTCTGATTATTGTTATCAAGAATTATTGCCCCAAGAATTTGGGTGCTATTTAAGCCATTATCTTTTGTGGAAAGAATGCGTCAAAACAAACCAACCGGTCGTTATTTTAGAAGATGATGTAGCACTAGAGTCTAATTTCATGCAAGCCTTAGAAGATTGCTTGAAAAGCCCTTTTGATTTTGTGAGACTCTACGGGCATTATTGGGGAGGCCATAAAACCAATTTGTGCGCTCTCCCTATCTATACAGAAACTGAAGAGGCTGAAGCGTCTATTGAAAAAACGCCTATTGAAAACCATGAAGTTACCCCCCCCAATCCCACACAAGATGCACAACAAGATTGTATTATTGAAACGCAACAAGACCCCAAAGAACTATCTGAGCCTTGCAAAATAGTGCCCCAAAAAACCTCTTTTAATCCAGTGGTTTTTAGAAAAATTAAAAGAAAACTCAACCACTTCATTGGAAATATTTTAGCTCGGACAGAAGTGTATAAAAATCTCGATGATCTCACAGGAAAATACGATGATCTCACAGGAAAATACGATGATCTCACAGGAAAATACGATGATCTCACAGGAAAATACGATGATCTCACCACAAAATACGAATCCTTATTGGCAAAAGAGGTAAACATCAAAGAGACTTTTTGGGAATCTCGCGCTGATAGCGAAAAAGAAGCCTTTTTTTTAGAGCATTTCTACCTTACTAGCGTGTATGTAGCCACTACAGCAGGCTACTACCTCACGCCTAAGGGTGCTAAAACTTTTATAGAAGCCACGGAGCGTTTTAAAATCATAGAGCCGGTGGATATGTTTATGAACAACCCCACTTACCATGATGTGGCTAATTTTACTTATTTGCCTTGCCCTGTTTCTTTAAACAAACATGCTTTCAATAGCACCATTCAAAATGCAAAAAAACCTGATATTTCATTAAAACCCCCTAGAAAATCCTATTTTGATAATCTTTTTTATCATAAATTCAACGCCAGAAAGTGCTTAAAAGCCTTTAATAAATACAGCAGACGATACGCTCCTTTAAAAACCCCTAAAGAGGTTTAAAAAGAGCGGGCTTTATGTTAGAATAAGTCTTTTTATTCAAAGGAGATTGCAATGAATTTAGACCAATTAGAAGTGAGCCATGACGCTGATTCTTTGTGCGTGGTGATTGAAATATCCAAGCATTCTAATATCAAGTATGAATTGGATAAAGAAAGCGGGGCTTTAATGGTGGATAGGGTGCTTTATGGGGCGCAAAATTACCCCGCAAATTACGGCTTTGTGCCTAACACTTTAGGATCTGATGGCGACCCTGTAGATGCGCTTGTTTTAAGCGATGTGGCTTTTCAAGCCGGAAGCGTAGTGAAAGCGCGCTTGGTTGGGGTGTTGAACATGGAAGATGAAAGCGGAATGGATGAAAAACTGCTCGCTCTACCCATAGATAAGATCGATCCCACGCATTCCTATGTCAAGGATATTGATGATTTGTCCAAACACACTTTAGATAAAATCAAACATTTTTTTGAAACTTACAAGGATTTAGAGCCTAATAAATGGGTGAAAGTCAAGGGGTTTGAAAACAAAGAGAGCGCGATTAAGGTTTTAGAGAAAGCGATAAAAGCCTATCAAGGCTAAAGATTTTTAAGGGTTTTGGCTCAATTAAGCGATAAAAACCCTTTTTAACGCTCTTTTAAAAGGCTTTGTCCTCATTGGGCGTTGGTGTAAAATCGCTTTATAGTTTAAAGCGGATTTTTGTATTCCCCATAAAAAGCACCAAAAACTACAATTTAACGATTTTAACCCCACTGCCGCCTAAATTAATGGGAGCGTCGCTAAAACTCACTACTTTAGAGTGGTTTTTTAGAAATTCTTTCACAAACTTTTCTAAAATCCCGCTCCCCTTACCATGGCAAATAAGCACTTCTTCAAAGCCCCCTAAAAGCGCGTCGTTTAAAAAAGCGTCTAGTAAATCCAGGGCTTCTTCGCTGCGTTGCCCCCTTAAATCAAGGCGCAAGCTCGCTTCTTTAGGTTTAGGAATGATGGTTTTAGGGGGTTTGAATTTGTTTTTAGGGGGTTTTTGGATTTGTTTCAACCAACTCCCATGCGCTTTTAAGCGCATGCCAAGCTCGGTTTCTACCAAGTAATAGCCCTTGTCTAAAATTTGTATAATCAGCACGCTTTCATTTTTATAACGCGCTTTTTCGTTAATTTGAAAGCTTGTTATCGTTTGGGGGATCTCTTGGTCTGTTTTATGCCTGTTTAAAATCTCACTCGCTTTATGGATTTCTTTATGCATGGAGCTGGTATCTTTTGAAGCGACTTCGCTTTTTAAGATGTTTAAGGCTTGTTGGTAGGATTTTTCCAATTCCAATTTTTTATGGTGAAAGATTTCTTTTTGTTTTTCCACTTCTAAAAGCCATGCGTTTTTTAAATCTTCTTGCTCTTTTAAAGCGTTCTCTAAGCTTTCATTTTTTTGTTTTAATTCCCTTTCTAACGCGCTGGAATTTTCAATCAAAGCGTTCAATTTTTCCTTATCTTCGCCATAAAAGGCTTTCGCTTTTTCAATCAAAAAATGCGGCACGCCATAGCGTAAAGCGGTTTCAAACGCATAGCTTTTGCCAATAACCCCTTTTAAAAAAGTGTAAGTGGGCCGTTCTTTTTCTTCGTCATAAAGAGCGGCTAGTAATTCCACTTCTTTGTTTTCTGCCATTAAAACGCTCAGGCGTTTGTGGTGCGTGGTGATAATGATTTGGTTGTTTTGTTTAAGCAATTTTTCTAACAGGGTTTTATACAAACTGCTCGCTTCATCAGCGTCAGTCCCTAGCTCAATTTCATCAACGCCTAAAAGCATGTTTTCTTTGGATAAAAGAGCGCTAAATTGCTTCATTCTGCCGGCAAAAGTAGAAATATTGTTCGCGCTGTTTTGGGGGTCGTTGATAATGGCGTGGATTTCTTTAAAATAGGGGATAGTGGAATGATGGGCGTTGATTTTCATGGGAATAAGATTCTTACTCAAAAACGCCGCGCTTAAAAGCGATTTTAAGAGCATGGTTTTCCCGCCCGCATTCACGCCGGTAACAGCGAGCATGGATTTTTCAAACTTCAAATTTAAGGGCTTTGGCTCTTTTAAAATGGGGTGCGAAAAGTTTTCTAAAACCATTTTTTTTTGCGTAAAGCTTGGCATGACAAATTCTAAATTGTAGGCTTTAGCGAAATTAAGTCGGGCTTGCAAGCTGTCTAAAAAATCAAATTCTTTGAAAAGGAATTTTAAAAATAAAAGGTGTTTTTGCAAGCTACGGCTTAGAGTTTGACACATTTCAACGATACAGCAATCTATTTCATTATCAATTTGGGCGATTTTTTGTGCGATTTTTTGGGCGCTTTCAGGCAAAAGATAGAAATAACCATTAGCGCTTCTTTCTAGCACAACGCCTTTAATCGTGCTAGAAAACCCGCTCTTTAATAAAAGGCATTCATAACCATGCTTAAGGTGGCTTTGCGTATCCACTAAATAAGGGGCAAGCTCTTTAGAGTGGGCGTAATGATGAATAACTTTGGCGTTCTCTTTTTTAAGGCGGTTCAAGCTTTCATTCAAAGCGTCTAGGGTAGCGTTCGCCCCTTGTTTGATTTGCCCTTCATCATCCAATAAAAGGATTAGATCATTAAAAAAGGGGGGTAAAATAATAGCGTTAAGGCGTTCATGAAATTTTAAATGCGTGAAAGGTTTAAAAGCGTTTTGTAAAACGACAATGTAGCGCAATCGTTTGACAATCTCATAGATTTCATCTAAATGGAGCGTCCCTAATTTGGTGAGTTTGATAAGAATAAGATCGCTTTCTTTCACGCTTTTAGGGGCGATCAAACCGATCGAATCCACTTCAGTTAGATAAGTGAAAGCCTGTTTGAGATCGTTTTCTAAAGCGATAGTGTCTCTTTCTTTTGCGAAAAAGGTTTTAAAAAGAGCGATAAACTCTTTTAAATCCAGGCTTTCTTCTAGGGGTTTGGGTGGGGTATTATTATTATTCATCATTAGGGTTGGATTAAGGGATCTTTTTGGAGCGTCTGACAAGAATCCAAATCCACAAGAACGTCTTTCATAGGGGTTTGTTTTTTGCCTAAAAAGCTTAAAGTCCCGCTCACTAAATTAAAGGTTTGGTTATTGACTTTAATGCCTTTACACAACAGGGTTTCCCCCCTTAAAAACGCTCTTTGCAAAGCGATTTCTTGCTGGTTTTGTTGGTTTTGTTGATAAGTATAAACGCTGATGCTCGCTCCTATAATCCCTACGATTAAAAAAGCTAAAATCTTTTGTTTGGGGCTTGCTAAACCAAAATCCCTTAAAACTAAAAACAATAAAACTAGCGTTAAAAATAAAACAACCGCTGCGCCCATTACATTTCGCCTCTCAATTGATAGGTAATATCCCCCGCTCCAAAGCCTATCACAAAGCCTTTTTCAATCGTTTCTACCACATCATCATTGACTAACAGCTCTAAAAAATCCCCTTTTTTACGCACTCTGTCTATAAAGGTGGGGTTATAATGCTTAAAATGGGTTTTCAAATCAATGTCTCTTTTAACTTCACTCGCGCTATAAACGGGTAAGATGATCAATCTGTCGCAATGCTCTAAAAAACATTTTTTAAACTCTTCTAAATTATCCATTAAGCGAGAGTATTTGTGCGCTTGCCAGATCACAATAATTTTTTCTTGCGTGTTCAATAAGTTAGCATAAATCCTAGCACTTTTTAAAGTGGCATTGATTTCAGTGGGGTGGTGGGCGTAATCATCAATGAGGATGAGCGCGTTTTTTTGCAAAATATCAAAGCGTTTTTTAATGCCTTTGAAATTCAATAAATTATTTCTAATTTCTTCTAAATTCAATTCATCTAAAGCACTTAAAATCGCCAAACTCGCATTCGTGGCGTTATGTTCGCCTAACCCCCACACCAAAAAAGCCCCTAAGTCTTTTAATTCAAATGAAGTGTAAGGCTCGCCGTCTTTTAAAATATATTGAATATTATAAATGTCTTTTTTTTCTAAAACAATAGCGTCTTTAGAATAGTTTTGTAAAAAAGGATCTTCTTTATAAATCACTCTTTTTTGAGCATGGTCTAAAAAATATTTATAAGCGGAGAAAAAGCGCTCTAAATCGTGGTCATAATGCTCCAAATGTTCTGGCTCGGTGTTAGGCACAATCGCGCAAAAAGGGTTGGAAAATAAAAAACTTGAATCGCTTTCATCGGCTTCAAAAACCAAGCTCATATCCGCGCTCTCTCGCACATTGGAATCAAACTCTTTAGAATGCGCCCCAATAATCGCTCCAAAAAAGGGGCAAATCGCGCTCAACATGGCCGTGATACTGCTCTTTCCATGAGCCCCGCACACGCTAAAAACGCGCTTGTCTTTAAGGATAGAATACAAAGCGTCTTTACGAGACAAAATAGGGATTTCTAATTCCTTAGCCCTTTGTATTTCGGTATTGTTTTCTTTGATAATGGCTGAATGGATAATAACATCTTGATTATTGATCGCTTTTGGATCATGCGGGATATTAATTTCTACGCCTAAAGCTTTCAAATACTTAACGCTAGGGCTTATGGCAATATCAGATCCGCTGATTGTAGCCCCTTGCGCTTTAAGGTATTTGGCTAAGCCTGAAATGCCAATCCCCCTATACCGATAAAATGGATCTTGCAATCTTGTAAGTTTTTGAGTAAAACTTTTGGGGTTTCAAGCATTATTTTCTCGATAAGTTTCTATGATTTCTAAAGGCTTTTCTAAAAGGGGGTGTCATAGACAAGGGCTAAACGCACGCAGTCAGCGCCGATACGATTACGCCCTAAATACAAAGCCGGTAAAGTAGTAATGCCTTCATTTTGATAAAGTCTTTTAGCAAAATTTTCGCCGTTTTGAACGGGCAGATACACATAAAAACTATAAGGATAAATGAGCGTGTCTTTAAAGATTTTTCGCGCCAGTTTCAAATTATTCGCATAAATATTGCGGAAAAATTCTGCATGCGCATCATCTAGCCAAGCGATTTCACTAGCCTTTTGGATCGCATTAGCACTCGTATAACCTAAATAAGCGCGAAACGCTTTGTATTTTTCTAAAATACGGCTATCCCCAGCGATAAAACCACTCCTTAGCCCTGGAGCGCTAGATCGTTTGGAGAGCGAGTGGATCACTAAAACATTTTTAAACGCTTCATTACCAGCCAGCATGCAAGCTTCTAAAAGCGAAGGGGGAGGCGTGTTTTCATAAATTTCACTATAACATTCATCATTGATTAAAATAAAATCATGCTTTAAAGCGAGTTTGACCCAAGCGATCAATTCTTCTAAAGAAAGGGTTCTTCCGGTGGGGTTGTTAGGGGAATTTAAGATCACTAAATCCACTTCTTGCAACTCTTTTTCATTCAAGCTTGGAGTGAAATCATTTTCTTTAGTTAAAGGCATTAAAAGGCTTTTAGCTTTGATAAATTTGGCCGCCCCTTCATAGATTTGATAAAAAGGGTTAGGGTAGGCGATAGTAGGGTTTGGATAATCAAATAAAACAAAACTGGGGAAATTGAACAACACTTCCCTAGATCCTAGCGTGGAAATTAATTCGTTTTCTTTCAATTCTACCTTAAAACGGCGTTTAAAAAAACCCCTTTGAGCCTCTCTCAAACCCTCTTCAAACGCGCTTTTAGGGTAGATATTGAGCGAATGGGTGTGGCTTTTAAGAGCGTCTTGAATGAATTTGGGCGTTTCAAATCGCGGCTCGCCGATGCCTAGATCCAACCCCTTTTTTTTAGGGGTGATTTCTTTAAACAAGGCTCTTAATCGTTCAAAAGGATAAGGCTCAAAGGTCATAGGGCTACTTTAATTTAAAATGGAATGGTTAATCTTACCTAAAATTTAAGCGTTTATCATTGAAAGCGCCAAAAAAGAGCAAAAGAGAGCCAAAGAGAACATAAAAGAGAGCGCATAAAAGAGTATAATAGCGCGTAAGAATTTAACTGATGAAGGGGTTTGATGCTAGAAAATAGAGTTAAGACCAAGCAAATTTTTATCGGTGGCGTCGCTATAGGGGGTGATGCTCCTATTAGCACGCAAAGCATGACCTTTAGTAAAACCGCTGATATTGAAAGCACTAAAAATCAAATTGACCGACTCAAACTCGCCGGGGCTGATTTAGTGAGGGTGGCGGTGAGTAATGAAAAGGACGCTCTAGCCTTAAAAGAATTGAAAAAAGTGTCTTCCTTGCCCTTAATCGCTGATATTCATTTCCATTATAAATTCGCTCTCATCGCCGCTCAAAGCGTGGATGCGATCAGAATCAATCCCGGAAACATCGGCTCTAAAGACAAAATTAAAGCGGTGGTTGATGCTTGTAAAGAAAAAAACATTCCTATAAGAATTGGCGTGAATGCCGGGAGTTTAGAAAAGCAGTTTGATCAAAAATACGGGCCGACCCCAAAAGGCATGGTAGAAAGCGCTTTGTATAACGCCAAACTTTTAGAAGATTTGGATTTTACCAATTTTAAGATTTCTTTGAAAGCGAGCGATGTGATTCGCACCATAGAAGCTTATAGGATGCTACGACCTCTTGTGATCTATCCTTTCCATTTGGGGGTTACTGAGGCGGGGAATCTTTTTAGCTCCAGTATCAAATCCGCCATGGCTTTAGGGGGGCTTTTAATGGAGGGCATTGGGGATACGATGCGCGTATCCATCACAGGGGAATTAGAAAATGAAATCAAAGTGGCTAGAGCGATTTTACGCCATAGCGGGCGTTTGAAAGAGGGGATTAATTGGATTTCTTGCCCCACTTGCGGGCGCATTGAAGCCAATTTAGTGGATATGGCGAGCAAGGTAGAAAAACGCTTAAGCCACATTAAAACCCCTTTAGACATTAGCGTGATGGGTTGCGTGGTGAACGCTTTAGGTGAAGCCAAGCATGCAGACATGGCGATCGCTTTTGGGAATCGCAGCGGTTTGATCATTAAAGAGGGTAAAGTCATTCACAAACTGGCTGAAAAGGATTTGTTTGAAACTTTTGTCATAGAAGTGGAAAATTTAGCTAAAGAAAGAGAAAAAAGTTTAAAGGATTAGGCATGATGAATAAATTTAAAAATTTTGTGAGCAACTACCAGCAATCTAATAGCTATAAAGAGCCTTTAGGCTTTGGCATTGCCAGAGTGGATATTGCCCCTATTTCCAAAAAGATTTTATGCACCACTTACCCCGTTTTGAATTGGAAAGAGGAAAATCTAGGCTCTTATGCGGTGTTTTGCAACTCGCTTTCTAAAGAAAAAGTCCTAAAAGAGAGCGCGAGCGAGTGCGTCGTTGAGATTGATGAAAGTTTTGTGTTAAAAGCACTAGAGTTTTACACGCCCTTTTTGAATGAAGCCTACTCTAATAAAATGGCTCATAAAAACATCCAAGTGGTTTTAGAGCTTTTAAAGGCTTTAGAAGAAAATCGTTTGAAAAATAGCGATGGGGAGTCTCTTTATCGCTTGGTGATCTTGTATGAAGACAAGCCTTGCGAGAGCGTGGAGAGCGCGTATATGAAACTTTTAGCGCTTTCTTTAGGGAAAGCCCCTTTGAGGAGTTTGAATTTAGAGGGTATTTTTAACCAGCTTTCTAATGCGGCCTGGAGCGGTAACAAGCCTTATGAATTAGAATGGCTCAGAATGAACGAAGTGGCTTTAAAAATGCGAGGCCATTTCCCTAGCATTGATTTTATAGATAAATTCCCGCGCTATTTGATGCAATTAATCCCTGAATTTGATAATATCCGCTTACTGGATAGCTCAAAAACGCGCTTTGGGGCGTATTTAGGGACTGGAGGTTATACCCAAATGCCCGGGGCTAGTTACGTGAATTTTAACGCAGGGGCTATGGGAGTGTGCATGAATGAGGGGCGTATTTCTTCATCGGTGGTGGTGGGAGAAGGCACTGATATTGGTGGGGGAGCGAGCGTTTTAGGCGTTTTAAGCGGAGGGAATAACAACCCCATTAGCATTGGGAAAAATTGTTTGCTAGGGGCTAATAGCGTTACCGGGATTAGTTTAGGCGATGGCTGTATTGTGGATGCAGGCGTTGTGATATTAGCCGGGAGCGTGGTAGAAATTGAACAAAATGAGTTTAAAAAACTTTTAGAAGTGAATAGCGCTTTAGAAAAGCATGCGAACAACCTTTACAAAGGCAAAGAGCTTTCCGGAAAAAATGGCATGCATTTTCGTTCCAATAGCCAAAATGGCAAGCTGATCGCTTTTAGGAGCGTGAAAAAAATTGAGTTGAATCAAAACCTGCATTAAGGATTAAAAGAATGCTCAAACAAAGTTTGTTATTGCTTGTTTTTTTAGTCTTACAGCTTAGCGGCGCTGAAGAAAACAATCAAGCCCCAAAAAACACGCCCCCCGAATTAAACCCCGCTAACGCTAAGGGCGCGCCAAACCCTAACACCCAGATCACTCCTAAAAACGATAACTCTAACCTGTTAGACAAATTAGGATCGCCTGAAAACGCTCAAACCGAGCTTTCTGCCGGTATTGATTTGGCTAAAAAGGGCGATTATCAAGGGGCTTTCAAGCTTTTTTCCCAATCGTGCGATAACGGCAATGCGGCCGGGTGTTTTGCGGTGGGGGCGATGTATGCTAATGGGGTAGGGATCCAAACCAACAGATTAAAAGCCGCTCGCTATTATGAAATGGGTTGCAGTGGGGGCGATGCGACCGCTTGCGCGAATCTGGCTCAAATGTATGAAAACAAGAAGAATGCGGATACGAACGATAAAGAAAACGCTTTGCAATTGTATGCGGTGGCTTGCCAAGGGGGGGACATGCTCGCATGCAATAATTTGGGGTGGATGTTTGCTAATGGGAGTGGGGTCCCAAAAGATTATTACAAAGCGATGAGTTATTATAAATTTTCATGCGAAAATGGGAATGATATGGGGTGTTATAATCTGGGCTTGATGTCTAATGTGAATAATATTTATGGCATTGATAAGGCCAAGCTCAGTCAAGTGGATTTGAATTATTTGGCTTGTAACGCTGGGGATATGATGGGGTGCGCGAATTTAGGCTGGATTTATGCGAATGGGGATTTAGGGGCTCCGTTAAATAACCACTACGCGGCGAAGTATTTTCAAATGGCATGCGATGGGGGGATTTTGGGGAGTTGTAACAATTTAGGCGTGCTGTATCAAAAGGGCTTAGGCGTGCCTCAAGACGATCAAAGGGCTTTGGATTTATTCTCGTATGCGTGCGATAATGGTTTTGAGTCAAGCTGTCGTAATTACGGGAATTTTAAAGAGCATTTATTGCGCATGAACCCTAATTACGGGCGCTTGTTCATGCCATATAATTCTTATGAGATACCCTAGTAGGGGTATTTTGAAATCATTTTCGCCCCATAACTAAACCCTCCTAAAGATCGCATTTTTAAGAGATTAGCACTTGCTTTGCGCAAAGCTCTTTTATCTTTTTTAGATAAATTCAGCCACAAATTGCGGTTTTTTCACAAATTTAAGCTATCTTTTTTTTTTTTTGATTTAATACTCGGTGCAATGATAATTTGACTCAAAAAGGAAAAGCGATGAAAGCGACACAAAGCACCATTAACGACTTTTTTGCCTTAACAGGCACGATATTTTCTATCCCTGTATACCAGAGGAACTACACTTGGGCAGAAGAAAATTGTGAAAAGTTACTGCAAGATATTATCAGTATCTCTCAAAATAAGAAAACGCATTTCATGGGTTCTATCACTTATATTTTGCATTGGATTGACGATGAAAAGAGCTTGAGACAACTCCAAGAATTTGTCATCATTGACGGGCAGCAAAGGGTTACTACCATCATGCTTTTGCTTAAAGCCATAGAAACAAAGATACCAAATGAAGGGATAAAAAAAGAGATTGACGGGCTACTCAATCTTTCGGGACAAAAGCTGCGTCTCAAGCCCATTAAAAGCGACAAAGAAGCCTTTGATCTGGTCATGCAAAATCGATCGCATGAAATACAAGGCGTATCACACATCAGTAATAATTATAAATTTTTCACCAAAGAGCTTGAAAATTATCTCAGCAAGGGGTATCGCATAGAAGAGATTTATGGAGCGTTTTTGCGGCTTAAAATCGTAGCCATAGGCTTAGAGTTAGGCGAAGACGATCCGCAAGTGGTGTTTGAAAGCATTAACGCTACAGGCGTGCAATTAAAAGGGCTGGATCTCATCCGCAACTACCTGATGATGGGGGAAAATTCTGACAACCAGAATCGTCTTTATAACACTTATTGGGTTCCTTTGGAAGATTGGCTTGGCGAAAAGGATTTGAATGAATTTATTCTAACCTATTTGAGAATCTATTTTGAAGATAAATTAAAAAAAGAAGAGCGTGAAGTGTATTACGCGCTAAAAGACCATCACAGAGACAATTTCCCTGATAATATACAAGGTCTTATGAGCGATATGCGTGAATATGGCAGAATCTATCAAATCTTTTTAGACAGAGATCATTATTTTTTACATCGTGGAGACCCGCAACAGTTAGCGAATTTACGCCTGCGCATCAAAGATCTCTTAAAAATCAAATTTGGCGTGGCAAAGCCTTTTATTTTGCGTTGCGCTAGAGATTTTGAAGAAGGCAAATTGGATTATGAAAACTTCTGCGAAATTTTGCAAATCCTTACCAGCTACTTCGTGCGCCGGAGCGTGTGCGGGGATTCTACCGGTGTACTTACCAGAGTTCTTTATTCTTTATACAGACAGCTAGAAAATGTTTCAGCCGATGTGCTCAAGCGCTATCTAGGCAAGAGCGTTTGTCAAGCGGCGTTCCCTAATGACGATAAAATTAAAGTGGCGTTTCTTGTGCGTAACGCTTATGCAGCAAATCAAGTGTGCAAATTCATTTTGCTTGAGATTGAAAAATTAAGCAACGCCGAACCGCCAAGAGAAGAAAATCTAGAAGTGGAGCATTTCTACCCCAAAACCCCCATCCAAGAATGGCGCGATAGGGTGGGGGACTATTTCACTTTTGAGCAAGACTACCTCAATAATTTTGGGAATCTGACCTTATCAGGGCAAAATCAAAGGCTTGGCAACAAATCTTACGAGGCAAAAATTGCGCTTATGAAAGAATACAGCTCCTTGCATTTAAACGACTATTTCATCAATAACACCCATTCTTGGGGGATAGAGGAAGTGAGGAATAGGAGCGGATATTTAGCGGATCAATTCTGTCAAGTGGGATTGTTTAAAGATTTGCCTAAAGAATACCGCACAAGAGAGCTTCACAAAACCCTTGATGATGACTTAACTAACCATAAGTTTCAAAGCGTTAGGCTCCCCAATGGCCAAAGGTGCATGGCAAGAAACGCTAAGGAATTGGCTAGAGCTGTCATAGACTACTTGCTAGAAAACGCCAGAGAAGCCTTTGAAAGCTACACAGATGAAGAGCTAAGATATATTTGTTGGGATAAAGCAAAAGCGCAATTAAGGGATAGAGATGGCACTTGTTTTGTGCCTTTTGAAAAAGACGGATTCTACTTTGTCAGCAATGCGAGTTATCAAACGGTGGGCAATAACCTTAGGGATCTTATCTTAGGCTGTGATCTCAATCCTAGAGATTTTATTGTGGAATAAACAAGCCCCCCAAAGAAATGAAAGAAATGGGGGGTTAAAAAAACCCTTATTATCACTTGCCAAAAGCCTGGTGCAAATGCGTGGTGAGAGAATTAAGATACTGCTCTACTTGGGGGTTTTTATGTACATCGTAGCACATAAAAGTGGGCAACGCTGAAAGCCCTAAAAATTGGAACGCTTTATGCAAATGCAAATACACAACATCCACACCCACCCCTTCAAAAAATTCCTTAGGATCATTAAAGGCTTCAATGGGAGCGTTCCAGGTCAAGCTCAACATGTATTTTTTGCCTTGCATCAAGCCCCCTTCCCCGTAGTTTTTAGTGGGGTTTTTCGAGCTTCTGCCATCGTTAACCCAAAACTTCCCATACCCTGCACTAAAGACTTCATCAATGTATTTTTTCACAATCCAAGGCTCTCCCATCCACCAGCCAGGCATTTGCCAAATCGTCGCATCAGCGCTAAAGATTTTTTCCACTTCTTGACTATGATTATAGCCCTTATCCACGATTGTAGTATCCACTTCTAGCCCCAAAGATTCTAGAGTCTTTTTTGCATGATCGCTCAAGGTTTCATTGAGTTTCCCCCCAGAGTGCAAAAACGCTTTAGCCCCATTAATGATGAGTACTTTTTTCATTTTGTTCCTTTTTTTGATAATTATGAATGCGGTTGCGATTATATCTCAAAATTTTTAAAAAGCGATCAAATTGCGATTGTATTATTTTTATTATGTTAAGATAATGAAAATTTCTATTTAAGGAGTGGCGATGTTCTACGATGAAAAAAAGACTTATCAAAAGATTGAAGAACGCCTTGATATAATTCGTTCGTTTAACGCTCATAACGAGCATAAAAACTTGCAAGACGAGTTTAAGGGGGCGGGCATTTCTAGGCGTGATTTATTGAAGTGGGCGGGCATGATGAGCACAGCGTTAGCCTTGCCGGCTAGTTTTACTCCCTTGACTTTAAAAGCGGTAGAAGTGGCTAACAGATTGCCCGTGATTTGGTTGCACATGGCAGAATGCACCGGCTGTAGCGAGAGCTTGTTAAGGAGTGCAGACCCCACCATTGATAGTATTATCTTTGATTACATCAACCTAGAATACCATGAAACCATCATGGTAGCGAGCGGTTTTCAAGCCGAAAAAAGCTTGCATGACGCCATAGAAAAGCATAAAAACAATTACATTTTAATGGTAGAAGGCGGTATCCCCCAAGGCACAGAATACTTTCTCACTCAAGGCCCAAACGCTGAAACGGGGGCCAAAGAGTGCAGGAAAGCCGCCCAACACGCAGCCGCTATTTTTGCCATAGGCACATGCTCAAGTTTTGGGGGCGTGCAAGCGGCTTACCCTAACCCCTCTAACGCGCAACCCTTGCATAAAATCATTGATAAACCCGTGATCAATGTTCCCGGTTGTCCGCCTAGTGAAAAAAATATCGTGGGCAATGTGCTTTATTACTTGATGTTTGGGGCTCTCCCTAAACTTGATGCCTATAACCGCCCCTCTTGGGCTTATGGGAACAGAATCCATGATTTGTGCGAAAGGAGAGGGCATTTTGATGCGGGCGAATTTGTGGAACATTTTGGCGATGAAAACGCTAAAAGGGGCTTTTGCTTGTATAAAATGGGCTGTAAAGGGCCTTACACTTTCAACAATTGCTCCAAACTCCGCTTCAATTCACACACTTCTTGGCCCATAGGCGCAGGGCATGGGTGCATAGGGTGTTCTGAGCCTAATTTTTGGGATACGATGAGTCCTTTTGAAGAGCCTTTAGCGAATCGTTCCATTAAAACCGCCTTTGACGGCTTAGGGGCGGATAAAGTAGCGGATAAAGTAGGCACGACTCTACTCAGTGCAACCGCTATTGGCATTGTTGCGCATGCACTCCTTTCTAAAGCGATCAAAAACAAAGAGTAATGAGTAAGGGATTAACATGTCAAAAAAAATAGTAGTCGATCCTATCACTAGGATTGAGGGGCATTTAAGGATTGAAGTGATCGTAGATGATGATAATGTGATCACCGATGCGTTTTCTTCTTCTACGCTTTTTAGAGGGCTAGAAACGATCATTAAAGGCAGAGATCCACGAGATGCAGGCTTCATCGCTCAAAGGATTTGCGGGGTATGCACTTATTCGCATTATAAAGCCGGTATCACGGCGGTAGAAAACGCTCTAGGCATCACCCCCCATTAAACGCGCAATTGGTGCGATCTTTGATGAACATGGCGTTACTTTTTCACGATCATGTGGTGCATTTCTATACTTTGCATGGGCTTGATTGGTGCGATATTATGAGCGCTTTAAAAGCCGATCCCATTCAAGCGTCAAAACTTTCTTTCAAATACAGCCCTTATCCTATCAATACCGGTGCCGGCGAATTAAAAGCGGTTCAAAAACGCTTGAGCGATTTCGCTAAAAATGGATCGTTAGGGCCTTTTAATAACGGCTACTATGGGCATAAAACCTATCGTTTAAGCCCAGAACAAAATTTAATCGTCTTAAGCCACTACCTCAAGCTTTTAGAAATCCAAAGGGAAGCGGCGAAAATGACCGCTATTTTTGGGGCCAAACAGCCTCACCCACAAAGCCTAACGGTGGGGGGTGTTACGAGCGTTATGGATATATTGGATCCGACGAGATTGGCTGAATGGAAGAGCAAGTTTGAAGTGGTGGCTCATTTCATCAACCATGCTTACTACCCAGATTTAGTGATGGCGGGCGAAATGTTCGCTAATGAGCCGTCCGTTATTAAAGGCTGTGGCTTAAGGAATTTTATCGCTTATGAAGAAGTGTTGCTTGGGAGGGATAAATACCTTTTGAGTAGTGGGGTGGTGCTTGATGGGGATATTTCTAAACTGCACCCCATTGATGAGAGTTTGATTAAAGAAGAAGTTACGCATTCTTGGTATCAATACGAAGACACTAAAGAAGTGCAACTCCACCCTTATGACGGGCAAACTAACCCGCATTATACCGGTTTAAAAGACGGCGAGAGCGTGGGGATTGAAAATAAAATCATTCCTGCTAAAGTGCTTGACACTCAAAATAAATATTCTTGGATAAAATCGCCCAGATACGATAGTAAGCCCATGGAAGTAGGCCCTTTAAGTTCCGTAGTGGTAGGTTTAGCGGCGAAAAACCCTTATGTTACTGAAGTGGCTACTAAGTTTTTAAAAGACACTAAACTGCCTTTAGAAGCGTTGTTTTCAACGCTTGGGCGCACGGCTGCAAGGTGTATTGAAGCTAAAACTATCGCTGATAATGGCCTTTTGGCGTTTGATGCGTTAGTGGAAAATCTAAAAAGCGATCAAAGCACTTGCGCTCCTTATCACATTGATAAAAATCAAGAATATAAAGGGCGCTACATTGGTCAAGTGCCAAGGGGCATGCTAAGCCATTGGGTGCGTATCAAAAACGGTGTGGTGGAAAATTATCAAGCGGTGGTGCCTTCTACTTGGAATGCAGGGCCTAGAGATTCTAAAAATCAAAGGGGGGCTTATGAAATGAGCTTGATTGGCACTAAAATCGCTGATTTAACCCAGCCTTTAGAAATCATTAGGACTATCCATTCTTTTGACCCATGCATCGCATGCTCGGTGCATGTGATGGATTTTAAAGGGCAGTCTTTAAACGAGTTTAAAGTAGAGCCTAATTTCGCTAAATTCTAAAAAGGGTTACGCATGGATAAAATGAATAAGGTCGTTTTACACAAAGAATATTCAGGTTTTGTGCGCTTTTTCCATTGGGTTAGGGCTTTGAGTATTTTTGTTTTAATCGCTACAGGGTTTTACATCGCTTACCCTTTTTTGCAACCTAATTCCAGCTTTTATAAAGGGGTGTATCTTTTACAAGCTTATGTGCGCTCTTTTCATGTCATGTTTGGGTTTTTGCTCATTAGTGCATTAATCTTTAGAACCTATCTTTTTTTCACTAAAGAAAGCTTGATGGAGCGCAGGAGTTTTAGCCAACTTTTAAGCCCAAAAGCCTGGATTGATCAGATGAAAGCGTATTTTCTTATCAGCGGCAAGCCTCACACTAAAGGAGCGTATAACCCTATCCAGCTCGTGGCTTATTCTACTTTGGTTGTTTTGATAGCGTTGATGAGTTTGAGCGGGGTGGTGCTCTATTATAATGTCTATCATGCGGGGCTTGGAGCGTTTTTAGCGAGCGCTTTTAAGTGGTTTGAAG
The DNA here is from genome assembly GCA_008032955.1 of Helicobacter pylori. Classification (NCBI taxonomy): domain Bacteria; kingdom Pseudomonadati; phylum Campylobacterota; class Epsilonproteobacteria; order Campylobacterales; family Helicobacteraceae; genus Helicobacter; species Helicobacter pylori. Next base: position 493,468 of record CP032046.1, read on the forward strand.
CGCTTTGTGGGGGGTTAGCGAATGTTCGTTTTATCCACCACTTAGCGACTTGGGGGTTTATTTTGTTTGTCCCTGTGCATGTTTATATGGTGTTTTTCCATTCTATCAGGTATGAAAGTTCGGGGGCGGATTCTATGATTAATGGCTATGGTTATACCAAAGAATGAGTCAAAAAATCCTAATTCTAGGCATTGGCAATATCCTTTTTGGCGATGAAGGCATTGGGGTGCATTTAGCCCACTACCTCAAAAAAAATTTTTCTTTTTTCCCTAGCGTGGATATTGTGGATGGGGGGACTATGGCACAACAACTCATTCCTTTAATCACTTCGTATGAAAAGGTTTTGATTTTAGACTGCGTGAGTGCTAAAGGCGTTGAGATAGGATCAGTCTATGCCTTTGATTTTAAGGACGCTCCTAAAGAAATCACATGGGCTGGGAGCGCGCATGAAGTGGAAATGCTACACACTTTAAGGCTCACGGAGTTTTTAGGGGATTTGCCTAAAACTTTTATCGTGGGGCTTGTGCCTTTTGTGATAGGGAGCGAGACCACTTTCAAGCTTTCAAGCGAAATGTTAAACGCTTTAGAAACAGCCTTAAAAGCCATAGAAACCCAACTCAACGCATGGGGAGTTAAAATGCAACGCACCGATCATATCGCTTTAGAGTGTATCGCTGAACTCTCTTATAAGGGTTTTTGAATTGGCGTTTGTTTTTCTTTTTAAATGCGTTAATGAAGAAACAAGCCTGAATTTTACGCCCCTTTTAGAGCGAATGGCATGCAATTTGCAAGCGCGTTTTTATAGCGTTTATAAGGATAATACCACTTCTTTCTACCTCCAAGCGAGCGCTGAAACCACTTTAGAATTCGCGCAAAAATTAAGCGAGATCTTACCCTTTTCTTTAGATTTTAGCTTTTTGTCTTTAAAGGAAATCACAGAGCCTTTAGATGAAAATCTTTTCCAAACAGCAAGCCTTTCAAAGCCCCTTTTTATGAACGCTAAAGAGCATCAAGATTTTTTAGATAAAAACGCATCTTTGTATGCCGATACTCTGGGCTTGATTGAAAACACCGCTTTTAAAGAGAAAATGATTTATGGCCCTAAAGAGCTTATAGATTGTTTAACCCAATTAAAAGAGGCGCTCAAAACACAAGATTTTATCCCTGTTCACACTTCTAGGGGGGCATTATCCCTTTCTTTAAAAAGTCCCTCTCCAAGCGTTATTTTTAGCGATCTTTCTAGCGTTTTAAGCTGCACTAAATTGCCTTTAGAAGACGCTAAATATTTGGCTAGTTTGGAAAAACCCTCCATCAAAGCCTCTTTAAAAAGCGTGTTTAAAGACACTTTTAAAAACGATGAAATCATAGCCCAACTACCCTTTGACCCCATATTGAATTTATTGTGCCATATTTTACAAGATGAGGGGATAGAATTTGTTTTTACGCATGAAAGCCGTTCTTGTGAAGCACTGTTACATTATGAAGCGCTTTTTAAAACCCCTAAACGCTTGATCACACCCACTAAAAAATTCGTGTTAGAAAACCATCTTTCTACCTTTCCTTTTAAAGATGAATTAGAGTTTTTAAGAGAAACCCCCAATTCTATCGTTTTGTATTTTAGTTTCAAGCACCCTACAAGGTTGTTATTGCATGCTAATGGTTCTTTAAAAACGCTTTTAAGCGTTAAATTTGATTTCAATCAAATATTTAACCTCCTCAAACAAGATGAAAAAGCCTCCAGAATGCTACAAAACTACGCGGCTAAATTCCCTAATTTTTACGCGCGCGTTTTAGAGCTTTCTCAATACAATCTAGGGGGCGCGAATTTATTGGATTTTTTCCGCATTTTAGGCTTTATTTTGGGGTATAGCGAGGATTTTCATTCGCATAGCGTTATTTCTTTGGCTAAAGAATGCTTACGCCCTAAAGGCCCTAGGATTGATTATAAAATCCTTAAAGACGATTCTTTGAAAATGGATTTAAACTTTTCAAAGATCATGCACAGCGCGATGAGTTTCAGGCTCGCGGGCGTGGAAAATGAAATTTTGAGTTTGGGGATTTTGGATTCTTTAGCGGAGTTTTTAGGGAATTTCATTTGGGATAACGCACAAAATTTTAGCGTCCAAGAAGTAACGATCGCTGGGGATTTCTTTGGCGAAAAAGTGTTTTTGGATTTGTTTGTGCGGTATTTCCCTAAAACCCTAGCCCTTAAAACGCATGCATTTTTGGATTATGAATAAGGGCTTAAAAGCGGATGTGCATCATCAACCCGCCGTCCATGTATTGGGTTTTTTTGCTTTTAGTTCTTTCAAAATAAGGCCCAAAAGACAGGGCTTTATTGAAATTAACAATCGGCACGCTCACCCCTTCGGCGATATTGTTTTTAGCGAGTTGTTTGTAAAACTTTTTGTCGCTTTTTTTATGGCTTTTAAGGTTAGGGCTTTTTTCTAAATCTATGCCTTCTAAAGCGCTATTTTTAGTGAAATCATAAAGCTTTTTGTCGTTTTTAGCCTCGGTTTCTAATCCATGGTTTTTATGGAGTTTGTAAAACTTTTTACCGCTCTTTTTGTCGCTTTTAGTCTCGGTCTCTAAATCCGCTGCGAACGCGCTACTATACGCCACAAACGATACGAGAAATAAATTTCTAACTATACGCATAAGAATATCTCCTCTTAAATATAGTCTTTTTCTATCACACCACCCTAGCATGTTAGAAATAACCATTAGAAAACACAAGCGTGTTTGAGCAAAAACGCCAACACGCTTATTGTTTAGCACAAGCTGTTTTAAGCTAATCAATAAAAAACGTAAGGGAAGTATCCAGGCGCTCCATACCCATAAGGCCCATAAGGCATAAGGCCAGACCCATAAGGCATGAAACCATAGGGCATGTAATAATAAGGCATGTAATAGCCTCCATACATCCCGTTTTGCATGGGCGAATTGAGATTATCCACTGAATTGTAAAAGCCGTTTAAAGACCCATAAGCGTTATAATTAGTGAAACGATTGATTAAAGGCGTGGTGCGTGCATCAATAGTGGCGTTTTCTTGCTGGATGGCTTTTTCTTCTCTGGCGACTTCTTGGGCTTTGGTCTCTTTGGGATCTTTAACTAGCACTTCTTCTATAGGCACATTCGCCCCACAAGCGCTTAACAGATAGGCTAAAAAGCCTGTGTTTAAAAAAAGAACGATTTTAGAGAGATGAGCGGATTGGTGGGGTAAAAAAGTTTTATTGTTTTGATGCATGGGATTTCCTAAATTTTAAAAATAACTAAAGACTAACATGTTTTTAATTTAATATTCATTAAGCGGTGGTTTTGTGGCTATTTCATTTTAATTGTGTTTTTCATTAAAACCCAATCACTAAAATCTTATTTTTATGATAAAATACCTAATCATAATATCAAATCTTAAACCAAAGAAAAACCATGAAAAAGGCCCTCTTACTAACTCTCTCTCTCTCGTTTTGGCTCCACGCTGAAAGGAATGGATTTTATTTAGGTTTAAATTTTGCAGAAGGAAGCTATATTCAAGGACAAGGTAGCATCGGCGAAAAAGCTTCAGCAGAAAACGCCTTAAATCAAGCGATCAATAACGCAAAAAATTCATTATTCCCTAACACAAAAGCCATAAAAGATGCGCAAAACGCCTTAAATGCAGTGAAAGATTCAAACAAAATCGCTAGCCGATTCGCAGGAAATGGCGGATCGGGCGGTATTTTCAATGAACTCAGCTTGGGGTATAAATATTTTTTGGGTAAAAAAAGGATTATAGGGTTTAGGCACTCTCTTTTTTTCGGTTACCAACTTGGTGGCGTTGGTTCTGTTCCTGGTAGCGGTTTAATCGTTTTTTTACCCTATGGTTTCAATACGGATTTGCTCATTAATTGGACTAACGATAAGCGAGCGTCCCAAAAATATGTTGAACGAAGGGTAAAAGGGCTTTCTATATTTTACAAAGACATGACCGGCAGAACGCTAGACGCTGATACATTAAAAAAAGCATCAAGGCATGTATTTAGAAAATCTTCAGGGCTTGTGATTGGCATGGAACTAGGGGGTAGCACTTGGTTTGCGAGTAACAATCTCACCCCTTTCAATCAAGTCAAGAGCCGCACAATTTTTCAGTTACAAGGGAAATTTGGCGTTCGTTTTAGTAGTGATGAATACGATATTGATCGCTATGGCGATGAAATCTATCTTGGAGGTTCTAGTGTTGAGTTAGGGGTTAAAGTGCCTGCTTTCAAAGTCAATTACTATAGCGATAATTATGGGGATAAATTGGATTATAAAAGAGTGGTGAGCGTTTATCTTAACTATACATATAACTTTAAAAACAAACATTAAAACACGCTTTTTACCGCTCTTTGATTGTTTTGTAAAAACGCTCAAAGGCATTTTTTAAACAAAAATATAAAACAGCTTGATCTTAATCAAGCGACAAACTCTTAAAAAAACGCTCTTTTTGGGTTAGGGGTTTTAGTTGGGGTTGTAGGGGAATTATTTCAAAATCCCCTGTTCTCTTAAGAAATTTATTATAAAAACAAAGTTTTAAAAACCCTATTCTTTAAAAAATTATTTTTTATAGCATGGCTTGAAACTCTTCAAAGCCTTTTTTCCTCAATTGGCATGCCGGGCATTTATCGCAGCCATAGCCATAAGCATGCAAAATCTTTCGCTCTCCTTGGTAGCAGGTGTGCGTTTCTTTGATGACTAAATCTAAGACGCCCAAATCTTTAGCCATATGAAATTCTTGCGCTTTATTCAAAAACATTAAAGGCGTTAGGATTTTAATCGCTGTGTTTGATCCTAAATTTAGGGCATGCTCGATGCTTTTAATAAAATCTTCTTTACAATCCGGATAGCCGCTAAAATCCGCTTGCGAAACCCCTAAAGCGATGTTGCTAGCCCCTATTTTTTGCGCGTAAGAATGCAAAAGGGTGATAAAAATAGCGTTACGATTAGGCACAAAAGAGTTGGGTAAATCTTTATTTTGCACATGCGAATGCCCTATTAAATCGTTAGAGTTTTTAAAAAGCGCGGAGCGGGTGATATTCTCTAAAAAATCTAACGAGATGATTTCATAAGGGAGTTGCAAAAGAGAAGCGATTTTTTGAGCGCATTCTAATTCCACAGAGTGTTTTTGCGCATAATCAAACCCCACTAAACAGACTTTTTTAAAACGCTTTTTCGCCCACACGGCTAAAGTGGTGCTATCTTGCCCGCCGCTAAAACCGATCACGCAAATTTCTTGTTCCATCAAAATTCCTTAAAATTCTAAAAAGATATAATAACACAAAGAAATTTTAAGAGTAAAAAGCGTGTTTGAGTTAAAAGCAGAATTAAAAGAATTGTTTGACATTTATGAAAAATCCCCCTATGAGCTTTACTTGGTGGGAGGGTGCGTACGCGATTGTTTGATGGGCATTACCCCCAAAGATTACGATTTGACCTCAAACGCTTTAGTCAATGAAAGCAAAGAGCTTCTTTTAAAGCACGATTTTAGAGTGCTAGAAACCGGTATCAAACATGGCACGATCACGGCTCTTAAAAACCATCAAAGCTATGAAATCACAACTTTTAGAATGGAAAAGGGGCATATCAAACACCGAAAGCCTAAAGAATTGGTTTTTAGCGCTCATTTGACAGACGATTTAAAGCGGCGCGATTTTAGCATGAATGCGATCGCTTATAGCCCTACAAAAGGGCTGATTGATCCTTTTAAAGGGCAGAATGCGATTGAAAATCAAACGATTGAATGCGTGGGGGAAGCGCGATTGAGGTTTTTTGAAGACGCTTTAAGGATTTTAAGAGCGCTGCGATTCAGCGCGACTTTAGGTTTTAAGATAGCAGCAAGCACCAAAAGAGCGGTTTTTGCGTGTAAGGATTTGTTAAAACACCTTTCTAAAGAGCGCTTACAAAGCGAATTGAATAAGCTTCTTATGGGGAAAAACGCCTATGAAGTGGCTAAAGAATATCAAGAAATTTTAGAGTTGGTTACTCAAGAAAAAATAGAAAATTTAGGGTTTTTAAAAAACGCGCCTTTGAATTTGGAATTAAGATTATTAGGGTTTTTCAAGCATCAAAAAAGTTTAGAAAATTTACGCTATCCTAAAAAAACTTGTGTTTTATTCGCTCAAGCTAAAGAATGCCATAAAGCTTTTTTAAATATTCATAACAAAACAGAGTTAAAATTTTTATTAAAGGATTACGATTTAGAGCCTTTTAATTTGGCTTTAGATTTTTATGTGCTAGAAAACCCCAAACACGCTTTAAAAATCAAAGGCTTGTTAAAAGAAATATTTGATTCTAACGAGCCTTTTAAAAAAGAACACCTAGCCCTTAAGGGTGGCGAGCTTCAAAACTTGGGTTATCAGCACCAAAAAATCGGCGAAATTTTAAACGCATGCTTAAATTCAGTCATTGAAAATCCTAAAAACAACGCTTTAGAATGGCTGATTGAGTGGGTTAAGGGTCATTATTTACCTAATGATGCTATAAATCTTTCGCCAATAGGCAAAAAATTAAAAATTAAAAATGGAAAAAACATGACAACGATGAATGCGATTCAATGGCCTAAGAAATGGATTCCAGGAGAGACTGATAATTTCGTGTCCAATGAAGTTATTGTCAAAGGTTTGGATTTTAATAAAGTGGTGCAGCATTTAAGAGATGCGTCCCATTGGGAAAAGTATTACAAAAATTCAGGGAATATCCACATGTATCATCAAGACAATACCATTCTTAAAGACAAGACTCGTTTCCGCTTTGAAACTTTTGGCTTTTTGGTGGAAGCAGAAGTGGAAGAGTTTGAATTGAAAGACGCTATTTTGCGTTTGGCTTGGAGAGGCTGGAATGAAGCTAAAGGCGATGAGTATCTTGAAGTGTATCACGCATGGCTAGTTGAAAAATTAGATAATGATCGTGTGCGTATTTTAACCCAAGAAAGCCAATCAGGAGTCCCTGCTAAAGCTTTAGCGAAATCTGTGCCTAATGCGATGTTGAATGGCCATCAAGCTTGGTTAGATGGTTTAGTGGCGTATTCACGCTAATAAGTGAGGATTGAATGAAAATTGGATGGATTGGACTAGGGGCTATGGGGACTCCTATGGCGACTCGTTTGTGCGATGCAAATTTAGAAGTGTCGGTTTATAACCGAACAGAGAGCAAAGCAGCCCCTTTAAAAGAAAAAGGCGTAGCGGTTTATACTAGCCCTATAGATTTGGCCGCTAAAGTTGATCTGGTTTTTATCATGCTTTCGGATAAAGCGGCGATTGATGCCGTTTTAGCGCTAGAATTTTGGGAACAGATGTCTGAAAAAATCGTGGTGAATATGAGCACCATCGCCCCTTTGGAAAGCTTATCTTTAGAAAAAATCGCTCAAAAGCATCAAGCAACTTACCTTGAAGCGCCCGTTTCAGGATCGGTTGGCGCGGCTAAAGCTGGGGCGTTATTGATTTTAGCAGCCGGTAATGAAGAAGTGATCACTCAACTCAAACCTGTTTTGGCGCATTTGGGGAGTCAGATTTTTTATTTGGGTAAGATTGGTCAAGGGACAGGGGCTAAATTATCCATTAATAGCCTTTTGGCTCAAATGGGGATTGCTTATTCAGAAGCTTTGCTATTAGCCAAACATTTAGGGGTTGATGCAGAGTCATTTTTGCAAATTATTGGCCAATCTAGCATGAATTCGCCTCTCTTTCAAGCTAAAAAAGGCATGTGGCTACAAGACAATTATCCGGCCGCTTTCAGTTTGAAACTTATGGCTAAGGATATTCGTTTAGCTAAAAATGAAGCAGGAGAGGCGATTGAATTGCCATTCTTATTCAAGGCGCAAGAGCTTTATTCTCAAGCGGAAAAATCCGGTTTAGGCGAATTGGATATGGCAGCCGTTTATCATTATTTAGAAAAAGGAGAACATTAAAATGGACAGAGAACAAGTGGTTGCTTTACAGCACCAACGATTCGCTACGAAAAAATACGATCCCAATCGCCGTATTTCACAAAAGGATTGGGAAGCTTTGGTTGAAGTGGGGAGGTTAGCCCCTTCTTCAATCGGGCTTGAGCCATGGAAAATGCTTTTATTAAAAAATGAACGCATGAAAGAAGATTTAAAACCGATGGCATGGGGGGCGATCTCTAGTTTGGAGGGAGCGAGCCATTTTGTCATTTATCTTGCGTGAAAGGGCGTTACTTATGACAGCGATTACGTTAAAAAAGTGATGCATGAGGTTAAGAAAAGGGATTATGATTCTAATTCAAGGTTCGCTCAAATCATCAAAAATTTCCAAGAGAACGATATAAAACTCAATAGCGAACGATCCTTGTTTGATTGGGCTAGCAAGCAGACTTATATCCAAATGGCGAACATGATGATGGCAGCGGCCATGTTAGGGATTGATTCTTGCCCGATTGAAGGGTATGATCAAGAAAAAGTGGAAGCTTATTTAGAGGAAAAGGGCTATCTGAACACGGCGGAATTTGGCGTGTCGGTAATGGCTTGTTTTGGTTATCGCAACCAAGAAATCACCCCTAAAACCCGTTGGAAGACAGAAGTTATTTATGAAGTGATTGAATAAAAACGCTTCTGGCTTTTTGATAATTAATCATAAAAAGCTTGGCGTTAGCCAAGCGCTAATCTCTTGAATAATGCCTATTCATGTTTGATAAAAACAGAACCACCACAATATAATTAAGTATTCTTTAGGTATAATCAAAAACTATTTTCAAATAAAGGGTTTTTATGCTTCGTTTTGCGCCTTCGCCTACAGGGGATATGCACATAGGGAATTTAAGGGCAGCCATTTTTAACTACATTGTGGCCAAACAGCAACATAAACCCTTTCTCATCCGCATTGAAGACACGGACAAAGAGCGCAACATTGAAGGCAAAGACCAAGAGATTTTAGAGATTTTAAAGCTTATGGGGATAAGCTGGGACAAGCTCGTGTATCAAAGCCATAATATAGAGTATCACAGAGAAATGGCAGAAAAATTACTGAAGGAAAATAAAGCGTTTTATTGTTATGCGAGCGCGGAGTTTTTAGAAAGAGAAAAAGAAAAAGCCAAAAATGAAAAACGCCCTTTTAGGTATTTAGACGAGTGGGCCACTTTAGAAAAAGACAAAAACCATGCCCCTGTGGTGCGTTTGAAAGCCCCAAATCATGCGGTGTCTTTCAATGATGCGATTAAAAAAGAAGTGAAATTTGAACCTTATGAATTGGATTCTTTTGTGCTTTTAAGGAAAGATAAAAGCCCGACTTATAATTTCGCTTGCGCATGCGATGATTTGCTCTATGAAATCAGTCTGATTATTAGAGGCGAAGATCATGTGAGTAACACCCCTAAACAAATCTTAATCCAAGAAGCTTTAGGCTCAAACGATCCGATTGTTTATGCGCATTTGCCCATTATTTTAGATGAAGTAAGCGGTAAAAAGATGAGCAAAAGAGACGAAGCGTCCAGCGTGAAATGGCTTTTGAATCAAGGGTTTTTGCCGGTTGCGATCGTGAATTACCTCATCACTATCGGTAACAAAGTGCCTAAGGAAGTTTTTAGCCTTGATGAAGCGATAGAATGGTTTAGTTTAGAAAACCTTTCCAGCTCCCCAGCTCATTTTAATTTGAAATATTTAAAACACTTAAACCACGAGCATTTAAAGCTTTTAGACGATGAAACATTATTAGAATGCGCTCACATAAAAGATAAAAACCTCCTAGGGCTTTTAAGATTGTTTGTAGAAGAATGCGGCACGCTTTTAGAATTGAAAGAAAAAATTTCGTTGTTTTTAGAGCCAAAGGATATTGTTAAAACTTATGAAAACGAAGATTTTAAAGAGCGTTGTTTAGCGCTTTTTAACGCTCTAAAAAGCATGGATTTTCAAGCCTATAAGGATTTTGAAAGTTTTAAAAAAGAAGCCATGCGATTGAGCCAGCTTAAGGGTAAGGATTTTTTCAAACCTTTGCGCATTCTTTTGACCGGGAACTCGCATGGCATTGAATTGCCTTTGATTTTCCCCTATATCCAAAGCCATCATCAAGAAGTTTTAAGGCTCAAAGCATGATATTTTCTACCCTTATTAATGCGATAGCGGTGATTTTAAGCTCGCTCATTACGATTTATATGTGGGTGGTGATCATTTATTCGCTTATCAGCTTCGTGCAGCCTAACCCCAATAACCCCATCATGCAAATCCTCGCTCGCTTGTGTGAGCCGGTGTTTTATTTTTTACGCTCTAGATTCAAGCTGGTGTTTAACGGGTTGGATTTCGCTCCTTTAGTGGTGGTCATCGTTTTGAAATTTTTGGATTTAACTCTCATCCAATGGCTTTTTATGCTCGCCAAAAGTCTTTAAAGGAAATCATGCGTTTTTTTATTTTATTTTTTATCGGTGCGCTTGGCGTTAGTTTTTCTCAAACTGAGTTCAATTTAAAAGATTTAGAAAAAAAGCCCGCCGGGATCGTTAGGGATTATTATTTGTGGCGTTATATTAGCGATAAAAAAACCACTTTAGAAAACGCTAAAAAAGCCTATGAATTGACTCAAAACAAAAACAACGCCCTACAAAAGGCCATGCAAGAAAAAGGCTCAGACAATGCAGAAAAAAACCCTGATGTTAAATTGCCTGAAGATATTTATTGCAAGCAAACGGCTTTAGAAAGCATGCTAGAAGAAACAGACACTTTCCAAGCAAGCTGTATCGCTATCGCTTTAAAATCAAAAATCAGAGATTTTGATAAAATCCCCCTTCAAACCCTTAAGCCCTTACAAGAAAAAATCAAAGAGGCTTACCCCGTTCTTTATGAAGAATTAGAAATTTTGCAAAGTAAGCATGTGAGCGCTTCTTTGTTTAAGGCTAACGCGCAAGTGTTTAGCGCGCTTTTCAATCATTTGAGTTATGAAAAAAAGCTCCAAATTTTTGAAAAGCATATCCCTATTAAAGAGTTAAACCGCCTTTTAGACGAAGATTACCCGGCGTTTAACCGCTTGATCTATCAGGTTATCTTAGATCCTAAATTGGATCATTTTAAAGACGCTCTCACTAAAAGTAACGCTACCCACAGCAACGCGCAAACCTTTTTTATTCTAGGGATCAATGAAATCTTGCGCAAAAAAACTTCTAAAGCACTCAAGTATTTTGAACGCTCAGAAGCGGTTATCAAGGACGATGATTTTTCAAAAGACAGAGCGATTTTTTGGCAGTATTTAGTCTCTAAAAAGAAAAAAACTTTAGAACATCTTTCACAAAGCCCTGCCTTAAACCTCTATAGTCTTTATGCGAGCCGCAAACTCCAAACCACGCCCAGTTATCGCATCATTTCTCACATCCAGAATTTAAGCCAAGAAGACCCTCCTTTTAACACTTATGACCCTTTTTCGTGGCAAATTTTTAAGGAAAAAACCTTGAGTTTGAAAGATGAGGGCGCGTTTAATGCGATGCTAAAAAGCTTGTATTATGAAAAAAGCGCCCCTGAATTAACCTATCTTTTAAGCCAACGCAATAAAGACAAGATTTATTATTATTTATCCCCTTATGAGGGCATTATTGAATGGCAAAATACAGATGAAAGGGCTATGGCGTATGCGATCGCTAGGCAAGAAAGCTTCTTGCTCCCGGCCTTAATCTCTCGCTCCTTTGCTCTAGGGCTTATGCAAATCATGCCCTTTAATGTAGAGCCTTTCGCTAAAAGCCTTGGCATGGATAATGTTGATCTAAACGACATGTTTAACCCCAATATCGCCCTCAAATTTGGTAATTATTACTTGAACCATTTGAAAAAAGAATTCAACCACCCCCTTTTTGTCGCCTACGCCTATAACGCTGGGCCTGGGTTTTTAAGGAGGTGGTTAGAAAGCTCCAAACGATTTAAAGAAAAAAATCATTTTGAGCCATGGCTTAGCATGGAGCTTATGCCTTATAGCGAGACTCGCATGTATGGCTTTAGGGTCATGCTCAATTACTTGATTTATCAAGAAATTTTTGGGAATTTCATCCCTATTGATGCGTTTTTAGAACAAACTCTTAACTCAAAGGACAAACCATGATTAAAAAATGCCTTTTTCCTGCCGCTGGCTATGGCACGCGTTTTTTGCCGATCACTAAAACCATTCCTAAAGAAATGCTGCCCATTGTGGATAAGCCTTTAATCCAATACGCTGTAGAAGAAGCGATGGACGCGGGTTGTGAAGTGATGGCGATCGTTACGGGTAGAAACAAGCGTAGCTTAGAAGATTATTTTGACACGAGCTATGAAATAGAGCATCAAATCCAAGGCACTAACAAAGAAAACGCCCTAAAAAGCATTCGTAACATTATAGAAAAATGCTGTTTTTCCTATGTGCGCCAAAAGCAAATGAAAGGCTTAGGGCATGCGATTTTAACCGGAGAAGCCCTCATAGGCAATGAGCCTTTTGCGGTGATTTTATCCGATGACTTATGCATAAGCCATGATCACCCAAGCGTGTTAAAGCAAATGACTTCGTTGTATCAAAAATACCAATGCCCCATTGTCGCCATTGAAGAAGTAGCGTTAGAAGAAGTTTCAAAATACGGCGTGATCAGGGGCGAATGGTTAGAAGAGGGGGTGTATGAGATTAAAGACATGGTGGAAAAACCAAGCCAAGAAGACGCCCCAAGCAATCTAGCCGTGATAGGGCGCTACATTCTAACCCCAGATATTTTTGAAATTTTAAGCGAGACGAAACCGGGTAAAAACAATGAAATCCAAATCACAGACGCCTTACGCACTCAAGCCAAAAGAAAGCGCATCATCGCTTACCAATTCAAAGGCAAACGATACGATTGCGGGAGCGTGGAAGGCTATATTGAAGCGAGTAACGCTTATTATAAAAAACGCTTATAAATCTTATCAACATGGGCAATTTGACTTATTACGCTTACATGTATTTGATCCTCTTTGTATGCCTGCTGCCTGTGTTATTGGTGGGGCTTGTTTGGAGGCTTACTCGCCCCCCTTTAGAGCAAAATATTCCTAATAAAAGCCTTTCTTTAGAAAATTTAAACGAACAAATCAAAAACCTTAAAAGCGCACCAGCTTTAGAAAAACTTAAAAGCAACTTCAATGAGCGTTTTAAAATTTGCCCCAAAGACAAAGAAACTCTGTGGTTAGAAACGATCCAAAAATTAGTCGCTTCAGAATTTTTTGAATTAGAAGACGCTATTAATTTTGGGCAAGAATTAGAAAATGCTAACCCTAGTCATGCGCAAAAAATCGCTAACGCTACCGGCTTAGCCCTTAAGAATAAAAAAGAAAAAGGATAGAATTGGATTTTTTAGAGATTGTAGGACAAGTCCCTTTAAAAGGGGGGGTAGAAATTTCTGGGGCGAAAAACTCCGCGCTCCCCATTTTAGCCGCCACGCTTTTAAGCCGCCAAGAAGTCAAAATCAAATCTTTGCCCCAAGTAGTGGATATAAAGGCGATGGCGTTATTGTTGCAAAATTTAGGCGCAAGCTTAGAATGGCTTAATCCTAACACGCTTCAAATCAGTGCTAAATCCTTGAGCCACACCGAAGCCACTTACGATTTGGTGCGTAAAATGCGTGCTTCCATTTTGGTTTTAGGCCCACTATTGGCGCGTTTTAAAGAATGCTTAGTGAGTTTGCCCGGTGGGTGCGCTATAGGAGCTAGGCCTGTGGATTTGCACTTAAAAGCGATGCAACAATTAGGGGCTGAAATCAAAATTGAGCAAGGCTATATCCATGCAAAAGCCCCTAAAGGCTTGAAAGGGAATGATATTTTATTTGATAAAATCAGCGTTACAGGCACAGAAAACGCCCTCATGGCAGCCAGTTTGGCTAAAGGGATCACGCGCATCATTAATGCGGCTAAAGAGCCAGAAATCACTCAATTGTGCGCGTTTTTGCAGAGTGGGGGGGTAGAAATTGAGGGCGTTAGCAGCAGCGAGTTACAGATTAGGGGGGTAGAAAGCGACGCTTTAAATTTAAAAGACATTCAAATCATACCCGATAGGATTGAAGCAGGCACTTATTTGTGCGTGGGGGCTATCACTAACAGCCAGCTTAAAATCAATCGTATCATCCCTAACCATCTTCAAGCGATCACCGACAAGCTCATAGAAATTGGTTTTTCGCTAGACATTCAAGAAAATTCTATAGAAATTTATCCGGCCAAAAAACGACAAGCCTTTGAAATCACCACGAAAGAATACCCGGGCTTTCCCACAGACATGCAAGCGCAATTCATGGCGTTAGCCACGCAGTGTTTGGGGACGAGCGTGATTGAAGAAACGCTTTTTGAAAACCGCTTCATGCATGCGAGTGAGTTGCAACGCTTGGGGGCTAATATCAGCCTAAAAACCAATATCGCTACCATTAGCGGATCCACAGAGCTTACCGGAAGCGATGTGATGGCGACCGATTTAAGGGCTTCTTCGGCTCTCATTTTAGCCGCTTTAGTGGCTAAGGGCGTGAGTAGGGTGCATAGGATTTACCACTTGGATAGGGGTTATGAGAGATTAGAGGATAAAATCAACGCCTTAGGGGCAAAAGTTGCGCGCTTGAAAGAAAAATAATCCAAGATTTGGTTACAATAGCTAGAACATTTTTCAATTATTACATAAGGAGCTTTTATGCGTATTGAGCATGATTTCATTGGGCAAATGGAAATTAGCGATGAAGTTTATTATGGGATCCAAACTTTAAGAGCGAGTGAAAATTTTTTCATCACCAACGACAAGCTTTGCAGTTATCCTGTTTTTATCAAATCTTTTGCTCAAGTCAAAAAAGCGGCTGCTTTAGCGAACGCGCAATTAGGCTTGATTGATGAAAAGCTTAAGATTGCGATTTGCCATGCGTGCGATTTGCTGATTGATGGCAAATATCATGATCAATTCATTGTGGATATGATTCAAGGGGGGCTGGCACAAGCACGAACATGAACATGAATGAAGTGATTGCTAATTTAGCTTTAGAATACATGGGGCATAAAAAGGGCGAGTATCAATTTTGCCACCCCAACGACCATGTCAATCGCTCTCAATCCACCAATGATGCCTATCCTAGCGCGTTAAAAATCGCTATTTATGAGCGCTTGAGTAATTTAGTCGCTCCCATGAAGGCTTTAAGGGACGCTTTCGCTCAAAAAGCTAAGGAATTCGCTCATGTGATTAAAATGGGGCGCACCCAGCTTCAAGACGCTGTGCCTATGACTTTAGGCCAAGAGTTTGAAACTTACGCTTTGATGGTTGATAGGGATATTGAGCAGGTTTTAGACGCTAGGAATTGGGTAAGAGAGCTTAATTTAGGCGGCACGGCTATTGGCACAGGGATCAATTCGCACCCGGATTATCGCGGTTTGATTGAAAAGAAAATCCAAGAAGTAACGGGCCGTCCCTTTGTCATGGCTAATAACTTGATAGAAGCCACTCAAAGCACGGGGGCGTATGTGCAAGTGAGTGGGGTGTTAAAGCGTATTGCGGTGAAACTTTCTAAGGTTTGTAACGATCTCAGGCTACTCAGTTCAGGCCCTAGAGCCGGGTTGAATGAAATCAATTTGCCTAAAATGCAACCGGGTAGCTCTATCATGCCCGGTAAAGTCAATCCGGTGATCCCTGAAGTGGTCAATCAGGTGTGCTTTGCGGTGATTGGGAATGATTTGAGCGTGGCGTTAGCCGCAGAAGGAGGGCAATTGCAACTCAATGTGTTTGAGCCGGTTATTGCTTACAAGCTATTCCATTCCTTTGTGATTTTAGGGCGTGCGATTGAAACTTTGACGACTAAATGCGTGGAAGGCATCACGGCTAATGAAAAGATTTGCCACGATTATGTCTTCAACAGCATTGGCATTGTTACCGCGCTAAACCCTCATATCGGCTATGAAAAATCCGCTATGATCGCCAAAGAAGCCTTAAAAAGCGATCGTTCTATCTATGACATCGCTTTAGAAAAGAAAATCTTAACTAAAGAGCAACTGGACGATATTTTCAAGCCAGAAAACATGCTAAGCCCTCACGCTTTCAAAAAGCATAAAGACTGAACGCTTTGCAACACTCACGCTTTCAAACTTTACGCTCCCTTTATATGGAGCGTCTTTTGGGCGAAACTTATACGGATATTAGCCTTATAAAGCCCCAAAATAAGCCCCTTAACAAACAAGTTCATGAGGGTATAGAAAATTGTAATTTGTGCAAACGCTACCAACATTCAAAACCGGTGATCGGGCTTTTTAACCCCACTTCCAAGCTCGCTTTCATCACGCTAACCCCCATGCTGGATAGCCAATTACATTTCTTAAACAATTTAAAAGCGGCCATGTTAGAGAGCATTATCCAAAAGGTTTTTAACTACCCCTTAAAAGATTGCAGTATTTTATCGCTCCTTAAATGCGACTCTAACAGCCTCAATTTAGAAGAAGAAATCAACGCATGCCTGCCCCATTTAATCTGGCAATTAGACAACAGTGCTTCAAAAGTCATTATCGTATTTGGCGAGATTTTGCCCAAACGCCTTTTAAACCTTTCTAAAGAAGAATCCTTTGGGCGCATCGTGTCTTTAAAAACCAAACATTTTTTAAGCACCCATGCTTTAGAGGACATGCTCAAAAACCCCACGCTCAAAAAAGAAGCGTTAGCGCATTTTAAAATAGCGCTCCAATTTCTCAATCAGTCTTAAAATGCACCTTATTTTTTAACCCATCTCCTTATGGCGCGCAACAAAGGTAAGGATTTTTGATAAATTTTGCGATAGATTTTAAAAGTGGTGTTTTGAGACAATTCCAATAAAGGTGAAGCGTTTTGTAAAAGGCGCTCATAATTAACCCTCAAATCATCATAATTAACCCTCAAATCATCATAATTAACCCTCAAATCATCATAATTAACCCTCAAATCATCATAATTAACCCTCAAATCATCATAATTAACCCTCAAATCATCATAATTAACCCTCAAATCATCATAATTAACCCTCAAATCATCAATAGTCGCTAAAGGCTCATTCAAATCACGATAGAAAACAAAAGGGTTATCGTGATAAATCGTGTCGTTTTCTAAAATCGTTTTAAAAAAATCCAGGATTTTTTTAAAACTCAAATTTTGGTAAAAGTAAGCTTTCCCATCAAGGGTGTTTAAAGGGTTTTCATAGAGCATGTCTAAATAAGCGTTTGGGTGCGTGTGCAAGTATCTCACATAATCAATCGCTTCATCAAAATCTTTAAAATCATGCACATTCACAAAACTTTTAGGGTTAAAATCTTTCGCCACGCTAGGACTCCCCCAATAAATAGGAATAGTATGGCTGAAATAAGCGTCAATGATTTTTTCAGTAACATAGCCATAGCCTTGAGTGTTTTCAAAACACAGATTGAATTTGTATTGGCTTAAAAACTCGCTCTTGTTTTTGACATTATAGCCTAAAGTGTTTTTCACGCTCCCTCCCCCAATAACTGGCTCAATAGCGTTTAAAGCGTCATAGAAGGCGTTCCTTATAGGAGCGTTAGGGTTGCTTGCGACAAAACTCGCAAACCCTCTTTTCAAAGGATCGCTCTCATTATTCACTACTGCGCATAAATGAGGGTGGTTTTCTTTAAAATGATGGGAGGGTTTTTTTAAAGCATAAAGGCTGTCAGATTTGATCTTGTAGGGCGCGGTGGTGTCATTCACGCTCTCGGCTTTATGGTGTAGTCTATCATAATATAAAGGCATTCTCAAATAACGGTCTCTAAAATCCAATTCATCAAAGCCTATGGCGTAATCAAAGAGATTGAAATTAGGCGATTCGTTTTCACCGGTGTAAAACACCCTTTTAGCGTTTTGATAGGATAAGATTTTTCTGGCTGAGCCAAGGGGGTTACCAAAAACGATGTCCGCAGGTTTATCAGGGTTTCGGTGTAAAGTGATTGTGTAATGCTGGCTTAAAATGAAATGTAAAATAAATTTTTTTCTAAACCCTTTGCTTTCTCTTTTATCCAAAGGCCACCAATTGGCTAGGGCTGCATTTAATGGGGGCTTATGGGCTGTCTCTTCTATTTGGGTGCTGTCTATATAAGCGTCTAATAAGGGCTGGAACATGGTTATCCTTTTAAAGGAATTTTACAAAAAAAATTTTTTAAATCAAAGGCTTGATTAGGGCTAAATTAGGCTCATTGATGCAATGCGTGGCGTGCTGTTTTAAAACCTCTTTAGCATTGAAAGCGATTTTGATATGGGCATGTTTGAACATGCTCAAATCATTCGCTCCATCGCCCACGACTAGAGTGCGATCTTTACTGATATTTAATAAGCGTTGTAAAGCGAGCAACATTTCGCCCTTAGAGTGTGAAAACATCATATGCCCGGTAACCAAGCCGTTTAAGGCGTTATTTTCCACGATCAGCGTGTTACTGAAAGCCGCATCTAAATGCAATAAATCCTTGTAATGATTGGTCGCTAGATCAAAACCCCCGCTGAAGCAAACCACCTTGTAATTTTTCTCTTTTAAGGCGTTAATGAGTTCAAACGCCCCCTCAAATAAAGGCAGACTTTCACAAACTTCTTTGGCTAGTTTTAAGGGCATGTTTTTGAGTTTAGAAACCCTTAAAATAAGACTTTTATGAAAATCTGTTTCGCCATTCATAGCTTTCAAAGTGATTGTTTTCACTTCATCAAACACCCCCCACGCCCTCGCTAAAGACTCAATCGTCTCAGCATTCACTAGCGTGGAGTCAAAATCAAAAACGGCTAGTTTTTGCACCCAATACCCTAAAATTAAGATTTCCTGCTTTTAGCGATCCCTTTGACATACTGATCAGCCAAATACAAGCCATGGTTTTCATTACCAATCAACTCAATTTTATCCAAAATATCCTTGAAAAGTACTTCTTCTTCATGCTGTTCAGACACATACCATTGCAAGAAATTGAAAGTCGCATGATCTTTGCTTTTTATGGCGTGATCGACGATATTATTAATAGACTCGCTGATGTGTTGCTCATGTTCATAGGCTTTTTGGAAAATTTGAGTCAAGCTTTCAAACTTATGCTCAGGCGCACTGATGCTAGTCAATTGCACAGGCACATTGTTTTCATTCAAGAAGATGATGAGCTTTTTAGCATGCTCGTATTCTTCAGCCGCATGGTCAAACAAGAAAAGCCCCGAGCCATCTAAGCTATGGGTATAGCACCAAGAACTCATGCTCATATACAAGTTGGAAGAGTTCATTTCCTTATTCACTTGTTCGTTTAGCAACTTAATGATGTCTTTTGATAACATAGTATCTCCTTTGTGTTGGTTTAAGTTGTCCCATAATTATAGCATAAATGATAATGAAAAAGTAAACAAGAGTATGAAAATTTTTAAAAATTTATAAAAATGAGAAAGAACGCCAGCTAATGGCTTGATAAAGCTTAGATTTTATCATAAAAATCTATTTAATGAGAATTAGGTAAAAAAAGGGGTTGGTATCAATAGGGAGAGATTAAAAGGGATATTTTTATATAATATATAAAAAGCATTCTTCAATCCAAAAATGCTACAATGTTTATCTTTAAAATGAAAGGCGATTTAACCATGGACTTTTTAGAAAAAGTATTAGACAATCAAGTTACTGAAAGTAAAGAGTTAGTGAAGCTTTATGATTATGATTTATACACGCTAGGGGAAGCAGCGGATCAAATGCGCCAAAACATGCACCAAAAAATCGTGTATTTCAACGTGAATAGGCATTTAAACCCTAGCAATATTTGCACGGACGCTTGCAAATTTTGCGCCTTTTCAGCCCACAGAAAAAACCCTAACCCTTATGAAATGAGCTTAGAAGAAATCCTAGAAAAGGTTAAAAACTCCTACAACAAGGGGATTAAAGAAGTCCATATCGTGAGCGCTCATAACCCTAATTACTCTTATGAGTGGTATTTAAAGGTGTTTGAAACCATCAAACAAGAAATGCCTAATTTGCATTTAAAGGCCATGACCGCTGCAGAAGTGCATTTTTTAAGCGCCAAATTCAACAAACCTTTTGAATTGGTGCTAGAAGACATGCTCAAAGCCGGGGTGGATTCTATGCCTGGTGGAGGAGCGGAGATTTTTGATGAAGAGATCAGGCGTAAAATCTGTAATGGTAAGGTGGGATCTTCTCGGTGGTTAGAAATCCATGCTTATTGGCACAAATTAGGCAAAATGAGTAACGCTACCATGCTTTTTGGGCATATTGAAAATAAAATCCATCGCATCGATCACATGCTAAGAATCAAAAAAATCCAAAGCCCTAAAGATAAAGTAGAAAATAAAGAAGGGGGCTTTAACGCATTCATTCCCTTACTGTATCAAAAAGAAAACAATTATTTGAAAGTGGGAAAATCCCCTAGCGCGATAGAAATCCTAAAAACCATCGCTATATCCCGCATTCTTTTGAACAATATCCCCCACATTAAAGCCTATTGGGCGACTTTGGGCTTGAATTTGGCTTTAGTGGCTCAAGAATTTGGCGCTAACGATTTAGACGGCACGATAGAAATAGAGAGCATTCAAAGCGCGGCAGGCGCGAAGAGCCGGCATGGTTTAGAAAAAGAAGATTTGGTATTTAAAATCAAGGACGCTGGTTTTGTTGCGGTAGAAAGGGATAGTTTGTATAATTTCATACAAAAATTTTAATAATTTTTAGCGTTTTTAAGAATGATTAGTTATAATAACGATACTAACAACACTCAAGCTAAAATCTATTAAGGAAATCAGTATTAAAAAATTTATTCTATCCTCTCTTGTTTTCGCATGTATCAATACCAGCGTTGAAGCTTTAGAAAATGACGGCTCTAAACCAAACGATTTGGTTCCGCCAAAAGAAGCCTCTCAAGAAGCTCAAAGAAATGAGGCTCAAAACGAAACTTCTCAATCCAATCAAACGCCTAAAGAAATGAAAGTCAAGTCCATTTCATATATCGGGCTTTCTTACATGTCTGACATGCTCGCTAATGAGATTGTAAAAATTCGTGTGGGCGATATTGTGGATTCTAAAAAAATAGACACCGCTGTTTTAGCTTTGTTCAATCAAGGGTATTTTAAAGACGTTTATGCCACTTTTGAAGGCGGCATATTAGAGTTTCATTTTGATGAAAAAGCCAGGATTGCCGGCGTAGAAATCAAGGGTTATGGGACTGAAAAGGAAAAAGACGGCTTAAAATCCCAAATGGGGATCAAAAAGGGCGACACCTTTGATGAGCAAAAATTAGAGCATGCTAAAACGGCTTTAAAAACAGCTTTAGAGGGTCAGGGCTATTATGGGAGCGTGGTGGAGGTGCGCACCCAAAAGGTCAGTGAGGGCGCGTTATTGATCGTGTTTGATGTGAATAGGGGGGATAGTATTTATATCAAACAATCCATTTATGAGGGAAGCGCGAAATTAAAACGCCGCATGATTGAGTCTTTAAGCGCGAACAAGCAAAGAGATTTCATGGGCTGGATGTGGGGCTTGAATGACGGGAAATTGCGTTTAGATCAATTAGAATACGATTCTTTGCGTATCCAAGATGTGTATATGCGTAGGGGTTATTTAGACGCTCACATTTCTTCGCCTTTTTTGAAAACGGATTTTTCCACCCATGACGCTAAGCTCCATTATAAGGTCAAAGAGGGGATCCAATACAGGATTTCAGACATTTTAATAGAAATTGACAACCCGGTAGTCCCCTTAAAAACCTTAGAAAAAGCCCTTAAAGTTAAAAGGAAAGATGTCTTTAATATTGAGCATTTAAGAGCGGATGCGCAAATTTTAAAAACCGAAATTGCCGATAAGGGTTATGCGTTTGCGGTGGTGAAGCCAGACTTGGATAAAGATGAAAAAAACGGGCTTGTGAAAGTCATTTATCGTATTGAAGTGGGCGATATGGTGTATATCAATGATGTCATCATTTCAGGGAACCAGCGCACGAGCGATAGGATCATTAGGAGGGAATTGTTACTAGGACCTAAGGATAAATACAACTTGACCAAACTGAGAAATTCTGAAAATTCTTTAAGGCGTTTAGGATTCTTCTCTAAAGTCAAAATTGAAGAAAAAAGGGTGAATAGCTCACTTATGGATTTGTTAGTGAGCGTAGAAGAGGGGCGCACTGGGCAGTTGCAATTTGGGTTAGGCTATGGCTCTTATGGAGGGCTCATGCTTAATGGGAGCGTGAGCGAAAGGAATCTTTTTGGCACCGGGCAAAGCATGAGCTTGTATGCTAACATCGCTACAGGGGGGGGCAGATCTTATCCGGGCATGCCAAGAGGAGCGGGGCGTATGTTTGCCGGGAATTTGAGTTTGACTAATCCAAGGATTTTTGACAGCTGGTATAGCTCTACGATCAATCTTTATGCGGATTATAGGATAAGCTATCAATATATCCAACAAGGCGGAGGCTTTGGGGTGAATGTCGGGCGCATGCTGGGTAACAGAACCCATGTGAGCTTAGGGTATAACTTGAATGTTACCAAACTCCTTGGTTTCAGCAGCCCTTTATACAACCGCTATTATTCCTCTGTTAATGAAGTGGTTTCTCCAAGACAATGTTCTACCCCCGCATCGGTGATTATCAACCGCTTATCAGGCGGTAGAACTCCATTGGTCCCTGAAAGCTGTTCTAATCCTGGAGCGATCACCACTTCACCAGAAATAAAAGGTATTTGGGATAGGGATTACCACACGCCTATCACCAGCTCTTTCACTCTTGATGTGAGCTATGACAACACCGATGATTATTATTTCCCTAGAAATGGGGTTATCTTTAGCTCTTATGCGACGATGTCTGGTTTGCCAAGCTCTGGAACGCTCAATTCGTGGAACGGGTTAGGCGGGAATGTCCGTAACACTAAAGTCTATGGTAAATTCGCCGCTTACCACCATTTGCAAAAATATTTATTGATAGATTTGATCGCTCGCTTTAAAACGCAAGGAGGCTATATCTTTAGGTATAACACCGATGATTACTTGCCTTTAAACTCCACTTTCTATATGGGGGGCGTAACCACGGTGAGAGGCTTTAGAAACGGATCGGTTACGCCTAAAGATGAGTTTGGCTTGTGGCTTGGAGGCGATGGGATTTTCACCGCTTCTACTGAATTGAGCTATGGGGTGTTAAAAGCGGCTAAAATGCGTTTAGCGTGGTTTTTTGACTTTGGTTTCTTAACCTTTAAAACCCCAACTAGGGGGAGTTTCTTCTATAACGCTCCTTTCACGACGGCGAATTTTAAAGATTATGGCGTGATAGGGGCTGGGTTTGAAAGAGCGACTTGGAGGGCTTCTACAGGCTTACAGATTGAATGGATTTCGCCCATGGGGCCTTTGGTGTTGATTTTCCCTATAGCGTTTTTCAACCAATGGGGCGATGGCAATGGCAAAAAATGTAAAGGGCTGTGCTTTAACCCTAATATGGACGATTACACGCAACATTTTGAATTTTCTATGGGAACAAGGTTTTAAAATGCGCATCAACAGAGAAGAAATTTTGGATTTAATGAAAAACGCGCCCTTGAAAGAATTAGGGCAAAGGGCTTTGAGAGTGAAGCAACGCTTGCACCCTGAAAACTTGACGACTTTTATTGTGGATAGGAATATCAATTACACCAATATTTGTTTTGTGGATTGCAAGTTTTGCGCGTTCAAACGCACCTTAAAAGAAAAAGACGCCTATGTGTTGAGCTATGAGGAAATTGATCAAAAGATTGAAGAATTGCTCGCTATTGGCGGCACGCAGATCCTTTTTCAAGGGGGGGTGCACCCGCAACTAAAGATTGATTATTATGAGAATCTAGTCAGCCATATCGCTCAAAAATTCCCCACCATTACCATTCATGGTTTTAGCGCGGTTGAAATTGATTACATTTCTAAAATCTCTAAATTGTCTTTAAAAGAAGTTTTAGAAAGGTTGAAAAACGCCGGGTTAAGCTCCATTCCAGGAGCGGGTGCAGAAATATTAAGCGATAGGGTGCGCGATGTCATTGCTCCTAAAAAATTGAGCAGTGATCGGTGGATTGAAGTGCATAGAATGGCGCATCTTTGCGGGATTAAAAGCACGGCTACCATGATGTTTGGAAGCGTGGATAATGAAGAAGATGTAATAGAGCATTTACAAAGAGTGCGCGATTTGCAAGATGAAACCGGCGGCTTTAGGGCTTTTATTTTATGGAGCTTTCAGCCCAACAACACCCCTTTAAAAGAAGAAATCCCTAGCATTAAAAAAGCGAGTTCCAATCGGTATTTACGCTATTTGGCATGCAGTAGGATTTTTTTGGATAACATTCAAAACATCCAAAGCTCATGGGTTACTCAAGGCTCTATGATAGGGCAGTTAGCCTTATTGTTTGGAGCGAATGATTTAGGGAGTGTGATGATGGAAGAAAATGTAGTGAAAGCGGCCGGAACGAGTTTTTGCATGAATGAAGCGGAAATGATAGAGCTTATTGAAGACATTGGGAGCGTGGCGGCTAAACGAAACACCGCCTATGAAATCTTAAAGCGTTATCCGGCTAAAGCAAAGGTATAAAGAGCATGAAAAAATTTTTAATCACTTTATTATTAGGAGTTTTTATGGGGTTACAAGCGAGCGCTTTGACACACCAAGAAATCAATCAAGCTAAAGTCCCTGTGATTTATGAAGAAAACCATTTATTGCCTATGGGGTTTATCCATTTAGCTTTTAGAGGGGGTGGGAGCTTAAGCGATAAAAACCAGTTGGGTTTGGCGAAATTATTCGCGCAAGTTTTAAACGAAGGCACTAAGGAGCTTGGTGCGGTGGGGTTTGCGCAACTTTTAGAGCAAAAAGCGATCAGTTTGAATGTGGATACCAGCGCAGAAGATTTGCAAATCACTTTAGAATTTTTAAAAGAATACGAAGATGAAGCCATCATGCGCTTAAAAGAGCTTTTAAAATCCCCTAATTTCACGCAAAACGCTTTAGAAAAAGTCAAAACCCAAATGTTAGCCGCGCTTTTACAAAAAGAAAGCGATTTTGATTATTTGGCTAAACTGACTTTAAAACAAGAACTTTTTGCTAACACCCCTTTAGCTAACGCAGCTTTAGGCACTAAAGAGAGTCTCCAAAAAATCAAGCTAGAGGATTTGAAACAGCAATTTTCTAAGGTCTTTGAACTCAATAAGCTCGTGGTGGTGCTTGGGGGCGATTTGAAAATCGATCAAACCCTTAAGCGTTTAGATAACGCTCTTAATTTCTTGCCGCAAGGTAAAGCGTATGAAGAGCCTTATTTTGAAACGAACGATAAAAAAAGCGAAAAAGTCCTCTATAAAGACACTGAGCAGGCTTTCGTGTATTTTGGCGCGCCCTTTAAAATCAAGGATTTAAAACAGGATTTAGCGAAATCTAAAGTCATGATGTTTGTGCTTGGGGGAGGGTTTGGCTCTCGTTTAATGGAAAAAATCAGGGTTCAAGAGGGCTTGGCTTATAGCGTGTATATCCGCTCCAATTTTTCTAAAGTGGCGCATTTTGCTAGCGGGTATTTGCAAACCAAGCTCAGCACTCAAGCTAAAAGCGTTGCATTAGTTAAAAAAATAGTCAAAGAATTTATAGAAAAAGGCATGACGCAACAAGAATTAGACGACGCTAAAAAGTTTTTACTAGGCTCTGAGCCTTTAAGGAATGAAACGATCTCTAGCCGCTTGAACACCACTTACAATTATTTTTATTTAGGTTTGCCTTTAAATTTCAACCAAACGCTCTTGGATCAAATCCAAAAAATGAGTTTGAAAGAAATCAATGATTTCATTAAAGCGCACACCGAAATCAATGATTTGACTTTTGCCATTGTGAGCAATAAAAAGAGCAAGGACAAATAATGCCATTTGAAGCTGTAATCGGGCTAGAAGTCCATGTCCAACTCAACACCAAAACCAAAATCTTTTGCTCTTGCTCTACAAGCTTTGGGGAAACCCCTAATTCTAACACCTGCCCTGTGTGTTTGGGCTTACCGGGAGCTTTGCCGGTATTGAATAAAGAAGTGGTTAAAAAAGCCATCCAGTTAGGTACAGCCATTGAAGCCAATATCAACCAAAACTCCATTTTTGCGAGGAAAAATTACTTTTACCCTGATTTGCCTAAGGCTTATCAGATTTCGCAGTTTGAAGTCCCTATTGTGAGCGACGGGAAATTAGAGATTGACACCAAAGAGGGCGCAAAAATCGTGCGTATTGAAAGAGCCCACATGGAAGAAGACGCCGGTAAAAATATCCATGAGGGCAGTTATTCTTTGGTGGATTTGAATCGCGCTTGCACCCCTTTATTAGAAATTGTCAGCAAGCCGGACATGCAAAATAGTGAAGAAGCCATAGCGTATTTGAAAAAGCTCCATGCTATCGTGCGTTTTATAGGGATTTCTGATGCGAACATGCAAGAGGGGAATTTCAGGTGCGATGCGAACGTATCCATAAGGCCTAAAGGCGATGAAAAGCTTTACACGAGGGTGGAGATTAAAAATTTAAATAGCTTTAGATTCATCGCTAAAGCGATTGAATACGAAATAGAGCGCCAAAGCGCGGCGTGGGAAAGCGGGCGTTATAATGAAGAGGTAGTTCAAGAAACGCGCCTTTTTGACACCGCCAAAGGGATCACCCTTTCTATGCGCAATAAAGAAGAGTCAGCGGATTACCGCTATTTTAAAGATCCGGATTTGTATCCTGTTTTTATTGATGAGAAACTTTTAAAAGAAGCTCAAAAGATCAATGAATTGCCCAGCGCGAAAAAAATCCGCTATGTGAGGGATTTTAACCTTAAAGAAGACGATGCGAATTTATTGGTGAGCGATCCTTTATTGGCGGAGTATTTTGAAAGCATGCTCAATCTTGGGGTTAAGGCTAAAACGAGCGTGACATGGCTTTGCGTGGAATTATTAGGGCGCTTGAAGGCTGAAATCACTTTAGAAAATTGTGGGATTAGCGCTCATGCGCTAGGCGCTTTAGCCAAACGCATTGATGAGGGCAAGATTTCGGGTAAGAGCGCTAAAGATGTGTTAGACAGGCTTTTAGAAGAGCAAGGGGGCGATGTGGATGCGCTCATTGAACAAATGGGCTTGTCTCAAGTCAATGACACGGAAGCGATTGTTAAAGTTATAGAAGAAGTGTTAAAAAACAACGCCGACAAGGTGCTTGAATACAAAAGCGGTAAGGACAAGCTTTTTGGGTTTTTTGTAGGGCAAGCGATGAAGAATCTAAAAGGGGCTAATCCTAGCGTGGTGAATGCTATTTTGAAAGAGAAATTGGGTTGATGAGGAAAATTTTTTCTTATATTTCTAAGGTTCTATTATTTATTGGGGTGGTTTATGCAGAGCCTGATTCTAAAGTGGAAGCCTTAGAAGGGAGGAAGCAAGAGTCTTCTTTGGATAAAAAAATCCGCCAAGAATTAAAGAATAAGGATTTGAAGAATAAAGAAGAAAAGAAAAACACCGAAGAAAAGAAAGAAACAAAAGCCAAGAGAAAACCCAGAGCAGAAGTCCATCATGGGGACGCCAAAAATCCTACTCAAAAAATAACGCCTCCTAAAATCAAAGGGAGCGCTAAAGGAGTTCAAAATCAAGGCATGCAAAATCAAGGCGTTCAAAGCAACGCGCCAAAACCTGAAAAAAAAGATACAACCCCTCAAGCTACTGAAAAAAATAAGGAAACAAGCCCTAGCTCTCAATTCAATTCCATTTTTGGTAATCCTAATGACGCTGCTAATAGCACCCTTGAAGATAAGGTCGTAGGGGGCATTTCTTTGCTTGTTAATGGTTCGCCTATCACGCTGTATCAAATCCAAGAAGAGCAAAAAAAATCCAAAGTGAGCAAAGCTCAAGCCAGGGATCGTTTGATCGCTGAACGCATTAAAAACCAAGAAATTGAACGCTTAAAAATCCATGTAGATGACGACAAGCTAGACCAAGAAATGGCGATGATGGCGCAACAACAAGGCATGGATTTAGACCATTTCAAACAAATGCTTATGGCTGAGGGGCATTATAAACTCTATAGAGATCAGCTTAAGGAGCATTTAGAAATGCAAGAATTGTTGCGTAATATCTTACTCACGAATGTGGATACCAGCTCTGAAACTAAAATGCGCGAATATTACAACAAGCACAAGGAGCAATTCAGTATCCCCACTGAAATAGAAACCGTGCGCTACACTTCAACGAGTCAAGAAGATTTAGAAAGGGCTATGGCAGACCCTAATTTGGAAATTCCAGGGGTGAGTAAGGCTAATGAAAAAATAGAGATGAAAGCCTTAAACCCTCAAATCGCTCAAGTCTTTATTTCACATGAGCAAGGCTCTTTTACGCCCGTTATGAATGGGGGTGGGGGGCAGTTTATCACCTTTTATATCAAGGAAAAAAAAGGTAAAAATGAAGTGAGTTTCAGCCAGGCCAAGCAATTCATCGCCCAAAAATTAGTGGAAGAATCTAAAGATAAGATTTTAGAAGAGCATTTTGAAAAATTGCGCGTTAAGTCTAGGATTGTGATGATTAGAGAGTGATTTTTAGATTGTGCAACATTTCAATTTTCTCTATAAAGATTCTTTATTTTCTATCGCTTTATTCACTTTCATTATCGCTCTTGTGATTTTATTAGAACAGGCTAGGGCGTATTTCACCCAAAAGAAAAACAAAAAATTTTTACAAAAATTCGCCCAAAATCAAAACGCCTATGCGAGCAATGAGAATTTAGACGAGCTTTTAAAGCATGCTAAAATTTCTAGTTTGATGTTTTTAGCCAGAGCGTATTCTAAAGCTGACATAGAAATGAGTATTGAAATCTTAAAAGGGCTTTTGAATCGCTCCTTAAAAGATGAAGAAAAAATCGCTGTTTTAGATTTATTAGCTGAAAATTATTTTAGTGTGGGGTATTTGCAAAAAACAAAAGACACCGTGAAAGAAATTTTGCGCTTTTCCCCAAGGAATGTGGAAGCGTTATTGAAACTTTTGCATGCGTATGAATTAGAAAAAGATTATTCAAAGGCTTTAGAGACTTTGGAATGTTTGGAAGAATTAGAAGTGGTTGAAATTGAAACGATTAAAAATTACCTTTATCTCATGCATTTAATAGAGAATAAGGAAGATGCGGCTAAAATCTTGCATGTTTCAAAAGCGTCGTTAGATTTGAAAAAAATCGCTTTAAATTATTTAAAATCTTATGATGAAAAGCTTTTTTGGCAAGAGATTGATACAACCGAACGGCTAGAAAATGTGATCGATCTTTTATGGGATATGAATATCCCTGCTTTTATTTTAGAAAAACATGCCGTTTTACAAGACATCGCGCGATCTCAAGGGTTGCTTTTGGACAACAAACCTTGCCAAGTTTTTGAATTAGAGGTTTTACGCGCTTTATTGAATAGCCCTATAAAAGCGAGTCTGACTTTTGAATACCGCTGCAAGCATTGCAAACAAATCTTTCCTTTTGAAAGCCATAGGTGTCCTGTGTGTTACCAGTTAGCGTTTATGGATATAGTGCTTAAAATTTCTAAAGAAAGCTATGGGAGTGGATTGGATGCAAGAGATTGAAATTTTTTGCGATGGATCTTCTTTAGGCAATCCTGGGCCAGGCGGTTATGCGGCGATTTTACGCTATAAAGATAAAGAAAAAATCATCAGTGGAGGCGAATCATTCACCACGAATAACCGCATGGAATTAAAAGCGCTCAATGAAGCGTTAAAAATCTTGAAACGCCCATGCCATATCACGCTTTATAGCGATTCGCAATACGTGTGCCAAGCGATCAATGTGTGGCTAGCTAACTGGCAAAAAAAGAATTTTTCTAAAGTTAAAAATGTGGATTTATGGAAAGAATTTTTAGAAGTCTCTAAAGGGCATTTGATTGTGGCTGTTTGGATCAAGGGGCATAATGGGCATGCCGAGAATGAACGATGCGATAGTCTCGCTAAATTAGAGGCGCAAAAACGCACTAAAACGACCACTTAAGGGGAAAAACGATGAAAAACAAACGCTCTCAAAATAGCCCTTATATAACGAATAGCTCTTATGCAACGCTAGAAAAAGCTTTGGGGTATTCTTTCAAAGACAAGCGTTTATTGGAGCAAGCCTTAACGCATAAATCATGCAAGCTCGCTTTAAACAATGAGCGCTTGGAATTTTTGGGCGATGCGGTGTTGGGTTTGGTGATAGGGGAGTTGCTATACCATAAATTCTATCAATACGATGAGGGAAAACTCTCTAAATTAAGGGCTTCTATTGTGAGCGCGCATGGTTTTACTAAATTAGCGAAAGCGATTGCTTTGCAGGATTATTTGCGCATCTCTTCTTCTGAAGAAATTTCTAATGGGAGAGAAAAACCCTCTATTTTATCAAGCGCTTTTGAGGCTTTAATGGCTGGGGTGTATTTAGAAGCGGGGTTAGCTAAGGTGCAAAAAATCATACAAAATTTACTCAATCGCGCTTACAAGCGTTTGGATTTGGAGCATTTGTTTATGGACTATAAAACCGCTTTACAGGAATTAACCCAAGCGCAATTTTGCGTGATCCCCACTTACCAATTGCTCAAAGAAAAAGGCCCCGATCACCATAAAGAATTTGAAATGGCTCTATACATTCAAGATAAAATATACGCGACCGCTAAAGGCAAAAGCAAAAAAGAAGCCGAACAGCAATGCGCTTATCAAGCGCTTCAAAAACTTAAGGAAGCAAAATGAACACTTTGGGGCGTTTTTTAAGACTCACGACTTTTGGGGAATCGCATGGGGATGTGATAGGGGGGTATTAGACGGCATGCCTAGCGGGATTAAAATAGACTATGCACTATTAGAAAATGAAATGAAGCGCCGCCAAGGGGGGAGGAATGTTTTCATTACACCACGAAAAGAAGACGATAAAGTGGAAATAACAAGCGGGGTTTTTGAAGGTTTTAGCACAGGGACGCCCATAGGGTTTTTAATCCACAACCAAAGGGCTAGGAGCAAGGATTATGATAATATTAAAAACCTTTTTAGGCCTAGCCATGCGGATTTCACTTATTTTCATAAATACGGCATCAGAGATTTTAGGGGTGGGGGGAGGAGTTCGGCCAGAGAGAGCGCTATAAGAGTGGCTGCTGGGGCGTTTGCTAAAATGCTTTTAAGAGAAATCGGTATTGTTTGTGAAAGCGGGATTATTAAAATTGGGGGTATTGAAGCCAAAAATTACGATTTTAATCACGCCTTAAAAAGCGAGATTTTTGCCCTAGATGAAAAACAAGAAGAAGCGCAAAAAACAGCCATTCAAAACGCTATCAAAAACCACGACAGCATAGGGGGCGTGGCTTTGATTAGAGCAAGAAGCGTGAAAAGAAATCAAAAACTCCCCATTGGCTTAGGTCAAGGGCTATACGCTAAATTAGACGCTAAAATCGCTGAAGCGATGATGGGGCTTAACGGGGTGAAAGCGGTTGAAATAGGCAAGGGGGTAGAAAGCTCTTTACTAAAAGGCTCAGAGTATAACGATTTAATGAATCAAAAAGGGTTTTTGAGCAATCATAGCGGGGGGTTTTAGGGGGCATGAGCAATGGGGAAGAGATCATTGTTAGAGTGCATTTCAAACCCACGCCAAGCATTTTCCAACCTCAACAAACCATAGACATTAATAATAACGAATGCGAATGCTTGTTGAAAGGCAGGCATGATCCTTGCATTGCGATTAGAGGGAGTGTGGTGTGCGAGAGTTTGCTTTCATTGGTGTTAGCCGATATGGTATTACTCAATTTGACTTCAAAAATAGAGTATTTAAAAACGATTTATAATGAGAATTAAACGAAATTGGATACAATCAGCTTAAAAAGGATATAAATGGAAAAATTACCTAAAAAACGAGTTTCTAAAACCAAATCACAAAAACTTATCCATAGCCTAACTACCCAAAAAAACAGAGCCTTCCTTAAAAAAATCAGCGCTAATGAAATGCTTTTAGAATTAGAAAAAGGGGCGTTCAAAAAAAATGAAGCTTACTTTATTTCTGATGAAGAAGATAAAAATTATGTTTTGGTGCCGGACAATGTGATCTCTCTTTTGGCAGAAAACGCCAGAAAGGCTTTTGAAGCTAGGCTCAGGGCGGAATTAGAAAGGGATATTATCACCCAAGCGCCGATTGATTTTGAAGACGTGCGCGAAGTTTCTTTGCAATTATTGGAAAATTTACGCCAAAAAGATGGGAATTTGCCCAATATCAACACCTTAAATTTTGTCAAACAAATCAAAAAAGAACACCCGAATTTATTCTTTAATTTTGACAACATGTTCAAACAGCCCCCTTTTAATGAAAATAATTTTGAAAATTTTGACAATAGCGATGAGGAAAATTTTTAATGCAAACCATTGATTTTGAAAAATTTTCACAATATTCCAAGCCCGGCCCACGATACACCAGCTACCCCACAGCGGTGGAGTTTAAAGAAAATTTTAATGAAGAGAGCTTGAAAACAGCATTTTTTAACCATGACAATCTCAAAAACCCCATGCCTTTATCGCTTTATACGCATTTACCCTTTTGTAGGAGCGCATGTTATTTTTGCGCATGTTCAGTCATTTACACCAGCTTAGAAGAGAAAAAAGTCCGCTATATCAGCTACCTTAAAAAAGAACTCGCCCTTTTAAAAAACGCGATGGACACTAACAGAGAAGTGGCGCAATTCCACTATGGAGGCGGCACGCCGACCTTTTTTTCGCCCATTCAATTAGATGAGATCACGCAAAGCATTCAAGAAGTTTTCCCCAATTTCAGCCAAGATATTGAAATGAGTTGTGAGATTGACCCTAGGCATTTCACTAAAGAACACATGCAAACCTTGTTTGATAGGGGGTTCAACCGCTTGAGTTTTGGGGTGCAGGATTTTGATTTTGAAGTCCAAAAAGCCATTCACAGGATCCAACCTTTTGAAATGGTTCAAGAATCCGTGAAGCTCGCTAGAGATTACGGCATCAAATCCATTAATTTTGATTTGATTTATGGCTTACCCAACCAGACTAAAGAGGGTTTTTTAAAAACTTTGGAATGGGTTTTGAAACTGGATCCGGACCGATTAGCGGTGTTTAATTACGCGCATGTGCCTTGGGTGAAAAAAACGATGCGTAAAATTGATGAAACCTTATTGCCAAGCCCTAGAGACAAACTAGAGATTTTAGAGGCTCTTATTAGTTTTTTAGAAAAAGCCAACTACCAAATGATAGGCATGGATCATTTCGCTAAAAGCGATAATGAATTGTATCTAGCCCTTCAAAAAGCAGAATTGCGGCGTAATTTTCAAGGCTATACCACGAAAAAATTCACTCAAACCATTGGCATTGGCGTTACGAGCATTGGCGAAGGGAGCGATTATTACACGCAAAATTATAAAGATTTGCACCAGTATGAAAAAGCCCTTGATTTGGGGCATTTACCGGTAGAAAGGGGTGTAGCGCTCAGTCAAGAAGATGTGTTGAGAAAAGAAGTGATCATGCAAATGATGAGTAATTTAAAATTGGATTACTCTAAGATTGAAGAAAAATTTTCTGTTGATTTTAAAGCGCATTTTAAAAAAGAATTAGAAAAATTAAAGCCTTATGAAGAAGCGGGCTTGCTTGTTTTTAACCCTAATGGCTTTGAGATGACTAGAACGGGGGGCATGCTCGTAAGAAACATGGCTATGGAGTTTGACGCGTATTTGCGTGGGGGCGAAAAACATTTCAGTAAAACGCTATGAATGAAAATATTAATGAAAATATTTTTGAAGAAGTAGGGGACGCTTGCGTTAAATGCGCTAAATGCGTGCCAGGTTGCACCATATACCGCATTCATAAAGACGAGACGACTTCGCCTAGAGGTTTTTTAGATTTGATGCGCCTAAACGCTCAAAACAAGCTCCAATTAGACGCAAATTTAAAACACCTTTTAGAAACTTGTTTTTTATGCACCGCTTGCGTTGAAACCTGCCCCTTTCATTTGCCCATAGACACTTTAATAGAAAAAGCCAGAGAAAAAATCGCTCAAAAGCATGGCATCGCTTGGTATAAAAAATCCTATTTTTCCCTTTTAAAAAACCGCAAAAAAATGGATAGGGTGTTTTCGGTGGCGCATTTTTTAGCCCCTTGCGTTTTCAAGCAAGTGGGGGATAATTTAGAGCCTAGGGCGGTGTTTAAAGGCTTGTTCAAACGCTTCAAAAAAAGCGCTCTGCCTCCCTTAAATCAAAAAAGTTTTTTACAAAAGCATGCAGAGGTTAAGCCTTTAGAAAACCCCATTCAAAAAGTGGCGATTTTTATAGGGTGCTTGAGCAATTACCATTACCAGCAAGTGGGGGAAAGCTTGTTGTATATTTTAGAAAAACTCAACATTCAAGCGATCATCCCTAAGCAAGAATGCTGCTCAGCGCCTGCGTATTTTACCGGCGATAAAGACACCACGCTTTTTTTAGTGAAAAAAAACATAGAATGGTTTGAAAGCTATTTAGATAAAGTGGATGCGATCATTGTGCCTGAAGCCACATGCGCTAGCATGCTCATCAACGATTATTACAAGGTGTTTTTGGGCGAAAAAGATAAGGATTTGTATGTGAAGCGCTTGGAAAAAATCACGCCTAAAATCTATCTGGCGAGCGTGTTTTTAGAGAAACACACCCCTTTAAAAAGTCTTTTAGAAAAAATCCATAAGGGAAAAAAAGAGACTATCACCTATCATAACCCTTGCCATGCCAAAAAAACCCTAAACGCTCATAAAGAAGTGCATAGCTTGCTCAATGTGCATTATGAAATTAAAGAAATGCCGGACAATTGCTGCGGTTTTGGGGGGATTACGATGCAAACCGAAAAGGCGGAGTTTTCTTTAAAAGTGGGGCTTCTTAGGGCTAAAGAAATCATAAACACTCAAGCTAGAATTTTGAGCGCAGAATGTGGGGCATGCCACATGCAATTAAACAACGCTCTAAAGTCTTTAGATGACCCTAACACCCCACCATTTTCACACCCTTTAGAACTCATCGCTAAAGCTTTAAAAAGCGCTGAATAAAAAGCCTTTTTAACCCCACTTTCCAACATCTTTTTATATAATGTAAAACTTTATAACGCCACTATAAGGAATGAAAAATGCAAGAAATCAGCACCTACGAACTCATCAAAGAAAAACTTCATGCCATACCCAACCAACGCCATAAAGGGAGCTTGTTTGAAAAAATTTCTAAGCAATTTTTACAAGAGCATGACAGCGCTAACGAATACGAGTCTATTGATCTTTGGTATGATTGGGAATTAAGGGGGAAGGAGTGCGATAAGGGGATTGATATAGTCATTACGACCTCAAACAAAGAACACATCGCCGTGCAATGCAAATTCCATCAAAACAGTATCTCATATAACGACATTTCACCTTTTTTAACTCAATTGCTAAGCGGGGTGGGGGAGGTCAGGTTTAAAAAAGGGATCATCATCTCTACTTCTAATTTAACCTCTGAAGCCCTTAAAGCAATTGAGCAAATCAGAAGCACAGGAATGGGGATTGACATTGATGAAATCACTGAAGAGGATTTCATTTATTCTCGCATTGATTGGGAAAAGTTTGATCCCACAAAAACCGAAGACGAAATCCCCTTATGCGATAAGAAAAGGCCGCGCCCTCACCAAACAGAAGCGATAAACGCCACCAAAAAGTATTTTTCTGACCCTAAAAACGCTAGAGGCAAGCTCATTATGGCATGCGGGACCGGCAAAACCTACACTTCTTTAAAAATCATGGAAGCTTTAGATCCCAAGATCACGCTTTTTCTAGCGCCCAGCATCGCCTTGCTTTCTCAAACTTTTAGAGAATACGCGCAAGAAAAAAGCGAGCCTTTTTACGCTTCTATCGTGTGCAGCGATGATAAAACCGGGCAAAGTAAGAAAAATAAGAGTAAGAATGAAGACAATGACGATATTAAATTTTCTGAGCTCCCTATAAAGCCCTCCACTCGCCTGGAAGACATTTTAAGCACTTATGAAAAAGCGCAAAAAGAAAACAAGCGCTTCATTATCTTTTCCACTTACCAAAGCGCGTTGCGTATTAAAGAAGCGCAAGAAGCGGGTTTGAATGGAATCGATCTCATCATTTGCGATGAAGCCCACAGAACGGTAGGGGCTATGTATTCCACGAATGAAAGGGACGATAAAAACGCTTTCACGCTTTGCCATAGCGATGAAAATATCAAAGCTACAAAACGCCTTTACATGACCGCCACGCCTAAAGTGTATAGCGAAAGTTCTAAAGCTAAAGCCAAAGAGAAAGATAATGTTATCTATTCCATGGACGATGCGGAGGTTTTTGGCGAAGAAATTTATACGCTCAATTTTGAAAGAGCGATCGCTTTAGATCTCTTAACCGATTACAAAGTCATCATTTTAGCGGTGCGTTCAGAAAATTTAAGCGGCGTTACTAACAGCGTGAATAAAAAGATCAGCCAGCTTGAAGCCAAAGGCACTAAATTGGATAAAAAGCTCATCAATAACGAATTTGTGTGTAAGATCGTTGGCACGCATAAAGGGTTAGCCAAGCAGGATGTGATCGCTTTAGACGATGAAAACAAAGAAGACAACGACTTGAAAAACAAAGCAGACACCTTTGTTTCTCAAAGAGCCATAAGCTTTTGTAAAAGCATACAAACGAGTAAAAATATCAAAGACTCCTTTGAAACGATCATGGAATGCTATGATGAAGAGCTGAAGAAAAAGAGTTTTAAAAACCTACAAATCACAATCGATCATGTTGATGGCACCATGAATTGTAAGGAGAGGCTTGACAAATTAGAAAACTTGAACCAATTTAAACCCAACACTTGTAAGGTTTTGAGTAACCTAGGTGTTTGAGCGAAGGGGTGGATGTCCCAGTGCTTGATAGCGTTATCTTTTTTGATGGCAAGAGCGCTATGGTGGATATTATCCAAGCGGTGGGTAGGGTGATGCGAAAAGCCAAAAACAAGAAAAGAGGCTATATCATTTTGCCTATCGCTTTAAGAGAGAGTGAAATTAAAAACTTAGATGAAGCCGTCAAAAACACCAATTTCCAAAACATTTGGAAAGTGCTAAAAGCCTTAAGAAGCCATGATTCTAGTTTGGTTGATGAAGCCACTTTCAAAGAAAAAATCAAAATCTTTGGGAGCGATGATGCAAGCAATCCAGACGATGAGGAAGAGTTACAAAAAGATAAAACCCAACATCAAAACGATCCCAAACAAGCCCAAAAAACCCTTTTTGACGCTATCTTGCTGCAAGATCTAGCGAACGCCGTGTATAACATCATGCCCACTAAATTAGGGGACAGGAATTATTGGGAAAATTTCGCCAAAAAAACGGGCAATATCGCAAAAACCTTGAATAACCGCCTGAAAGAACTTTTTGGCAAAAACCCTGAAATTTTTGACAACTTTTTAACTTCGTTAAGAGGCAATATCCACCAAAACATCAAAGAAGAGGAAGCCTTGGACATGATCATTTCTCACGTCATCACTAAGCCCATTTTTGATGCGATTTTTGGGGACAATATTCAAAACCCTATCGCAAAAGCCCTGGATAAAATGGTTTTAAAACTCTCCGATCTAGGGCTAGAAGGAGAAACTAAAGATCTTAAAAACCTCTATGAAAGCGTGAAAACAGAAGCGGCGTGCGCCAAAAGCCAAAAAACCCAACAAGAACTCATTAAAAACCTCTACAACACTTTCTTTAAAGAAGCCTTTAGAAAGCAAAGCGAAAAACTAGGGATCGTTTATACGCCTATAGAGGTGGTGGATTTCATTTTAAGGGCCACTAACGGCATTTTGAAAAAGCATTTCAACACGGATTTTAACGATAAAAACATCACGATCTTTGACCCCTTCACCGGCACCGGGAGTTTTATCGCTCGGTTGCTTTCTAAAGAAAATGATCTCATTAGCGATGAAGCCTTGAAAGAGAAATTTCAAAAAGGTTTGTTCGCTTTTGACATCGTGCTTTTATCTTATTATATCGCTTTAATCAATATCACCCAAGCCGCGCAAAATAGGGACAGCTCGTTAAAAAATTTCAAAAACATCGCGCTCACGGACAGCTTGGATTATTTAGAAGAGAAAAGCGCTAAGGGGGTAATCCCTGGCTTTGAAGATTTGAAAGAAAACCAAGAAATCAAAAACACTATGGAAAAGCAAAACATTAGAGTCATCATCGGCAACCCGCCTTATTCAGCCGGCGCCAAAAGCGAAAACGACAACAACCAAAACCTAACCCACCCTAAGCTGGAAAAAAGGGTTTATGAAACTTACGGCAAAAATTCCACCGCTAAAGTGGGGAAAACCACACGAGATGTGCTCATTCAAAGTATGCGCATGGCGAGCGATCTTTTAAAAGATAAAGGGGTGCTAGGCTTTGTGGTGAACGGGAGTTTCATTGACTCTAAAAGCGCGGACGGGTTTAGGAAATGCGTGGCCAAAGAATTTTCGCATCTTTATGTGTTGAATTTAAGGGGGAATGCGAGGACTTCAGGGGAGACTTTTAAAAAAGAGGGAGGGAAAATCTTTGATAGCGGATCCAGGGCGACGATAGCGATTATCTTTTTTGTGAAAGATAAGGACGCCCCTAATCATACGATTTTTTACTATGAAGTGGAGGACTATTTGAAAAGAGAAGCCAAACTCAACTCGCTCGCTAATTTTGAAAATCTGGATTCGGTGCCTTTTAAGGAAATTGTCCCCAACGATAAAGGCGATTGGATCAACCAAAGGAATGACGATTTTGAAAAGCTCATCCCTTTGAAAAGAGATAAAACGCTCAAAAATGATAGTATTTTTGATCTCAATTCTAATGGAGTGGCGAGCGGTCGTGATCCTTGGGTGTATAATTTTTCGCCAAACGCTTTAAAGCAATCGGTGCAAAACTGCATTGACACTTATAACGCTGATTTGAAGCGCTTCAATGAGCGTTTCAGGGAAGCCTTCAAACAACGCACGGCTGGCGTCAAAAAACCAGCCGATCGCTACAAGCACCTTAATTCTCAAGAAATCACCACCGATAAAACGAAAATCGCTTGGGTTCGAAATCTTAAAACGCAACTGATAAAAGGGAAAAAGCTTGATGATTTCTCGCAAGAAAAAATCTCTGTTAGTTTGTATCGCCCTTTTAACAAACAATATTTTTACTACGAGCGAGAGTTTGCTTGGAGTTTTTATTCAATGAAAAAAATTTTCCCGGACAAAAGCGCGCGCAATGTGGTGATCAATACTGGTGTGGGTAAGGCATTTTCAGCGTTAATTTCATCAGAAATCCCTTGTCTTGATTTATTGCACCACAATCAAGCTTACCCCTTGTATTATTACGACGATTTGGGGAATCGCCATGACGCTATCAGCGGTTATGCACTCAACCTCTTCAGGAGGCATTATAAAGATGACTCTATCGTTGAAGAAGAGATTTTTTACTACATTTATGCGATTTTCCACCATAAAGGCTATTTGGAAAAATACAAAAATTCCCTCGCCAAAGAAGCGCCGCGCATCGCTTTGAGTGAAGACTTTAAGGAACTCTCTATCCTTGGCAAAGAATTAGCCGAATTGCATTTGAACTATGAGAATGGGGAAATGCACGATAGCGTTAAACATAACCTGCTAGAGAACGCCGAAGTGGAGGGCTATTATGATGTGGTTCAAATGAAAAAAGATAAAAAAGGGGATCGCATCACATACAACCACCATATCACCATCACTCAAATCCCCAAAAAAGCCTTTGACTACGTGGTGAATGGCAAAAGCGCGATTGATTGGGTGATCGAACGCTATTCAATCACTAAAGATAAAGACAGCTTGATTGAAAACAACCCGAATCATTACGCCGGCGGCAAATATATTTTTGAACTCCTTTGTAGGGTCATCACCCTTTCGGTAAAAAGCGTGGATCTGATAGAAAAGATTAGCGAAAAGAGGTTTGAGTGATGGATACTAAAAATTGCGCAACAAGCGCTTGAAAGTTATAAAGAAAGAAGGATTACCCTTTTTTCTTAAAGTTTATCCCAAAATCCCCCCAAAAACAGAAAAAATCGCAGAGCCAAACCGCTAAAACCCCTTAGAAAATTTAAAATTTTAAGTTTTAGGGGTGTTTTTCTTAAGAATTTAGGTTTTTTATAGATTATTATGTTATTATTATACGAAATGTAGACTTTTAGAAGGAAAAATGTTGTATGAAAAAGTTTGTAGTGTTTAAAACGCTCTGTTTATCGGTAGTGTTAGGTAATAGTCTTTTGGCAGCAGAAGGTAGCACAGAAGTGCAAAAGCAATTGGAAAAGCCAAAAGAGTATAAAGTAGTGAAAGGCGAGAAAAACGCTTGGTATTTGGGGATTAGCTATCAAGTCGGTCAGGCTTCGCAAAGCGTTAAAAACCCCCCAAAGAGCAGTGAATTTAACTATCCTAAGTTCCCTGTGGGTAAAACCGACTATCTCGCCGTTATGCAAGGCTTAGGGCTTACTGTGGGTTATAAGCAGTTTTTCGGGGAGAAAAGATGGTTTGGTGCGCGCTATTACGGCTTTATGGATTATGGGCATGCCGTGTTTGGAGCGAACGCTTTGACATCAGATAATGGTGGGGTGTGCAAACTCAATGAGCCATGCGCGACCAAAGTAGGGACTATGGGCAATCTGTCTGACATGTTCACTTATGGTGTGGGTATTGACACTTTATACAATGTCATTAATAAAGAAGATGCGAGTTTTGGTTTCTTTTTTGGGGCTCAAATCGCGGGTAACTCTTGGGGTAATACGACAGGGGCCTTTTTGGAAACTAAAAGCCCTTATAAGCACACCTCCTATAGCCTTGATCCGGCGATTTTCCAGTTCCTTTTTAATTTAGGGATTCGCACCCATATTGGTCAGCATCAAGAATTTGACTTTGGCGTGAAGATTCCTACTATCAATGTTTATTATTTTAACCATGGGAACTTGAGCTTCACTTACCGCCGTCAATACAGCCTTTATGTAGGGTATCGTTACAATTTCTGATTTAAAACGCTTGTTTTTCTCTAATTGGATTTTCAATTAGAGTTTTCTTACACAATCTGTCGCTTTCTTTTGAAACATTTTTAAAAGTTTTTTGAAAATTAGAATTAAAATCTTTTTGATCATGTTATGATAATCCAAAAATTTAACAAGGATTAAGCATGCCCTATTCTTCTAAAGTCCAATCCCTTTCAGAATCCGCAACGATCGCTATCAGCACACTCGCTAAAGAATTGAAATCGCAAGGAAAAGATATTTTAAGTTTTTCAGCGGGCGAGCCTGATTTTGACACCCCACAAGCGATTAAAGATGCGGCTATAAAAGCCCTAAATGACGGCTTTACAAAATACACTCCAGTGGCTGGGATTCCTGAATTACTCAAAGCGATCGCTTTTAAATTGAAAAAAGAAAACAACTTGGATTATGAGCTGAGTGAAATTTTAGTGAGCAATGGCGCTAAGCAAAGCCTATTTAATGCGATTCAAGCCTTAATAGAAAAGGGCGATGAGGTGATTATCCCTGTGCCTTTTTGGGTAACTTACCCTGAGCTTGTGAAATACAGCGGAGGGGTGAGTCAATTCATTCAAACCGATGAAAAAAGCCATTTTAAAATCACCCCCAAGCAGCTTAAAGACGCCTTAAGCCCCAAAACAAAAATGCTCATTCTCACCACCCCATCAAACCCTACCGGCATGCTTTATAGTAAGGCGGAATTAGAGGCTTTGGGCGAAGTTTTAAAAGACACTCCAATTTGGGTGCTTAGCGATGAAATTTATGAAAAGCTTGTCTATAAGGGGGAGTTTGTTTCTTGCGCGGCGGTGAGTGAAGAGATGAACAAACGCACCATTACCATTAATGGCTTGAGCAAGTCAGTGGCGATGACAGGCTGGCGTATGGGCTATGCGGCGAGCAAGGATAAAAAGTTAGTCAAATTGATGAACAACTTGCAAAGCCAATGCACTTCCAATATCAATTCTATCACGCAAATGGCTTCTATTGTGGCGCTTGAGGGGTTAGTGGATAAGGAAATTGAAACGATGCGTCAGGCTTTTGAAAAGCGCTGTAATTTGGCCCACGCAAAAATCAATGCGATTGAAGGGCTGAACGCTTTAAAACCTGATGGGGCGTTTTATCTGTTTATTAATATTGGCAGTCTTTGTGGGGGGGATTCGATGCGATTTTGCCATGAATTATTAGAAAAAGAAGGCGTGGCGTTAGTGCCTGGAAAGGCTTTTGGATTGGAAGGCTATGTCCGTTTGTCTTTTGCATGCTCAGAAGAGCAGATTGAAAAGGGGATTGAACGCATCGCTCGCTTTGTCAAATCAAAGGGATAAAAAAATTGGTATTTAAAAAAAGGGGGGGTTAATCTTGTTTAGGATTTTATTTTGGGATTTTGTATTGTAGTTTAGTGGCGTAGCGTGGTATAATGGTTTGATTTAAAAGTTTGAAAAGTGCAGTTTTCATAACTAAAATAGATTTTTGAGAAAGGAATAATAAAGGGATTAAACTATAGAAAACACAGATAATTGGAATGAGTGTTTCATGCCTGTTGTTAGCAGTGAAAACAATAACGAATCGTTTTTTTCTAAATTAAAATTAGTAGGTAGTATTGAACTTTTAATGATATATTTAAAGAATGAAAGCTATATTGTCTCATCTGATCCTAAAAAAAATAATAATACTGATTTATTTGCACCTAAAATTTTTTACTATGAAAGTATCGCACCAAAAACAAAAAAAATTTTTATTGTCAAAAACTCTCTTTTAGATAGTGGTTTGTTATCTATATTTTTTAACAAAGACAGCTCTTATAATATCAATCCTAACCTAAAGAATTATCTCAAAGACAGTAGGTATCCCAAAAATTTTTCTTATGCTTTTCATCTTTTTTTACTAGTAATGATAATAATTTGTCTGTTCATATAGGTTGCGAGTGTGTTAATATAGATTTTAAATTAACAGAATTTGATCGTGATGATAAAAAATATTACAATCGTATTGTTTTTGAATTTAAATATGATTTAAATGAAGAAGACAAACAATATTTGATTGAATTTGTTCCCATAAAATACAACAATAATCTATTTTATTCCCCAAAAGAAGAAAATCAATTTAAAAAAAAGGTTTAACACCACTAATTCTTAAAGCCTTTGAGCATAACCATATAAAAGTGAAACATAGGGAAAAAGAATTAGAAATTCTATTTTTTGAAAATAAACAAGAGCTTTATAACTCTATTAATAAACCCTAAATGAAGCACCCCCTAGAAAAGTTAAAAGACCCTGTAGAAAATCTTTTGCTATGGATTGGGTGCTTTTTGAGGACGACTAAAATCATTTTTTCATCATTTGGGAATGGTTTTAGTTTTGGTGCTAAAATTAGCCTTTAAGGGTTTTGTTTTTACAAATAAATTAAAAGAGGTGTTGGATGTTATTAAATTATGATTTTTTAGAATTTGAAAATGATAAAAAAGTTAGAGTGATAGACGATAAGTTGTGTGTAAATATTTCAGATTTTTTTGGCATTGGCGATGAGGACGATAAGATTTTTCTTGGCGATGAAATCTCTAATATTAAGGACAGCCCTACTGAAGCTTATGCTGCTGAAGTTTATGCAATTGAGGGCGCTAAACTTAATAGAGTGTATGAGAAAATTAGGAGCGGACTACCTTTTGGGATTATCTCAGCGTTTAGACCTTTTAAAGGAGTTTTTACAAAGGATTTTACTGATGAAGAGCAGAAAGCGCTTATAAAAGCAGCTAGAAGCGATTCT
The DNA here is from genome assembly GCA_008032955.1 of Helicobacter pylori. Taxonomy (NCBI): domain Bacteria; kingdom Pseudomonadati; phylum Campylobacterota; class Epsilonproteobacteria; order Campylobacterales; family Helicobacteraceae; genus Helicobacter; species Helicobacter pylori. Next base: position 537,146 of record CP032046.1, read on the forward strand.
TTAACTAGGGATTTCCTTAAAGAAAATGATGGCATTTATAGAAAACTCTGTAATTGTAAAACGTTCAATAAAGCTTTTGTGGATAAATTCACAACAGATAAGAGCAAAGCAACAATGAAAGATTTCATGTCTACTCAAGGATTTATCACTAGATACAAATACTCCTATAGCGACTATGCGCAAGAAACGCAACGCCTAAAATCTTTTTTAGATGGAAAGCGTGATTTTCTTGGTTATATTCAAGCGATTGATTATTGGAAAGAAGAGATAGAAAACGATATTTTGCCTAACAAAGAAATAAGTTTTTTTGTATTTCAAAACGAGCCAAGCAAGACATTCAATTTAAGAAATTATTTGTTGTTATTGGCAAGATTGTTTGATCAAGAGGCGATCTGTTATTGTAAAAACGCTATTCATGATAAAGAAAACACTTATAAGGTAGAATTGGTGAGCGCTTTATCTGGTGGTTTTAATGAGGTGTGGGCTGAGTTCGCAGATGTTACATTCTCAGTGCCTAGTCAATTACCGCAATCTCTCACACGCTTAAAAAATAAGGCAGCTGCATTCTTTTCAAAACAGCCTAGTGGCAATTGTGGTATGAGTTTTAAGGAAATTGATAAGGTTCAAATAAAAGCGACATGCATGCCTAATATTGTTACTGGGGCATTTGAAGATGACATAAAATTATCTATTAAGCATAGTCAGTGGCGCGGTTATCCTAAAGTTTTTGATATTGAAAAGATAGAGAGCATAGAAAGAGAAGTTATTGAAGAGAGAGAACAACATAAAATAGGTTCGGCACAGAACCTTAAAATCAATCAAATTGCTGATGATTTAAAACAAGGTGAGGTAGTTAGTCATAAACTTATTGCGAACGCGCTTATAACGCAAAAAGCGCCCAATGATACGCCGCATGATGACGATTTAGATCAGTTTAAAAACCCTAAATGAAGCACCCCCTAGAAGAATTAAAAGACCCTGTAGAAAATCTTTTGCTATGGATTGGGCGCTTTTTGCGTTACAAATGCACGAGCCTGTCTAATTCCCAAGTGAAAGACCAAAACAAGGTTTTTGAATGCTTGAACGAATTCAATCATGCGTCCATCAGTTCAAGCCAATTAGAAAAAGTTTGCAAAAAAGCTCGTAATGCTGGATTGCTAGGGATTAACACCTACGCACTGCCCCTACTCAAATTTTACGAATACGCTCAAAAACTTTCTTTAAAATCGCTCAAAAGCATAGACGAAGTCATGTTGGCTGAATTTTTAAGTATTTATACCGGGGGTTTGAGTTTAGCCACCAAGAAAAATTACCGGATCGCCCTACTCGGGCTTTTTAGCTATATAGACAAGCAAAATCAAGATAAAAATGAAAAATCTTATATCTATAATATCACGCTTAAAAACATCAGCGGAGTGAATCAAAGCGCAGGCAACAAGCTCCCTACTCATTTAAACAATGAAGAATTAGAAAAATTTTTAGAGAGCATTGATAAAATAGAAATGTCCGCTAAAGTGCGCGCACGAAACCGCCTGCTCATTAAAATCATCGTTTTTACAGGCATGCGTTCTAATGAAGCCTTGCAGCTTAAAATAAAGGATTTCACTTTAGAAAATGGCTGTTATACGATTTTGATTAAAGGCAAGGGCGATAAATACAGGGCGGTGATGCTCAAAGCTTTCCACATTGAGAGCCTTTTAAAAGAATGGCTCATAGAAAGGGAATTGTATCCTGTTAAAAACGATTTATTGTTTTGCAACCAAAAAGGCATGGCTTTAACGCAAGCTTATTTGTATAAGCAAGTGGAGCGTATCATCAATTTTGCAGGACTCAGGCGAGAGAAAAATGGGGCACACATGTTAAGGCACTCTTTTGCGACCTTGCTTTATCAAAAACGCCATGATTTGATTTTAGTTCAAGAAGCTCTAGGGCATGCGAGCTTGAACACGAGCAGGATTTACACGCATTTTGACAAAGAGCGTTTAAAAGAAGCGGCGAGCATTTGGGAAGAAAATTAAAATACACCCCCTACTCCCTTAAGAAAATGATTTTTACCATAAAATCACTTAAACCCCCATTTTTCAAGAAATCAAAAAATTTTTAGCTCGCTCATTTAAAATTTTGCTTTCAAATTCTAACAGCCACTTTTTGACTTCTATGCCCCCATTATACCCCCCTAAAGCGCCATTTTTACGCACCACTCTATGACAAGGCACGATCAAAGAAATGGGGTTATTATAATTAGCGTTGCCAATAGCTCTGCAAGATTTAGGGTTATTAATGAGTTTTGCGATTTCATCGTAACTTTTTGTCTTGCCATAAGGGATAGTCATTAACGCAGACCAAACTTGTTTTTGAAAAAAAGTCCCTATCAAATCTAAAGGCGCATCAAATTCAAAAAGTTGTCCCAAAAAATAGCGCTCTAAGGCTTGAACGCTGAGTTTTAATGGGGCATTCATAGGGGTGTTATGAGAAAAATTGGTCGTATCAAAATCCAATCTCAATAAATGGCTCTCATTAGTGCACAAATGCAAATACTCTAAAGGGAAACTCTTAGGGGTCTTAAAATAGTAGTGGTATAAAGTCATCAAAAAAAGATCTTGTATAAAACAATCAATAGCGACAAACCATACACCCCTAAAATCAAAATTTTATGCATCTTTTCGTTCAAAAGCCCCATGATCCATTTAATCCCAATGCTCACGCCCATAACTGATCCTAAGCCCACAATCGCCCCTGCTAAAAGCACTTCTTTATTGATGATGTGGTGATACATTAAAGAAAAAGCTCCTGAAATGGAAGAAAACAAGATGAAAAATAGCCCTAACGCCACGCATTTTTTAGAATCATACCCTAAAAAATAATGCATCAAAGGCACCATGAGCATCCCCCCGCCAATCCCTAAAGTGATGGCAAAAAATCCTGTGAGCGCGCCAATTAAAAATAATTTCAAACCTTGTAAATGGTAGCGTTTGGTATCCGTTATCAAATCTTTTTTTTTAGGTTTTAGAACAAATTGGATCATAGAATACACGACTAAAAGCGCGAAAATAACCATTAAAATTTTACTGGAAACGATTTTTAAAACGAATCCGCTAAAACTCGCCCCTATCAGTCCCCCTGCCCCTATCAACAAGCCTAAAGAAAAATCAAGCGATTTTTTTTTGAAATTCAAAACAGATCCCACGAACGATGAAAGCGCCATTTGCAAAATGGAAATCCCAATGGATTCTTCAAAAGAATGCCCGGTTGCGAGCATGATAGGGACAATGATCAACCCCCCACCAATGCCAAAAATCCCTGATAGAATGCCAGTAAAAAGCCCTATCGCTATGTATAACACATAAATATCCATAAAAACCCTTAAAAAGTAAAACCCCCTCTTAAAAGAAAATTAAAAATAACCCTATTCTAATCAAACGCTAATACCAAACCCCCTAAACAACGCTTTTAAAAGTCATGCTTTTATTGGTCTGTTTTGTTTTTGCAACACAAAGCATGCGAATCATCATTGGGTTCGCTAATAGAGAGGTTTCTTAATTCATAAGCCAGTTTGATAGACGTCATAGCGTCATCCAAACCAAACCCCCCTTGAGCTAAAATCTGTTTGTAGCTTTCTATATACAGGTTATCAAAGCTCTGCGTGAGATTGACTTCTTCGCCCTCTAGGATCATTTTATGATAAACTTTTTCTTTAGCCACTCCCATGTGTTCTGGATTGATGGAAAAAAACCATCTTATTTTGGCATGCTCTAAAAAGAGTATCCCGCACACGCAGTCAGGCTCTTCTCTGTTGATAACCTTGTCTTTAACGCCTCCAAACAAATACAATAAAGTGTCAAAGATATTCACTCCCATTTGAGTGGCTAGCCCCCCACTCCTATTCACATCCGCTCGCCATGAAGAAAAATACCATTTCCCTTGAACGCTGATATAAGTGAGCGTGATGTCAAACACTTTTTCAGGGTTTTTGTCTAATTCGCTCTTGATTTTTTCTTTCAAAGCCAGCGTGTCGCAATGCAAGCGCAAGGGCAAAAGACTGAACACCCTTTTTTGGTGTTTCACCTCCAAATCTTTCAATTCTTGTATTTCGCCAGGGTCTAAAACTAAGGGTTTTTCACAAATCACATGCATGCCGTTTCTTAACCCGAAACGGATGTGATCAAAATGCGTGTGCGTGGGCGTGCAAACGCTCAAATAGTTGATTTCTTTACCCATAGCCCTAGATTGCTCTAAATGCTTTTCAAAATCTTCAATATTGGTAAAAAACTCTGATTGCGGGAAATACTCATCTAAAACCCCCACGCTATCGTGAATATCAAAAGAGCAATCCAAAAAATGCCCTGTATCTCTAATCGCTTGCAAGTGCTTGGGAGCGATAAACCCCCTGAACCAATCATCGCAAAAAGCATTCATCTTCCTTAAATAATTTTAAATCTCATTTTAGCAAAGATTAGCTTATTTAAGCTTATATTATTGGCAATTAAAACACTCCACCGATCGATCCAACACGCTTTTTTCATCTATGCTAGGGCTTTCGCTGCGCAAATAATAAGTGGATTTGAGTCCTAATTTCCAAGCGAGCGTGTAGATTTCATGCAAGGTTTTACCGCTAGCGTTTTCTATGCGTAAAAACACATTAATGCTTTGGCCTTGATCGATCCACTTTTGGCGCACGGCCGCTGCTTTAATCAAATCTTTAGCGTCAATATCATAGGCTGATGTGTAAAAATTCCAGGTTTCTACATTCAAATTAGGCACTACAACTGGAATTAGCCCGCTCAAATTTTCTTCAAACCATTTTTTCTTATAAATGGGTTCAATCGTTTGGGTTGTGCCTACTAAAATAGAAATGGAGCTTGTAGGAGCGATCGCCATTAAATAGCCATTACGCATGCCATTGGCTTTGACTTTTTCCCTCAAACCTTGCCAATCGCAAGCGTGGTTAAAAAGCCCTTTTTCGGTGAGCTTTAAGGCTTCATTATTGGCTTTATCAATGGGGAAAATCCCCTTACTCCATTCTGAATTTTCAAAATCCTTATACACCCCTTTTTCTTTCGCTAAATTCGCGCTCGTGTCAATCGCATGGTAGCTGATTTGCTCCATTAAAGCATCAATTTTTTCTAAATGCTCTTTAGATCCCCAGGCGATTTGGTGTTCTGCGAGCATTTGCGCTTCACCCATAACCCCTAACCCTATAGCTCTATTTTGTAAATTAGTGGCTTTGACTTTGCGGTTAGGGTAGAAATTCAAATCAATCACATTGTCTAAGAGCCTGATAATGATCGGCACGACCCTTTTAATGTCTTCTTCGGTGTTGATCTTGCTTAAATTGATGCTCGCTAGATTGCACACCGCCGTTTGCCCGTCTTTAGCGACCTTAGTAGCGATATAGATTTTTTTGCCTTTTAGAATATCCGTGCTAGTGAGCTTGTTAGCGCATTTAGTGATGTTACTATCTGTCGTTACCAACTCTTTTTCTTCAAAAAACTCTATGGTGCCGTCGGTGTATTCTATTTGCATGTAGTAGTGGTTGGGCGCGGTATTTTGAAAAATCTCTGTGCATAAATTAGACGATCGAATGATTCCTGCATGAGCGTTTGGATTGCACCGATTGGCGTTGTCTTTAAAGGCCAAGAAAGGCAAACCGGCTTCAAAATAATTCATTAAGATTTTTTTCCATAAATCTTTAGCGTTAATGTATTCTTTAATGATTTTAGGATCTTTTTCATACTCTAAATAGCGTTTTTCAAAATCCTGCCCATAAAGTTCAGTCAAATCCTTACACTCATAAGGGTCAAACAAAGTCCACATGGCGTCTTCTAAAACCCTTTTCATGAACAAATCGCACACCCAAAGAGCCGGGAACAAATCATGCGCTCTTCGCCTTTCATCGCCGCTATTTTTCCTTAAATCAATGAACTCCATCACATCAATGTGCCAGATTTCCAAATACACCGCAATCGCACCCTTTCGTGTGCCTAATTGATCCACCGCAATTGCCACATCGTTAGCGATTTTTAAAAAAGGGATCGTGCCAGCGCTCGCATTTTTATGCCCATCAATATAACTCCCAATAGATCGCACCAAAGAAAAATCCCAGCCGATCCCTCCGCCGTATTTGGACAATAGCGCCATTTCCTTATAGCTGTCAAAAATCCCCTCAATATTATCCGGCGTGCTACCAATGTAGCATGAGCTTAATTGGTGCTTGGTGGTGCGCGCGTTCGCTAGAGTGGGGGTTGCGCACATCGCTTCAAACTTGCTTAAAACTTCATAAAATTCTAAAGCGATTTTATTGGGTTCTTGTTCGTTTTGCGCTAAAAACATCGCAATGCTCATAAACATGTGCTGGGGCAGTTCAATAGGGTTATTGTTAGTGTCTTTTAACAAATAGCGATCATACAAGGTTTTAATCCCTAAATAATTGAATTGGAAATCCCTTTCAGGCTTGATCTGGCTATTTAAAAACTCTAAATCAAATTTTTCCTTAAAGCCCTTAAGGATGCGGCCCTTTTCTTCAGCGTTTTCAAAATACTCTTTCAAATGCCTATACCCTGTAAAACCACTCACTTTATGGTATAAATCATACAAAAAAAGCCTTGAGGCGACAAAGCTCCAATTAGGCGTGTCAATATCTATTTTATCCACAGCGGTTTTAATCAAAGTTTGTTGGATTTCTTCAGTAGTGATCTTGTCCCTGAATTGCAACCTCGCATCCACTTCCAGCTCACTTTGGCTCACGCCCTCTAAATTGTCCGTAGCGTCCTTAGTGTATTTTTGGATTTTTGTAATGTCCAAAGGCTCAATGCGCCCGTTTCGTTTAACCACCGTAATCAAAATTTTTCCTTTAAATCAAATCGTTTTCTTTTAAATTTGGCATTGTATCAATAAAAAACTTAAGAAAAAGAAAAGTTCAAGTTGGATCTGTTTTGTTAATGAGAATGAGTTTTAAAGTTTTTTAATTTTTTATACCCCCTCCATTTAATGCTATTTGGGTTAAATCACCACCCTAATTTAGCGCAAAGCCTAACACAAATCCCAAAACACACAAGAAAGCCAAGCATAACCAAACCCTCTATAAGGAGATTGCTAGGATGCCCACAATACGCCGAGATCTCATGGATAGCGGCAATAAAGGGCATCGTTAAAAGCATCACATAAAAATCCCTTAGTCTTGATCCTAACACAGCGTTATAAAACGCGCCAAAAAACCTAGCCTTAAAAATGGCTTTGAGAAACCTAGGGTATCTTACTTGGAAAGACTTATAACAATCCCTACCTCGAGGGTCAAATAAAAGGTTAGACAACAAAGCCGCTATTAAGATTGTTAGCCACGCGTAATAGCTGTCTTTAGGGTTAAAAAGTGGATCGCTAGCGCCTTGGCTATAACGCAATGTGGATATGCATCCCGCATAGACTATAGCCACTGCCCATTGATATTCCCAGTCGCTCAAACGCTTTTTTGAGCCATTCAAATTCTCTTTTGTGGTATCCATGTTATTTCCTTCCCCCCATCACCTTGGCTCATTTAAGATCACCAAGCATGCCCAAAACTATAGCCGTAATCATAAAAATCACGGATAGGTTCTCTTGGGGCTTGTGGTTCTCTAGTCTGAGGCTCTCTAGTTTGAGGCTCTCTATCAACGCCACGGATAAAATCTTCTACCCTATCGCCTACTTCAGACCCAATATATCCTCCTACTGTGCTACCAAGAAATCTCCCTAATCCAATACCCACTGGACCTCCAGGAACCCCAATTGCTCCTCCAATTTTATCACCAACAAAACCCCCAACACCACCCCCTATAAGTTTGCCTAATTCACCCCTTGCCTCTATTTTAGGACTAGCTACAGCTACATTAGCCATTGCACCGCATAAAACCACTACACAACTAAATGTTTTTAATCCACTCATAACAAATCCTTTCATAAAATGGAGATTCAAGGCATGTTTGGGCATACCTTATGAGAATATTTATACCACAACCCTATTAAAAGCGTTGTTACAGATCAGCCAAATATCACAAAAATCTCAATAAGCGTTTTGTTTCTACTCAAATTACAGGATTAAGGTAAATCATTATTTAAAAATACGCTCAATGAAGTTTTAAAACATTGCAATTCTTTTCAAGCTCCTTAAGGCTTCTTAAAAAACTTAAAATACCCGTTTTCAATAATAAAGAATGAGTTTTAAAGTTTCTTTAATTTTTTACTCCCCCCTCCATTTAATGCCATTTGGGTTAAATCACCACCCTAATTTAGCACAAAGCTTAAGAAAACATTGAAACCCTACAATAATCAAACCCTCTACAAGAAAGTTGCTAGGATGCCCGCAATACGCTGAAATTTCATGCATAGCGATACCAAAAGGTATCGTTAAGAGCACCATATAAAAATCCCTTAGTCTTGCCCCTAACACAGCGTCATAAAACGCGCCAAAAAACCTAGCCTTAAAAATGGCTTTAAAAAACTTGGGGAATCCTTGCCAAGTTTCAATAATGAAATAACCTGCCGACCTGCCTTTTGGGTTGAACAAGAGGTTAGACAACAAAGCCGCTATTAGAGTCGTTAGCCACACATAGTAACTATCTTTAGGGTTGAAAATCGGATCACCAACATCTGAGCGATAAAGAGCTGTTCTAAAAACTATGGAGTAACAAATTATAGCAACTAAACCCATTGCTATACTATATTCAGTATAATTCAAACGCTCTTTTGAGCCATTCAAATTCTCTTTTGTAGTATCCATGTTATTTCCTTCCCCCCATCACCTTGGCTCATTTAAGATCACCAAGCATGCCCAAAACTATAGCCGTAATCATAAAAATCACGGATAGGTTCTCTTGGGGCTTGTGGTTCTCTAGTCTGAGGCTCTCTAGTTTGAGGCTCTCTGTCTATGAAATCACGAATAAAATCTTCTACCTTATCGCCTATTTCCCGACCAAGCTGACCCCCAATCGCAGCCCCTAACGGCCCTCTGACCGCTCCCATTGTTGAACCAATGTCTCCTCCTATATCTCTGCCAAGCTGACCCCTTGCCTCTATTTTAGGACTAGCTACAGCTACATTAGCCATTGCACCGCATAAAACCACTACACAACTAAATGTTTTTAATCCACTCATAACAAATCCTTTCATAAAATGGAGATTCAAGGCATGTTTGGGCATACCTTATGAGAATATTTATACCACAACCCTATTAAAAGCGTTGTTACAGATCAGCCAAATATCACAAAAATCTCAATAAGCGTTTTGTTTCTACTCAAATTACAGGATTAAGGTAAATGATTATAATATTTTAGGATTTTTCATTATTTAAACAAATTAAGGTTTCTTAAAAAACTTAAAATACCCGTTTTCAATGTTAATTTGAGGGGCGCGTGAAAGGCTTAACGAACCGCTAGGAATGTCTTTAGTGATGGTGGTGCCGCTGCCGATTAAGACATTAGAGCCGATATTTATGGGGGCGACTAGCTGGCTATCGCTCCCTATAAAGACATTTTCACCGATGATCGTTTGGTGTTTCTTTTTACCATCATAATTGCAAGTGATCACGCCAGCCCCCACATTTGTGTTTTTCCCTATCTCGCAATCCCCTAAATAGCTCAAATGCCCTGCTTTAGCGCCTTGAAGTTTAGCGTTTTTAGTCTCTACAAAATTCCCCACATGGCTATTACAAATCACGCTTTTAGGGCGCGCATGGGCAAATGGCCCCACACTGCTATTAACAATCTGGCTCTCTTCTATCACGCTATAAGCCTTAATACGTGCGTTTTCTATCAAACAATTCCCAATCAAACGCACCCCTTGCTCTAAAACGCACTCCCCCTTAAAACTCACGCCTTTTTCTAAATAAATGCTATTAGGCAATTGCATCACTACCCCCAAGTCCATGGCGTTTTTCCGCAGTCTTTCTAGCATGATTTCTTCAGCCTTCGCCCTTTCTGTTTGGCTATTCACCCCTAAAAAACACTCTTCTTCTAAAAAAATAGCGTCAATTTTTTCGTTCCCCTTAATACCCAAAGCGATTAAATCCGTGAGGTAGTATTCTTTTTGGGCGTTTTGGTCATTAAGCTGGGGCAAGTATTTTTCTAAAAACTTTCTTTCAAAAAAATACACGCCAGCATTCACGCTTTTAATGGTTTTTTCTTCATCATTAGCGTCCTTTTCTTCTACAATCTTTTTAACCTGATGGTTTTCTAAAACAACGCGCCCATAACCTTTAGGATCAGCTAAATGGAGTAAGCCTATAGCGTTATTCTTGCTTTCTAATAAGGGGGTAAGAGCGTCTTTAGTGATTAAGGGCATGTCCGCATTCAAAATCAAAACCCGATCGTGTTTCGTAGGGATAGGCGATTTATCTTCTTGCATGATAGCCCCACCTGTCCCTGAATATTTTTCCACGATTTGAGCGTGAAAAATCACGCCCTTAAAACACTCCAACACCGCTTCTTTAATGCGTTCTTGTTGGTGGTGTAAGACAAGATGCACATCATTACTGATTGAAAAAGCCACTTCTAAAATGTAAAACAGCATAGGCTCTCCGCAAATCGTGTGTAAAGTCTTAGGCAGGCTAGAACGCATGCGAGTGCCTTTACCAGCGGCCAGTATGATTACAGAAAGCATTAAAATCCTTCAATTTATGGGGTTATTTTAGGGAATTTTAACATGCCTTATCTTATAATTTGACCTTGTTTTTATTAAAGATTTAAGGCTAGAATTGTGCGTTTTTTCATTTTTTTAATGCTTGCTCTCATTTGCCCTTTAATATGCCCCTTAATGAGCGCTGATAGCGCTTTACCTAGCGTCAATCTCTCTTTAAACGCTCCTAGTGATCCTAAACAACTCGTAACCACCCTTAATGTTATCGCCCTGCTCACGCTTTTGGTTTTAGCCCCATCGTTGATTTTAGTGATGACGAGTTTCACCCGTTTGATCGTGGTGTTTTCTTTTTTAAGGACCGCTTTAGGCACGCAACAAACCCCACCCACTCAAATTTTAGTTTCGCTCTCTTTGATATTGACTTTTTTTATCATGGAACCTAGTTTGAAAAAGGCTTATGATACAGGGATTAAGCCTTATATGGATAAAAAGATTTCTTACACCGAAGCGTTTGAAAAAAGCGCTCTGCCTTTCAAGGAATTCATGCTTAAAAACACACGAGAAAAGGATCTAGCGCTTTTTTTTAGGATCAGAAACCTGCCTAACCCTAAAACCCCTGATGAGGTGAGTTTGAGCGTTTTGATCCCGGCGTTTATGATAAGCGAGTTGAAAACAGCGTTTCAAATCGGCTTTTTACTCTACTTGCCTTTTTTGGTGATTGATATGGTGATCAGCTCTATTTTAATGGCGATGGGCATGATGATGCTCCCGCCTGTAATGATTTCTCTGCCTTTTAAAATTTTGGTGTTTATTCTGGTGGATGGGTTTAATTTATTGACCGAAAATTTAGTAGCGAGTTTTAAAATGGTTTAATATCAAACATTCAAGCTATAAAAGCTTGAAACCAATTTAAAACTCATAATTCAAATACGCTGTAATGGATCTCCCTGGTGCGGGCTCTCTCCCTGTAGGGCTTGTGCCAATCCCCCTAAAATAATATTTCATGTTAAAAAGGTTATTGATTTGCAAACTCCCTGTGATTTTATGCCTACCGCTTTGCCATAAAACGGAGCTTACTTGAACGTTCAACACAAAATACAAGGGCAATAACCCCACTGAATTACAACCATACTCTAGCCCCCCTGTGTATTCTGGGTTTAAGGGCAAGCACACGGTTTGGCTTTTGGCCTGATTGAGCATGGAGCTATAAGCGCGGCTATAAAAATAACTACTGATTCCAAAAGTCGTGTGCTTGTAAGTATACATCATGTCAAATATGAATTGGTTAGGACTCACATAAGGCAAACGCTTCCCTTTAATGTCAAATGGTTTATTGACAATGCCTGTAAAATAATAAGCAATATCATCAGCGTTAGAAGTGATGCGTGCATCAATATAAGTGTAAGCCACATGGAATTGCAAACCCCTAATCGGCGCGTAATACAATTCTAATTCCACCCCTTGGCTCCTAGCATTCACAGGCTGTGGACTATAGCCTCCCGCATAGTAACGATTGGCAAAAATCACAAAATAATTGGTATTAAAGCTCAATAGATTTTTATAACTATAGCGTTGCCCCACTTCAATTTCATTAAAAATTTGGTTGTAATTAGTCCTAGTAATGCCTACCATTGTGTGTTGTGGGGGGATAAAACTGCGGCGGTAGTTCGCATACCATATCCAATTTTCCATAGGTTTATAGCCAATGTTAAGGGCGGGACTCCATTCGTTTTGACGCTGTTTTTTACTGGTCCATACGGAAAAATCGTGCTTTTCTGGCTCTTTGTTGTTATAGTTCAAAAAAGTGTATCTAATCCCTGGAGTTATCACCAATTTAGAATCAAAAAGCTCTATTTTATCGCTCAACCATACCGCTGTATAGTTGTTAAACATTTCTTGATTGTTACTAGGCTTTTTAGAAAGAACATATGGGGGCATATGGCACACCCCATCAATAATATCTGATTTTTCGCATGTGCTTTGATCGGATCTAATGAACATGTCCATCGTCATAAAACGCATGCCCACATTAAAAGTTTGCTTAACTTTATTGGTATTGACAACTAAGTTCAAATTAGGCTCAAAAGCGTTCATCACATAACGCCTTAAATGATCAAAAATAAAAAATCCTGGATAATTTTGATCGGTATAAACAGGGCCTAATTTAGGATTGGTATTGACATTTAAATAGTTAGAATCAAATTTAAAATCCCTTGACATGTCATGCCCATAGTAACTGAAAGTGAAATCCCCCCTATTTTATCCGTATCCCCAAAAAAGTTTTGATACACAGCTCCCCATCGCTTCGCTCTCCCGCTTTTATCGTTGTTAGGGCGGTTATTTTGAAAACGATTTTCATTATAGGCAGCTATACCTAAAGACCCAGGGTCTGTTAAAAAATAGCTGTAATATTGAAAAAAAGCAGTGATCTTGTTGCTATCATTGATTTGATACAACGAATCTAGCAAGTAGTTTTGAATGTTGGTAGGGCTGTTGTATCTAAACCCTTGCCCTTTGAGCCAATTGACTTGAGCTTGGATTCCAAAATGCTTATTCATCATACCCCCCGTTCTTAAATAGGTGTTAAAAAGCATGTTATTAACTAAGCTTTTATCAATGTTTTTAGAATTCTGATTGAAAAACCCCCCATTTTCAGACTTGCCCCAAAAAGTGGTCCTCTCGCTCACCTGACTTTCCCACTTGGTAGGAATGCCTTTGGTGATAATGTTGATCACACCGCCAAAAGCGTTAGGGCCATAACGCACGCTCTCCCCACCCTTAGTTACACTGATTCTATCCACAGATTGAAAGGTTACGGGAAAAATAACCGTGCCAATTTCAACATAGGGCGCGACATAAATAGGAATCCCATTGACTAGAATCATTCCCGTATTAGAGTGCCCTGGGCCTCCCGCACCAAACCCCCTAATGGAAATGCTAGGCACAGCTCCAATACCTGTGGAGTTTCTAATATGCACGCCTGGCACATTTTGCAAAGCTTCTTCAATGCTTTGATTGGCGCTTTTAGTGAGTTGTTTGTTAGAAATCACCGTGCGAGAACCCATATAATTTCTAACCTCCTTGCTCCTCCAGCTTAAAGGCACTTCTTTATCGTTAGCCACCCCTGAAGCTTCTACCCTTTCCAAATTATGAGTTTTGACAGCATGCGCACTATGACTCAAAACAGCTAGAGAGACTAAAATTCTTTTCATTTACCACCTTTTATGAAAAATGTTCTCTTTTACAACAAGGTGAAATTTATAATAACTATTATTAATTTTAGCTTAAATTTTTAAAAAATTATTATTTAGATAATATTAATGACTTTTTTATCAAAAATGCCGATTAATGCGAATGTTTATAGAAAAGATTAGGATATAAAGAAAAATAAAAATTTTTAATATTTCTAATGGGGGAATTTTAAACAAATAAAGGGTTTTTTTAAACCCTTTTATGGCTAGCCTTTAAACCAAAATTTGAGTCGCATAAAAAGCTATCAAGGAAAACGCATACGCTACAGCGGTTGTAAAGATAAATAAATACGCCACAAACTTTATCCCTCCAGCTTCCCTACCAAAAGTAATGGTCGCTGCAAAACAAGGGATATAAAACATCACAAACACGATAAAAGCGATCCCACTAGGCACGCTGACTTCTTTTCTTAAAATCTCTCTAAAAGCGTCAGATTTTTCATTTTGATCCCCTAAAGAAAACAACACGCCCAAAGTAGAAACCACCACCTCTTTAGCCATAAACCCGGTTACAAGTGAGACACTCAAACGCCAATCAAAATCCATAGGGCTAAAGACTTTTTCTAAATACGCCCCACCTTTTCCTACAATGCTATTTTTTAAGTTCTTTTTATCTAATTCTGTTTTTAATTCTTTTAATTTTTCTTCTTTGGCTTCGCTTGAAAGAGTGGTGTTTTTATCCACTAACAAGCTTTCTTGTTTATAAGTTTTCATAGCCGCATCGCTTTTAGGGTATTGAGACATAAACCAGATTAAAATCGCTCCCACTAAAATGTAAGTCCCGGCCTTTTTTAGGTAGGAAAGCGATTTGGTGTAGATACTGAAATAGACCATTCTCCAACTGGGAAAGCGGTATTTGGGCATTTCCATGATAAAAGATTCGGTTTGTCCTTTAAACACGCTTAATTTGAGTAATTTGGCCATCACTAACGCCACAACCGCCCCCAAAATATAAATGCAAAACAGCACAAAACCAGCACTTGAAGAAGGGAAAAACGAGCCTACAAACAGCACATAAATAGGCAGCCTTGCCGAGCAGCTCATAAACCCGATCACAAAAAGCGTGATCAGTCGTTCGTTATAGTTTTGTAAGGTTCTTGTCGCCATGTAAGCGGGCACTGAGCAGCCAAAACCGGTGATTAAAGGGATAAAGCTCTTCCCATGCAAGCCAAATTTATGCAAGATTCCATCCAATAAAAACGCCACCCTACTCATATAACCTGTCGTCTCTAGTAAAGAAATCCCAAAATACAACACCACAATTAAAGGCAAGAATGAAACCGTCGCTCCCACTCCCCCAATAATGCCATCGCCCACCAAAGACGCTAAATCTTCATTAGCCACATTTTCTTTAATACTATCGCTCAAAAACTTAAACCCTATTTCAAGCGCTTTTTGCACTCCCCCTCCTATTAAAAAGCTCAAGGAAAAAATGATAAACATAAACCCTAAAAAAATGAAAATCCCATAACGCGGGTGCATTAAAATCTTATCAATCTTATAAGTGTGTTCAAAACTCGCGTTTTGCTTGTTTTCACTGATCACCAATTTAGCGATTCTTTGAGCGCTCTGGCTGTATTTTAAAGACTCTTTAAAGCTTTGAGATGGGACTTTTATGCTTTCATTATTTGTAGTGTTTTGAGAATAAAGCCTGACAATTTCATCTAATAAAAGCTCGGTATTCAAGCGATCTTCTTTGGATCTTGCGCTTGTTGGCACGCACACAACCCCTAATTCTTTAGAAAGCTTTTCTGTATTGATTTTAATGCCTTCTTTTTGCGCCTCATCCCACATATTAAGCACGAGAAGCATTTTTTTATTCGTGTCTAATAGCTGCGCGCTTAAGGCTAAATTACGCTCTAAATTGGTGGAATCCACCACATTAAGAATGAGATCGTATTGCCCTTTTTCTAAAAAATCTTTAGTAACCTTTTCTTCAGTGGTGAAGTCATTGAGTGCGTAAGTGCCAGGTAAATCAATGATAGTGATTTGATGCTCTTTGTGGATCAAGCCCACTTCCATTTTATCCACGGTAACCCCGGCAAAATTCCCCACTTTCAAATGGGCGTTACTCAAAGCGTTGATGAGGGATGATTTCCCCACATTAGGCTGGCCCACAAGGGCGATAGTGATTTCTTTCATTGGGTTTGAATGCTCCACATTAAAGCCTTTTAATTTTTAGTTATATCGTTTTTAGATTAAAAGTCAACACTATAGCGCTATAAGACTAATTGTTATATAATAAAAGCGAGACAAGAATATTAAAATGCGAAAGAGGCGTGTGATGTTGTGCGTGTTTGATATAGAAACCATTCCTAGCGTGAGCTTGTGTAAAGAGCATTTTCAATTAAAAGAAGACGATGCGCTAAAAATCTGTGAATGGAGTTTTGAAAAGCAAAAAGAAAAAAGCGGGAGCGAGTTTTTGCCTCTTTATTTGCATGAAATCATCTCTATTGCAGCAGTCATTGGCGATGATTACGGGCAATTTATCAAAGTGGGGAATTTTGGTCAAAAACACGAGAATAAAGAGGATTTTACAAGCGAAAAAGAGCTTTTAGAAGACTTTTTTAGATACTTTAACGAAAAGCAACCGCGCTTGATAAGCTTTAATGGCAGAGGTTTTGATATTCCCCTACTCACGCTCAAAGCCCTTAAATACAATTTAACCTTGGACGCTTTTTACAACCAAGAAAACAAATGGGAAAATTACCGCGCGCGTTATAGCGAGCAGTTTCATTTGGATTTAATGGATAGCTTGAGCCATTATGGATCCGTTAGGGGGTTGAATTTGAATGGCATTTGCTCTATGACGAATATTCCTGGTAAATTTGATGTGAGTGGGGATTTAGTGCATGCGATTTATTACAACCCTAAGATAAGCCAAAAGGAGAAAAAAGAGATTATTGATAGCTATTGTCAGAGCGATGTGCTTAATACTTACTGGCTTTTTTTAAAATACGAAGTGCTGAAAGGGGCTTTAAATAAGGAGCAATACCTTGGGCTATTGAATGATTTTTTAGCCAAATTCCCTAAAGAAAAATCCTATTCAAGCGTTTTTATTAACGCTTTAGAGAAAGAAATTAGGGAGTTTGCTTGAAGCTTATTGGATAATCAAAACCAATTAGTATAAAAAGGTATCAGCAAAGCCATCATTATTTATTAGTAGAAGATAAAGATGAAAATATAGGTATTTATACTAACTTATGTGCTAATAAAACTTTTAGTTTTTAATAAATAATATAGTCTATCATTAAGACAGGCTATAGCTTAAAAGCTAATAATTATGGTTTTAAACTAATCTGTGTTGAATATCAAAAATTATACAATAATCATTGAACGCTAAAATAATATTTTTGTGAAAAAAATAAACGGATTGCCCTCAATCTCAAACAAAACCTAAAACAAAATCAAACCTGTTAGGGCGTCAATTATCTAAAAGTGATACTATGACTAATAAATCAACTTAAAGGCAAAGACATGAATGAAGTGGTTGTAGTGGCGGCAAAACGAAGCGCGGTAGGGAGTTTTCTAGGCTCTTTAAAGAATGTGGGCGCTAGAGAAATGGGTGTTAGCGTGCTTAAAGACGCTTTGAATGCGAGCGGACTTGAACCTAGCGATGTGGATTCTGTCATTTTGGGCAATGTTTTAGGTGCTGGTTTGGGTCAAAATATCGCCAGGCAGATCCAACTAGACGCTGGCATCCCTAATGATAAAAACGCTTTTAGCGTCAATATGGTTTGTGGATCGTCTATGAAAGCTATCCAGTTAGCGCATGACAGCATCATGCTTGGGCACGATGAAGTGGTGGTGTGCGGTGGCGTGGAAAACATGAGCATGGCACCTTATTTGTCGTTTGACATGCGAGATGGGAAAAGAATGGGGAATGCGAACATGATAGACTCCATGATCCATGATGGATTGTGGGATGCTTTCAATGATTACCACATGGGGATCACCGCTGATAATGTCGCTCAAGCATACCACATAAGCCGAGAAGAGCAAGATAATTTCGCGCTCCAATCGCAACTCAAAGCAAGAGCCGCCATTAATGCAAAGAAATTCCAAGAAGAAATCACGCCCATTGAAATAGCGAATAAAAAAGGCGTGGTGGTTTTTAAAGAAGACGAATACCCTAGAGACACGACGCTAGAATCCCTTGCAAAGCTCAAACCCGCCTTTAAAAAAGACGGATCGGTAACGGCAGGGAATTCATCAGGAATCAATGATGGCGCGAGTATTATCATTTTATGCAGTGCTAAAAAAGCGCAAGCATTGGGGTTAAAAACCATGGCCACTATCAAGGGGTTTGGTTTGGGTGGTTGCAGTCCGGATATTATGGGCATATGCCCAAGCATCGCTATTAAAAACAATCTTAAAAATGTCAAAATGAATCTCAACGACATCAATCTTTTTGAACTCAATGAAGCCTTTGCCGCACAGAGTATCGCCGTGCTAAAAGAGCTTGAATTAAACCACAATATCGTGAATGTGAATGGAGGCGCGATAGCGATTGGCCACCCTATTGGCGCGAGCGGCGCTAGGATATTAGTCACTTTATTGCATGAAATGAAAAGGAGCGGGCATGGCGTGGGTTGCGCGTCATTGTGCGTGGGTGGCGGTCAAGGGCTATCAGTGGTAGTTGAACAAAAATAAGGAGAATGAGATGAATAAGGTTATAACCGATTTAGACAAAGCGTTGAGCGGATTAAAAAATGGGGACACTATTTTAGTGGGCGGTTTTGGACTGTGCGGGATACCCGAATACGCCATTGATTATATTTATAAGAAAGGCATTAAGGATTTGATTGTCGTGAGCAATAATTGCGGCGTTGATGACTTTGGGCTTGGTATTCTTTTAGAAAAAAAGCAGATTAAAAAGATTATCGCTTCGTATGTGGGGGAAAATAAGATTTTTGAATCGCAAATGCTGAATGGAGAAATTGAAGTCGTTTTGACACCGCAAGGCACGCTGGCTGAAAACTTGCGCGCTGGAGGGGCTGGGATACCCGCTTATTACACCCCAACAGGAGTTGGGACTTTGATCGCTCAAGGCAAGGAATCAAGGGAGTTTAACGGCAAGGAGTATATTTTAGAAAGAGCGATAACGGGCGATTATGGGCTTATTAAAGCCTACAAAAGCGATACTTTAGGGAATTTGGTGTTTAGAAAAACGGCCCGAAATTTCAATCCCTTGTGCGCGATGGCGGCAAAAATATGCGTCGCTGAAGTGGAAGAAATTGTCCCGGCCGGGGAATTAGACCCAGATGAAATACACTTGCCAGGAATCTATGTGCAGCACATCTATAAGGGCGAGAAATTTGAAAAACGGATAGAAAAAACCACCACAAGGAGTGCGAAATGAGAGAGGCTATCATTAAAAGAGCGGCAAAGGAATTAAAAGAGGGCATGTATGTGAATTTAGGGATAGGCTTGCCCACGCTGGTGGCTAATGAAGTGAGCGGGATGAATATCGTTTTCCAAAGCGAGAACGGGCTATTAGGGATTGGCGCTTACCCTTTAGAAGGGGGCGTTGATGCGGATCTTATCAACGCAGGAAAGGAAACCATAACCGTGGTGCCGGGCGCTTCGTTTTTCAATAGCGCGGATTCGTTTGCGATGATTCGTGGGGGGCATATTGATTTAGCGATTTTAGGGGGGATGGAAGTCTCACAAAATGGGGATTTGGCTAATTGGATGATCCCTAAAAAGCTCATAAAAGGCATGGGAGGGGCTATGGATCTGGTGCATGGCGCTAAAAAAGTGATTGTCATCATGGAACATTGCAACAAATACGGGGAGTCTAAAGTGAAAAAAGAATGCTCCTTACCCTTAACAGGAAAAGGCGTGGTGCATCAATTGATAACGGACTTAGCGGTGTTTGAATTTTCCAATAACGCCATGAGATTAGTGGAATTGCAAGAGGGGGTCAGCCTTGATCAAGTGAAAGAAAAAACAGAAGCTGAATTTGAAGTGCATCTATAGCTTATAAAGGGGGTGTTTATGTTTTTATTAAGGCATTTGACTTCAGCGTGCGTGTTTTTAGCGTCTAAATGTTTGCCGGACTCCTTTGTCTTGGTCGCTCTTTTATCGTTTGTCGTGTTTGTTCTTGTTTATTGCTTAACAGGGCAAGACGCTTCGTCTGTCATTTCTAGTTGGGGGAATGGTGCTTGGACGCTTTTAGGTTTTTCTATGCAAATGGCCCTTATTTTGGTGCTAGGTCAGGCTCTAGCTAGCGCTAAATTAGTCCAAAAACTTTTAAAATACTTAGCGTCTTTGCCTAAAGGGTATTATACGGCTTTATGGTTGGTTACTTTTTTATCGTTAATCGCTAATTGGATCAACTGGGGTTTTGGCTTGGTGATCAGCGCGATTTTTGCAAAAGAGATCGCCAAAAATGTTAAAGGGGTGGATTACAGGTTGCTCATTGCTAGCGCTTATTCGGGTTTTGTCATCTGGCATGGGGGTTTATCAGGCTCTATCCCTTTAAGCGTTGCCACCCAAAATGAAAATCTGTCCAAAATAAGCACCGGGGTGATTGAAAAAGCTATTCCTATCAGTCAGACGATTTTTTCTTCTTATAATTTAATCATTATAGGAATCATTCTTGTAGGGTTACCCTTTTTAATGGCAATGATCCACCCTAAAAAAGAAGAAATCGTTGAGATTGATTCAAAGCTTCTAAAAGACGAATACAAAGAAACAGAACTCATTAGCCACCAACAAGATAAAACGATCGCGCATTTTTTGGAAAACAGCGCTTTGCTTTCTTATCTTTTGGTTTTTTTGGGTTTTGGGTATCTTGGTATTTATTTTTTTAAAGGGGGAGGGATTAGTTTAAACATTGTCAATACGATTTTCCTTTTTTTAGGGATTTTGCTCCATAAAACCCCTTTAGCTTATGTGAAAGCGATCAATCATTCCGCTAGGAGCGTGGCTGGGATTTTACTCCAATTCCCTTTTTACGCTGGGATTATGGGGATGATGGCAAGCCATAGCGTGGGGGGGCATTCTTTAGCGCAAATGCTCTCTTTAGCTTTCACGCACATCGCTAATGAAAAAACTTTCGCGCTCATGACTTTTTTGAGCGCTGGGATTGTCAATATTTTCATCCCGTCTGGTGGGGGGCAATGGGCGATTCAAGCTCCTATCATGCTCCCAGCTGGGCAAAGCTTAGGCGTGGATCCAGGAGTGGTTTCTATGGCTATCGCTTGGGGAGACGCTTGGACGAATATGATACAGCCTTTTTGGGCTTTGCCTGCTTTAGCCATTGCGGGTTTGGGCGCTAAAGATATTATGGGCTATTGCGTTTTGACTTTAATTTTTGTAGGCTTAGTCGTGTGTGGGGTGTTTTATTTTTTAGTGTGAGTTTTTTATGCCTAAAACCACGCTCTTTTCAATGGGGTAAAGTTTTCTCTTTTTACCCCTTAAACGCTCTTGCAATTAAGCCTTATTTCGTTACAATAACCCCCATAATAACCTAAGGAAGTGTTTTGTTTTTCAAATTTATTTTATGTTTATTATTAGGAATGTTTGCATGGGCAAAAGAGATTATTCCTACCCCATTAACGCCCTCTAAACGCTATTCTATCAATTTGATGACTGAAAACGATGGCTATATCAACCCTTACATTGATGAGTATTACACGGCAGGCAATCAAATAGGCTTTTCTACTAAAGAGTTTGATTTTTCTAAAAATAAAGCGATGAAATGGACTTCGTATTTAGGGTTTTTCAATAAAAGCCCTAGGGTTACTCGTTTTGGCATTTCTCTCGCCCAAGACATGTATACCCCTTCACTTGAAAACAGAAAACTGGTGCATTTGCATGACAACCACCCTTATGGGGGGTATTTACGGGTGAATTTGAATGTGTATAACCGCCATCAAACTTTTATGGAGCTATTCACGCTTTCTTTAGGCACGACAGGGCAAGATTCTTTGGCCGCTCAAACACAGCGTCTCATTCATAAATGGGGTCATGATCCCCAATTTTATGGCTGGAACACGCAGCTCAAAAACGAATTTATCTTTGAATTGCACTACCAATTGCTTAAAAAAGTCCCCCTTTTAAAGACTCGTTTTTTTTCTATGGAATTAATGCCTGGGTTTAATGTGGAATTGGGTAATGCGAGGGATTATTTCCAACTCGGCTCGCTCTTTAGGGCTGGGTATAACCTGGACGCTGATTATGGGGTCAATAAGGTCAATACCGCTTTTGATGGAGGCATGCCTTATAGCGATAAATTTTCCATCTATTTTTTTGTAGGGGCTTTTGGGCGCTTCCAACCCCTTAACATCTTCATTCAAGGCAATAGCCCTGAAACTAGGGGCATTGCTAATTTGGAATACTTTGTTTATGCCAGTGAAATAGGAGCGGCGATGATGTGGCGCAGCTTTAGGGTGGCTTTTACGATCACCGATATTAGTAAAACCTTTCAATCCCAGCCTAAACACCATCAAATCGGCACTTTAGAATTGAATTTTGCTTTTTGATTTAATATTAGGTTTAATATTTTTCTTCTTATATGGTATTTTTTGAATGAACTTATTATTATTCTTCGCTTTATACACCAAATTTTCACATTGTTATTGATTGGCTTTAAAAAAAATGATTTCCGTTTTAAAATTTGTCCTATAATTCAAACAGGTTACCTTGATAGGTTACCTCGAGCAACACTTTAATACTAAGGAGTCTAAAAAATGAAAGACGCAAAAGTTCAGGTGATGGGTATTGATGCCGGTGGCACCATGACGGACACATTTTTTGTGAAAGAAAATGGCAGTTTCGTAGTTGGTAAAGCCCAAAGCAACCCAGAAGATGAGAGCCTAGCTATTTACAATAGCTCACAAGACGCTTTATCGCACTGGCAATCGGATGTGAATAAGGTTTATCCAGAGTTGATCACTTGCGTGTATTCAGGCACGGCGATGCTCAATCGGGTCGTCCAAAGGCGCGGGATGGAAGTGGGCCTGATTTGCAATAAGGGTTTTGAGCAAATGCATTCTATGGGTAGGGCGTTACAATCCTACTTGGGGTATGCGCTAGAAAAAGATTGCATATCAACACGCATAAATATGACGATCCACTGATTCCTTTAAAAAGGATTAGAGGCATTACAGAAAGAACCGATGTCAAGGGGCAAGTGGTTATCCCAGTTCGCCAAGAAGAGGTTAAAATCGCTGTTAAGGAGCTTTTAGAAGCGGGTGCAAAGGCCATTGTGATTTGTTTGTTGCAATCTCATAAAAACGCTGAAAGCGAGCGGATCGTTAGAGATATAGCGTTAAAAGAACTGGAAAAATTGGGTAAAAGCATTCCCGTATTCGCTTCTGTGGATTACTACCCTCAAAGAAAAGAAAGCCACAGAATGAACACCACTATTTTAGAAGCTTATGCGGCTGAGCCAAGCAGGCAAACGCTCTCTAAAGTCAGTAACCGCTTCAAAGAGCATGGCGCTAAATTTGATCTTCGTGTGATGGCAACGCATGGAGGCACCATTAGCTGGAAAGCTAAAGAGCTCGCCAGGACTATTGTGAGCGGTCCTATTGGGGGCGTGATTGGATCTAAATTGCTAGGCGAAACGCTGGGTTATGACAATATTGCATGCAGCGATATTGGCGGCACGAGCTTTGATATGGCGCTTATCGTTAAGAGCAATTTCAATATCGCTTCTGACCCTGATATGGCGCGTCTTGTTTTATCTCTACCGCTTGTGGCTATGGATTCTGTTGGCGCGGGCGCTGGGAGTTTTGTACGCATTGATCCGCACAGCCGATCGGTCAAACTAGGGCCTGACAGCGCGGGGTATAGAGTTGGCACTTGTTGGAAAGACAGCGGTTTAGACACGGTTTCAGTAACCGATTGCCACATTGTTTTGGGCTATTTGAATCCGGATAATTTCTTGGGCGGTTTGATCAAATTAGATGCCAACAGGGCTAAAAAACACATTAAAGAGCAAATCGCTGATCCGCTAGGCATTAGCGTGGAAGATGCGGCTGCGGGTGTGATTGAATTGCTTGATTTGGAGCTTAAAGAATACTTGCGATCCAATATTAGCGCTAAAGGGTATAGCCCATCTGACTTTGCGTGCTTTTCGTATGGTGGCGCGGGACCTGTGCACACTTATGGCTATACAGAAGGCTTAGGGTTTAAGGATGTGGTAGTGCCTGCATGGGCGGCTGGGTTTAGCGCTTTTGGTTGCGCTTGCGCTGATTTTGAATACAGATACGACAAGAGCGTTGATATAGCTATTCCGCAGTATTCTTCAGACGAGTCCAAAATAGAGGCATGCAAGATCATTCAAGACGCATGGGATGAATTGACTCTCAAAGTGATTGAAGAGTTTAAGATTAATGGATTCTCTGAAAAAGATGTGATCTTAAGACCTGGATACAGGATGCAGTATATGGGGCAATTGAATGACTTAGAGATCACTTCTCCTATATCAAAAGCCAAAAGCGTAGCCGATTGGGAAGAGATTGTCAAAGAATATGAAAAAACCTACGCTCGTGTTTATTCTGAATCAGCGTGTTCGCCAGAGCTTGGCTTTAGCGTGACTGGCGTGATCATGCGTGGTGTTGTGGCTACGCAAAAACCTGTGATTCCGGTTGAAAAAGAACATGGTGCTACGCCCCCAAAAGAGGCCAAAGTAGGCGTTAGAAAATTCTATCGTCATAAGCAATGGGTGGATGCAGATGTGTGGCACATGGAAAAGTTACTGCCTGGAAATGAAGTCATAGGGCCTGCGATCGTGGAAGCGGATTCAACCACCTTTGTGATACCCAAAGGCTTTGCGACAAGACTAGACAAACACCGATTGTTCCACTTAAAAGAAATTAAATAAAGGAGTTCAAAATGGCAAATTTATTGAAAAACGGCAAAACTTTAAAACAAGCTAGAGATGAAATCCTAGCTAGGACAGAAAAGACAGGTCACTATAATGGCCTTAAAAAACTAGAGTTTAAAGAAAGAGATCCGATCGGCTATGAGAAGATGTTCTCTAAATTAAGAGGCGGTATCGTGCATGCCAGAGAAACAGCTAAAAGGATTGCTGCAAGCCCTATTGTTGAGCAAGAGGGGGAATTGTGCTTCACGCTTTATAACGCTGTGGGCGATAGCGTGCTGACTTCTACGGGTATCATTATCCATGTAGGGACTATGGGATCAGCTATCAAATACATGGTAGAGAATAATTGGGAAGATAACCCAGGCATCAATGACAAGGATATTTTCACCAATAACGACTGCGCGATTGGGAATGTGCACCCATGCGATATTATGACTCTTGTGCCTATTTTTCACGATGAAAAATTGATTGGTTGGGTAGGCGGTGTTACGCATGTGATTGATACGGGATCAGTTACTCCAGGATCGATGAGCACCGGGCAGGTTCAAAGATTTGGGGATGGATACATGATCACTTGCCGTAAGACAGGGGCGAATGATGAAAGCTTTAAGGATTGGTTGCATGAATCTCAAAGATCAGTTCGCACGCCTAAATATTGGATTTTGGATGAAAGGACTAGGATTGCAGGATGCCATATGATTAGGGATTTAGTGATGGAAGTCATTAAAGAAGATGGCATTGATTCTTACATGCGATTTATTGATGAGGTGATTGAAGAGGGGAGGAGAGGCCTTATCTCTAGGATCAAATCCATGACCATACCCGGCAAGTATAGAAAGGTCGCTTTTGTGGATGTGCCTTATGCGCATAAGGATATTGGCGTGTGCTCTGAATTTGCTAAGCTAGATACGATCATGCACTCTCCAGTGGAAATCACAATCAATAAAGACGCTACATGGAAATTGGATTTTGATGGCGCGTCCAGGTGGGGATGGCACTCTTTCAATTGCAACCAAGTGTCCTTTACTAGCGGTATTTGGGTGATGATGACTCAAACATTGATACCCACTTCTCGCATCAACGATGGCGCTTATTTTGCGACTCAATTCAGACTCAAAAAAGGGACTTGGATGAATCCAGATGACAGGCGCACCGGGCATGCTTATGCATGGCATTTCTTGGTATCAGGCTGGAGCGCTTTGTGGAGAGGTTTGTCTCAAGCGTATTACAGCCGAGGGTATTTAGAAGAGGTCAATTCTGGGAACGCTAACACTTCCAATTGGTTGCAAGGCGGTGGTATCAACCAAGATGGAGAAATCCATGCGGTGAATAGCTTTGAGACGAGTTCTTGTGGGACTGGAGCTTGCGCGATAAAAGACGGCTTGAATCACGCAGCAGCTATTTGGAATCCAGAGGGCGATATGGGCGATGTTGAAATTTGGGAAATGGCAGAGCCTCTTCTTTATCTAGGCAGGAATGTCAAAGCCAATACCGGTGGGTATGGGAAATATCGAGGCGGTAACGGGTTTGAAACCTTAAGAATGGTGTGGGGAGCACATGATTGGACCATGTTCTTTATGGGTAATGGCTATATGAATAGCGATTGGGGTATGATGGGGGGCTATCCAGCGGCCAGTGGTTATAGGTTTGAAGCGCACAACACCGATTTAAAAAACAGGATTAAAAATAACGCCAGCTTGCCTTTGGGGGGCGATTTTAACCCAACGGATAGAGATTATGAAAAGCACATTTCTCATGCGTCTCAAGTCAAAAGGGATAAGCAATGCATCACCACAGAAAATTGCTTTGACAATTACGACTTGTATTTGAACTACATCAAAGGCGGTCCTGGATTTGGCGATCCGATTGAAAGGGATTTGAATGCGATTTTAGAAGATCTCAACAGCAAACAGCTATTGCCAGAATACGCTTACAAGGTTTATGGTGCGATTGTGAGCCAGAATAAAGACGGCGTGTGGGTCGGCGATGAAGCCAAAACGAAGGCTAGAAGAAAAGAAATTCTTGAAAACAGAAAGGCTAGATCCATACCGGTAAAACAATGGATGGAGCAAGAAAGAAACGCTATCCTTGAAAAAGAAGCTTCCAAACAGGTTAAGCACATGTATGCGACTAGCTTTGATCTCTCGCCCAAGTTTTTAAACGATTTTAAAACATTCTGGAACTTGCCAAAGAGCTGGAGCGTGAAAGAAGATGAGCTTGGCGTATTCACCTATGGATCTAAATATAGGATGGATTTGAGCAAATTGCCTGATGTGCGCACAGTTCTGTTGGTTGATGAGAAATAAAGAAAGGAGAATGGTCATGTCAAAATACACACAAGAACAAATTAAAAATTTGGTAGAGGGGAACTTGGATTGGAACACTGTCTTAAAAATGCTGAGCATGCCTAAAGATCATGAGAGGTTTCAAATGTATTTGAAGGTATTGCAAGATAAGGTGGATTTTGATGACAAAATCGTCTTACCCTTGGGGCCGCATTTGTTTGTGGTGCAAGATCCTCAAAAGAAATGGGTCATTAAGTGTTCATGCGGTCATGCATTCTGCGCTCCGGAAGAAAACTGGAAATTGCATGCAAACATCTATGTGCGTGATACAGCAGAAAAAATGGAAGAGGTGTATCCTAAACTCTTAGCCAGTGATACTCATTGGCAAGTGTATCGGGAGTATATTTGCCCGGATTGCGGCATCCTTTTAGATGTTGAAGCCCCAACTCCTTGGTATCCTGTGATCCATGATTTTGAGCCTGATATAGAGGTGTTTTATAAAGATTGGCTAGGCATACAGCCCCCAGAAAGACGCTAAAATCGCTCAATCCTTTTTATGAAGAGGCTTTATGCCTCTTGGTGCTAAAAGCTTGGGTTAATTCAACTCAAGCAAATTTTCTTCAATCCTAACAAATTTAGCTACAAATTAAAAAATTTAAGCTTTTTTCTTTTTTTTTGATTTAATACTCGGTATAATCTTAATCCACCTAAAAGGAAAAGCTATGAAAGTAACACAAGGCACCATTAACGACTTTTTTGCCCTAACAAACACGATATTTTCTATCTTTATACACCAGCGAAACCACACTCGGGAAGAAGAAAATTGTGGAAAATTACTGCAAGATATTGTCAATATCTCTAAAAATAAGAAAACGCATTTTATGGGTTCTATCACTATACTTTCAATAAAATAAAGGGTTTTTTTGACTAAAAAATTCATGTCTTGGATGGTGGTTATTGGGGCTTTAATTTGCGTGCTTTTAGGGGTGTTTATCTTCTTTACTAGCATGTCGGTTAAAAAATCTTTAAGCGCTTATCTTAACGCTTATTTGGATCAACGCCCCCATATTAAAGGCATGGGGATTGCAGGCGCTCCCTTTGAATGCGAAGGGTTTTTTAAAATTGCATGCGTTTCTAAAGAGCTCAGTTTTTTAGACTCTCAAAACTCCCCTATTGTGGATTTTAAAAATTTAAATATCAAGCTCCATTCTTTAGATAAAAGCTCTCTTGTCCTTTCTATCAGCTCTCAAATCAAATCCCCTATTTTAGAACAAGATATTCAGCAAAAAATCAGCCAAATCCCCCTAAAAGATTTGAATATCTTATTAGAAAAAATGAAACCCACGCGCTTGAATTGCTCTTTAACATTCAACGCTTTAGATGAAAAAACTTTAAACGACAATTTAAAATGCGATTTGACTAATGCGGAAAATATCCTTGCTTACACTTTTTTTCAAGAGGGTTTAATGGAGGCGCAAGAAAATCTCTCCCTTAAAAATATTTTTAAAACCTTGAGTTCTAAAGACGCTAAAGCCATAGAAGAGTTGCAAGACAAACTGCGTTTTTCAGCGCCAAAGTTGGGCGTTTCTATCCAAGCACGCCATCTTAAAAATGTTTTAGAGTCCTTTTACCACCAAAATAAAGAGAGTTTGGGCTTTTTTTCTCCTTATTTTAGTTTGCGATCTCAAACCCCTAGCGTCTCTTATGAAAGCGCATTGGCTTCTTTAGAAAACTATTTTATGGCCTTATTCCAATCCCATTTTAAAGACGATACCGCGCTCCAACAGAATTTTAAAGGGTTGTTGCAAGCCTTTGTTTCTATGGCTAAAGACAAACGATCCCAAATCGCTCTTAACGCCCAAGCTAAAGACAACACCAAGCTTACTTTTAATGCCTTGTTAGATAGCCTTAGCGTGAATTTCTTTCAATCTTACAAAATAAGCCATGAGTGATTTCAAAGTCCCCCCCAAAGCTAAAGGGTTTAAACGCCTTTTTAAAGCCCTTTTTTATTCTAAAGACGGGCTTAAATGCGCATGGGCTGAAGAAAGCGCGTTCAGGCAAATTGTTATCTTGGCTCTTTTTTGCATCACTCTAGCGAGCTATTTAGCCAAAGATTTTTTAGAATGGGGGCTATTGATTGCACCTTGTTTTTTATCGGTGGTGATTGAACTCATCAATAGCTCTATTGAAAAGGCTGTGGATTTTACCAGCACAGAGTTCCACCCCTTAGCCAAAAAAGCTAAAGACATGGCCAGTGCAGCCCAACTGATAGGGCTTATTTTTTGGGCTTTGATTTGGGGGCGTTATCTTTTAACGCTTTATTTTAATTAAATTTTAGGGAGACACATGCAAGATAATTCAGTCCAAGATAATTCAGTCAATGAAACAAAAAATATTGTAGAAGTGGGGATTGATTCTTCTATTGAAGAGAGCTATTTAGCTTATTCCATGAGCGTGATCATAGGGCGCGCTTTACCGGACGCTAGAGACGGCTTAAAGCCTGTGCATAGGCGTATTTTGTATGCGATGCATGAATTAGGCCTTACTTCCAAAGTCGCTTACAAAAAAAGCGCTAGAATCGTGGGTGATGTGATTGGTAAATACCACCCCCATGGCGATAACGCGGTTTATGATGCGCTAGTGAGAATGGCGCAAGATTTTTCTATGCGTTTGGAATTAGTGGATGGGCAGGGCAACTTTGGCTCCATTGATGGCGATAACGCTGCAGCGATGCGTTACACTGAAGCCAGAATGACCAAGGCGAGTGAAGAAATTTTAAGGGATATTGATAAAGACACCATTGATTTTGTGCCTAATTATGATGACACCTTAAAAGAGCCAGATATTTTACCAAGCCGTCTGCCTAACCTTTTAGTCAATGGGGCTAATGGGATCGCTGTAGGGATGGCGACTTCTATCCCCCCCCACAGGATTGATGAAACCATAGACGCTTTAGCGCATGTCTTAGAAAACCCTAACGCTGAATTAGATGAAATTTTGGAATTTGTCAAAGGGCCTGACTTTCCCACCGGTGGGATCATCTATGGCAAGGCGGGCATTGTTGAAGCCTATAAAACGGGGCGAGGGCGCGTGAAAGTGCGGGCCAAAGTGCATGTGGAAAAGACAAAAAATAAAGAAATCATCGTTTTAGATGAAATGCCTTTCCAAACCAATAAAGCCAAATTAGTGGAACAAATCAGCGATTTAGCGCGAGAAAAACAAATTGAAGGCATTAGCGAAGTGCGCGATGAGAGCGATAGAGAGGGCATTAGAGTGGTGATTGAATTAAAAAGAGACGCAATGAGTGAAATTGTCTTAAACCACCTTTACAAACTCACCACCATGGAGACCACTTTTAGCATCATTTTACTCGCCATTTACAATAAAGAGCCTAAGATTTTCACGCTTTTAGAGTTGTTGCACCTTTTCTTAAACCACAGAAAGACCATTATTATAAGACGCACGATTTTTGAATTGGAAAAGGCTAAGGCCAGAGTGCATATTTTAGAGGGCTATTTGATCGCCTTGGACAATATTGATGAAATCGTGCGACTCATTAAAACAAGCCCAAGCCCAGAAGCGGCTAAAAACGCCTTAATGGAGCGTTTCACTTTGAGCGAAATCCAAAGCAAAGCCATTTTAGAAATGCGTTTGCAACGCTTAACAGGCCTTGAAAGGGATAAGATCAAAGAAGAATACCAAAACTTGCTAGAACTTATTGATGATCTCAATGGCATTTTAAAGAGCGAAGAACGCTTGAATGAGGTCGTCAAAACAGAGCTTTTAGAAGTCAAAGAGCAATTTTCTTCTCCAAGGCGCACTGAAATTCAAGAATCTTATGAAAATATTGACATAGAAGATTTGATCGCTAATGAGCCTATGGTGGTGAGCATGAGCTATAAAGGCTATGTGAAAAGAGTGGATTTAAAAGTTTATGAAAAGCAAAATCGTGGCGGTAAGGGCAAGCTTTCAGGCAGCACTTATGAAGACGATTTCATTGAAAACTTTTTTGTGGCTAACACGCATGATATTTTGCTCTTTATCACCAATAAGGGGCAATTGTATCATTTGAAAGTCTATAAAATCCCAGAAGCGAGCCGGATCGCTATGGGTAAAGCCGTTGTGAATTTAATCTCGCTCGCTCCGGATGAAAAGATCATGGCAACCCTAAGCACTAAAGACTTTAGCGATGAGCACTCTTTAGCTTTCTTCACAAAAAATGGGGTGGTGAAGCGCACCAATTTGAGCGAATTTGGGAGCAATAGGAGTTATAGCGGTATCAGAGCGATTGTTTTAGATGAAGGCGATGAATTAGTGAGCGCAAAAGTTGTGGATAAAAACGCTAAGCATTTGCTCATCGCATCGCATTTGGGCATTTTCATTAAATTCCCTTTAGAAGATGTGCGCGAGATCGGAAGAACTACTCGTGGGGTTAAGGGTATTAGATTGGCTGAAAACGATTTTGTTGTCGGTGCGGTCGTTATTAGCGATGATGGCAACAAGCTTTTGAGCGTGAGCGAGAACGGGCTTGGCAAGCAAACTTTAGCCGAAGCGTATAGAGAGCAATCTCGTGGAGGTAAGGGGGTCATTGGCATGAGGCTCACTCAAAAAACCGGCAATCTAGTGAGCGTTATCAGCGTGGATGATGAAAACTTGGATTTGATGATCCTTACTGCAAGCGCGAAAATGATCAGAGTTTCTATTAAAGATATTAGAGAAACCGGAAGAAACGCTAGTGGGGTAAAGCTCATAAACACCGCCGATAAAGTCATGTATGTCAATTCTTGCCCCAAAGAAGAAGAGCCAGAAAATTTAGAAAACCCTCCTACACAATTATTTGAGTGATGCGTTTCTTTTCATTCTTTTATTTTTTATTGTATTTTTTAGGGGTTTCTTTGCATGCCCTTAGCCCCCTAGAAGATCAAGAATTTTTAATTTCGTACCGCTTGAAAATCGTTGATTCTAGAGTGATGGGCGAAGAGTATTCTGTCTCTAAGCCTATCGTTAGCCGCATTAAAACAGCCCCCTATGTCTTAGACTATCATTGCTCTATTATTACTAGCAACTTACCCGATTTGAAAAACCCCTTGCTCCAAACCAAACTAGAACGCTTCCTTTTAGAAATAGCGTTAAAAAAAGAAAAAGAGCGAGTCATAGACTGCATTTTAAAAAGTCAAGTCGCTATCACGCATTATGATCACAGCTATAAAAACGGCACCACTACCACAAGCATTCTTGACCTCAAAGCCTTAAGCGTTAGAGCGAGTTTAGTGGGAGATGCGTTGTTTTTAGATATTTTTAGAAAGGAAGAAGAATGAAAATCGCCATTGTAGAAGATGATATTAACATGCGTAAAAGCCTGGAGCTTTTTTTTGAGCTTCAAGACGATTTAGAGATTGTGAGTTTTAAAAACCCTAAAGACGCTTTAGCCAAGTTAGATGAAAGCTTTGATTTAGTCATCACGGATATTAACATGCCCCATATGGACGGCTTGGAATTTTTACGCCTTTTAGAGGGCAAATATGAATCCATTGTGATTACCGGTAATGCGACCTTGAATAAAGCCATTGATTCCATTCGTTTGGGCGTGAAAGACTTTTTCCAAAAACCTTTTAAACCAGAATTGCTTTTAGAGTCCATCTATCGCACTAAAAAAGTTTTAGAATTTCAAAAAAAACACCCTCTAGAAAAACCTTTAAAAAAAGCCCCCAAACACAGCTTTTTAGCCACTTCAAAAGCTTTAGAAGAAACCAAACGACAGGCCTTAAAAGTCGCAAGCACGGACGCTAATGTCATGCTATTAGGCGAAAGCGGGGTGGGCAAGGAAGTTTTTGCTCATTTCATCCACCAGCATTCTCATCGATCCAAACACCCTTTTATCGCAATCAACATGTCCGCAATCCCAGAGCATCTATTAGAAAGCGAGCTTTTTGGGTATCAAAAAGGGGCGTTCACGGACGCCACAGTGCCTAAAATGGGGCTTTTTGAGAGCGCTAATAAAGGCACGATCTTTTTAGATGAAATCGCTGAAATGCCCCTTCAATTGCAAAGCAAACTTTTAAGAGTGGTTCAAGAAAAAGAAATCACGCGCCTTGGGGATAATAAGAGCGTTAAAATTGATGTTCGTTTCATTTCCGCTACCAACGCTAACATGAAAGAAAAAATCGCTTCAAAAGAATTTAGAGAAGATTTGTTTTTCCGCTTGCAAATCGTGCCTATAACTATCGCGCCTTTAAGAGAGAGGGTAGAAGAGATTTTGCCCATTGCTGAAATCAAGCTTAAAGAAGTGTGCGAGGCGTATCATTTGGGACCAAAATCTTTTTCAAAAAACGCCGCAAAACGCCTTTTAGAATATTCTTGGCATGGGAATGTGCGAGAGCTTTTAGGCGTCGTGGAAAGAGCGGCGATTTTAAGCGAAGGAGCAGAAATCCAAGAGAAAGATTTGTTTTTGGAAAGGTAGTTTGTAAGGCTTCTTTATAAATCATCTGCAACCAGATAAGTTTAATAAGTTTGAGTGATCACGCTATAATTTCATGGAGTTATTAAGAAAAAGCATTTATTAGAAACGCTTAATTTGGGATTTTTGCTTAAAGGGATTTAAAGATTGGGGTTCAATTAATGGGGAGTTTTTATGTTGGCGAATGATTTTATGGTTAAGAAATCAAAAAACAAGGAATTACATGGTTTGTTGTGTAACAAATTGAGTAAAAGAGTGGATAGATTTGGTTATAGAGCGATTGGTGTTGGAGCGGATAAAGAGACTAACGGAGTTGTTGTTCAATTGAATAAGGGAACGATGGCTAGATTGAGTAGCAAGACCGCTTTAGCAAATGATGATGATTTCATGGCGGGTATTTTTGATGAATTTAATGGATTAAAGGCTAATAAGGAACCACAAAAACCTAACTCGTTCTATTATGGGTATGGTAGATCTTATAAAATCATTGATGTTCTTAATGATAAGGATGGTGATTTTATCAATTGCAGATTGCTTATCGTTAAGGAATTAGGGGTTGAAATGAGTGTTTAGGGTTTTATGCACCACCTGTGATTGATAATGACAACACCACTCTTGCTGATTTGCTTGAGAATGGCGAACCTACAATATATTATGAAGCTAATTCTGCAAATATCAGGCGTTTTTTGGACAAAGGGCCTTACAACATTGAGTGGTTGGTGAGAAAGTATTTGGGGGTTGGGTTTAGGAGTTGTAAGGTAGAGCGGATACAAGGAACGGAATTTGCGATCAAATTCCGCTATAAAAAGTGGGGGTCTATGATTGATAGAGAAGTTAAAAGGCAATTCCCTAAATACCTTAAAGACTCAAAGAGAACAGCCGTTAAAATAACAAGCAAGGTGTTTTACGAGTTGTTGAGGGGGCCTTTGTTTGGCAACCTCCTTGGCAAAGATCCCATTAAGCGATTATAATGCGGACGGAAAACAATAATAAATAAAATCTTGTTGGGTCTTAATTAGTTTTTTAAATTAAAAGTCATTTTTTAACCCCTAAGACTGTGCTACAAAAATTATCGTGCAATTAAAATCAAGCTCTTTACTATTGACTATAAAAAATGTTTTTTAGCATTTTTTATAATTTATGATTAACACTTAATGATAATAAAGCCTTATTAGTAGTTTTTGTGTGGGACTAAAAATAGTGAGTTTAGGGGGTTTTTAACCCTACCCCTTGTAATTTGGGTTACATGACGAAAATAATAGCGTCCACTCTCACGATTTTTAATGGTTGATAACCTGCTTATTTCAAGCTTTTTATAATCTTTAGCATGGATTTAACTATGGCGCATTTTTCTTGCTTCATTCGTTGTGGCTCTTGTGTTTTAAACTCGTTTGTGGTAGGATTATTCCCATTAAGGTTTGAGACGCTATTGCCGTTTCTGTAATGGTTAGAGAGTGTCGGCTTGGTCTCTATTTTCCTTAATATTTTCTCAAACTCTCATGCGATGGATTTCAAAAGCATGGCTTCCTTGCTAACTCTTGCATGATCAAGTGACTATTATTGCCTCTAGCCTTGTAATTTTTCTGCTCTCCAATATTTGGCTGTCTGTTATTTTATTCAGCCCTACTTTAACAAACAAACCCCATGCAAGCTATTTCAATTCCAAAGCTAAAAATTTTCCCGTATAGCTTTGGGTTTTTTCGCAATTTTGTGCCACCTCTAAAGGCGTGCCGCTCGCAATGACTTTCCCACCTTTATCCCCCCCATCAGGCCCCATGTCTATAATGTAGTCAGCGTTTTTGATAATGTCTAAATTATGCTCAATCACTAGCATGGAATTGCCTAACACCACCAAAGAATGCAAAACTTGTAAAAGGTGATTCACGTCTTCAAAGTGCAAACCGGTAGTGGGTTCATCTAAAATATAAAGGGTTTTGCCTGTATCTTTTTTACTCAATTCTTTAGCCAATTTGATCCTTTGAGCCTCCCCCCGCTTAAAGTGGTAGCGTTTTGCCCTAAAGTGATATAGCCCAAGCCCACATCTATAAGCGTTTTTAACTTCACGGCGATTTTAGGGAATTTAGCAAAAAATTCATAAGCTTCTTCTACGCTCATGTTTAACACATCGGCAATGGATTTACCCTTAACCTTGATTTCTAAAGTTTGGGGGTTGTATTTAGCGCCCTTACAGCTATCGCATTGGACTAACACATCAGGCAAAAAGTGCATTTCTATTTTAATATCCCCATCGCCTTGGCATTTCTCGCACCGCCCCCCTTTAACATTAAAGCTAAAACGGCTCGCGCTATAGCCTAAAATTTTAGCTTCTTTTTGCTCGGCAAATAAAATCCTGATTTCATCCATCACCCCCGTATAAGTGGCAGGGTTGCTCCGTGGGGTTTTGCCTATGGGGGCTTGATCTAAATAAATCACTTTATCCAAATATTCCAACCCTACAATCTCCACCCCATTCAAGCTTTGAGCTTTTTTAGCATGGTTTAAAAGGGTTTGAGCGGTGGGTAAAAGGGTTTGTAAGATCAGCGAGCTTTTACCGCTCCCGCTCACCCCAGTAATGCACACCAATTGTTTTAAAGGGATTTGAACGCTCAAATTCTTAATGTTATTGATATTGACATTTTTAATTTCTAAAAAATGCTTTTCTTTAGGGAGTTCAAATTTAGGGCGCTCAATCTTTTTAGTGCCGTTGAGATACAAGGCGGTAGAATGGTTATTTTGCAATAACTCTTTCACGCTCCCGCTAAAAACCACTTCACCCCCATGCCTTCCAGCCTTTGGCCCAATATCCACAACAAAATCCGCATGCTTAATCGTCTCTTTATCATGCTCTACGACAATGAGCGTGTTCCCTTTTTTTTGTAAATTCCTAAGGGTGTTGATGAGTTTGAGCGTGTCTTTTTCATGCAAGCCAATGCTAGGCTCATCTAAAACATACAAAACCCCTGTCAAGCCACTCCCAATTTGACTGGCGATTCGTATCCTTTGACTCTCCCCTCCGCTAATCGTTCGTGCATCCCTCCCTAAAGTCAAATACCCTAGCCCCACATCGTATAAAAAAAACACCCTTTCTAAAATCTCTTTTAAAATGGGTTCAGCGATCTTTTTTTCTTGCTCGTTAAGATAGCTAAAATGCGTGGGATCATTAAAAAAATGATAAACCTCTTCAATGGGCTTAGTTAAAAAATCCGCCATTTTCAAGCCGGCGACTTGGACGCTCAAACTGGAAGCTTTCAAACGATGCCCCTTGCATGAAGAACAGGTTTTTTCGCTCATGTAATCGCTCAAATCCTTTTGCTCTTTAAACATGTCATAAGCGATTTGGATAATGCCTTTCCAAGGGCGTTTCAAGGAGCTGTTTTTAAAATGAAAGCTGATTTCAGTGCCATTCCCATACAAAAGAGCGTCTTGTTGTTCTTTATCCAATTCATTAAAACAAAGTGCAGTGTCAATGCCATTATAAGTGCAAAAGCCTTCAAACATTTGAGCGTAATAACTGCGGTTATACCCAAAAATCACTTTAATCGCTCCTTGATTTAAAGGCGTGTTAGGATCTAAAATCTTACTAATATCTAAGCTAAATTTTGTCCCCAAACCCAAACAGCTCTCGCACGCCCCTTTAGGCGAATTGAATGAAAAACTCAAAGGCTCTAATTCTTCAAAACTCATCTTACACTTAAAACATGCCTTATGCTCGCTGTAATGCTTTCTGATACTTGGCGCATTCTCTTGCAAAATTTCCACTTCTAATTCCCCATAGCTTTCTTTAAGGGCTTTTTCTACCGCGCTAGCGATCCGTGAAGCGTTTTCATTATTAACTACCACCCTATCCACCACCGCTTCAATGGTGTGTTTTTTGGTTTTGTGCAAATAGATTTCTTCATCTAAACGCACCATCACCCCATCAACAAAAGCCCTCACATACCCCTTCAAACGCAAGCTCTCTAAT
The DNA here is from genome assembly GCA_008032955.1 of Helicobacter pylori. Classification (NCBI taxonomy): domain Bacteria; kingdom Pseudomonadati; phylum Campylobacterota; class Epsilonproteobacteria; order Campylobacterales; family Helicobacteraceae; genus Helicobacter; species Helicobacter pylori. The sequence continues at coordinate 574,551 of CP032046.1, forward strand.
TTATCGTTAAACGAACCTTTTTTATCTTTAATAATGGGGGCTAGAATAATGATTTTAGAATTTTCTTCTAAATGACAGATTTGAGAAATAATATCGCTCGCGCTCATAGAACTAATAGACTCTAAACATGTGGGGCAAAATTGCTCCCCAATCCTTGCAAACAACAACCTTAAATAATCATAAATCTCAGTGATCGTCCCCACAGTGGATCTAGGGTTTTTAGAAGTGGTCTTTTGATCAATAGCGATCGCTGGGGTTAGCCCTTCAATCTTATCCACATTAGGCTTACCCACTTTGTCTAAAAATTGCCTCGCATAGCTAGACAAACTCTCTAAATAGCGCCTTTGGCCTTCAGCGTATAAAGTGTCAAACGCCAGAGTGGATTTACCCGAACCGCTCAATCCGGTAAAAACAACAAACTGGTTTTTAGGGATTTCTAAAAAAATATTTTTGAGATTGTTTTCCCTAGCCCCTTGAATAATGATCTTATCCATAATGGTTTTATGTTGCAAGAGTTTCCTTAAAATAAGAAAGTGGATTAAAAGGAGCTATTATACTTCAAAAAAGAATGGTTTTATTATCATTTCTTATTCATAAGAGTTAAAAATATTTGCTTGATTAAGGATAAACATGCTATTATTTTATGAGACAATTTTAAAGATAGGAATGTAAAGGAATGGAATTTATGAAAAAGTTTGTAGCTTTAGGGCTTCTATCCGCAGTTTTAAGCTCTTCGTTGTTAGCCGAAGGTGATGGTGTTTATATAGGGACTAATTATCAGCTTGGACAAGCCCGTTTGAATAGCAATATTTATAATACAGGGGATTGCACAGGGAGTGTTGTAGGTTGCCCCCCAGGTCTTACCGCTAATAAGTATAATCCAGGACATACCAATATCAATTGGCATGCTAAATACGCTAATGGGGCTTTGAATGGTTTTGGGTTGAATGTGGGTTATAAGAAATTTTTCCAATTCAAGTCGTTAGATATGACAAGCAAGTGGTTTGGTTTTAGAGTGTATGGGCTTTTTGATTACGGGCATGCCGATTTAGGTAAACAAGTTTATGCACCTAATAAAATCCAGTTGGATATGGTCTCTTGGGGTGTGGGGAGCGATTTGTTAGCTGATATTATTGATAAAGACAACGCTTCTTTTGGTATTTTTGGTGGGGTCGCTATCGGCGGTAACACTTGGAAAAGCTCCGCAGCAAACTATTGGAAAGAGCAAATCATTGAAGCCAAAGGTCCTGATGTTTGTACCCCTACTTATTGTAACCCTAACGCCCCTTATAGCACCAACACTTCAACCGTCGCTTTTCAAGTGTGGTTGAATTTTGGGGTGAGAGCCAATATCTACAAGCATAATGGCGTGGAATTTGGCGTGAGAGTGCCACTACTCATCAATAAATTTTTGAGCGCGGGTCCTAACGCTACTAACCTTTATTACCATTTGAAACGGGATTATTCGCTTTATTTAGGGTATAACTACACTTTTTAAACCTTTAAAAGGGTATCTTTAAGCCCTTTTTAGTCTTCATGAAAAGGGTTTTAGTTTGAGTTTTCACACCTTAAAAAGCTAAGATCAATTAAAAAAACTTTTGAGCGTAACCAACAAAACCAATACCATTGAGTAGGCATTTGGAAAATTCATCTAAGGGTTTTAAGGGGATTGTTTGCAAGAAATAGAAAATCTGCACCAAAGCGTTTTGTTGCAAGAAGTCTTGCAAGCGTTCGCACCTTTAGAAAAAGGGGTTTTGATAGATTGCACTTTAGGGTTAGGGGGGCATTCTAAAGCCCTTTTATCCCAAAAACCGCACCTGAAACTCATTGGCATTGATAAAGATAAGTTCGCTCAAGAAATCGCTAAAGAACGATTGAAAGAATTTGAAGGGCGTTACAACCTCTTAAGCGGGGGTTTTGCCAAACGCTTTAAAGAAGCCCTAGAAATTCATGGCGAGCGAATCAAGGGGGTTTTAGTGGATTTAGGGGTGAGCTCCTTACAGCTTGATGATGATAACAGAGGGTTTAATTTCCGCTCGCATGCTTTGGATATGCGCATGGATTTGGAAAGCGAATTGAACGCTCAAAAAGTCATCAACTCTTATCCTGTAGTGGCGTTAGAAAAAATCTTTAGAGACTATGGCGAAATCAAAGAATACAAAAAAATCGCCCATAAAATTGCAGAAAGGCGCGCTAAAAAACCCTTCAAAGACGCTAAGGATTTGAGCGAGTTTTTAAGCTCTTTTTCTAAAAATAAAAAAATCCACCCAGCAACATTAGTGTTTCAAGCTGTTCGCATAGAAGTCAATAGCGAATTAGAAGAATTAAAAGAGTTTTTACAATGCGCTAGAAACCTTAAGGGGGCGATTTTATGCGTGATTTCTTTTCATTCTTTAGAAGACGCTTTAGTGAAAAACGCTTTCAAAGATTACGCCAAAAATTGCATTTGCGATCCTTCAAGTTTCAAATGCGCTTGCTCTAACAATCACGCCTTAGGTGCAATTTTAACCAAAAAACCCATCACTCCAAGCCCAGAAGAAATTAAAAACAACAGGCGTTCACGAAGTGCTAAAATGAGAGTTTTTAAATTCAAACCATGAACAAGTCAATGAGTAAGCCATGAGTATAAAAAACCATTCTTCAAATGAAGAAGAACGCTTTATGCGCATAGAAGAGGACGAAAAGAAAGAATTGTTTGCTGGAACTGCAAATGAAAATTCGCACGGCCTTTCTTTAATGGCTTTAATAGGGGTATTGGTTTTTGGGGGCACGTTTTTAGCTCTGTTAGCGCCTAAAATCTATTTAAGCAATAATATTTATTATATTAGCCGTAAAATCAACACCCTAGAAGATCAAAAACGCCTGCTTTTAGAAGAACAACAAATCCTAAAAAACGAATTAGAAAAAGAGCGTTTTAAATACTATATAGAAAATAGTGAAAATATTGGCGATATTGCGTTTTAATAAAAAAAATGCCAGAAAACATTTTTTAAACTAAATATAAACTAAATATAAACTAAATATAAACTAAATATAAACTAAATATAAAAAAACTTGCGTCAAGCAAGGTCTCTTATAAAGCGCTCTTAGGGGGCATTAAGTGCAAAATATCCCCCTATGCCATGATTTTACTATCAAACAAAGCAACTAAAACCCCTTTTTTTAGAAAAATTAAGGGGGGGGTTAAAGGTTTTGAGTGCCAAGTTTTTATTAAAAATGGCCTAATTAACGCTAAATTAGCCCTAAAACAAACGCTTGTTTTTAAAAATTTGTTTCAATTTAGATGTAAAGACCCCTTTAAACCCTTGATTTTTAGGAAAAACCCCTCTTAAATAGTATAATAGAAATTCCAAAAGCCTATAAAAGTTAATCAAGGAGCAACCATAAAAAATATTCACTTCGCTTTTGTTATTCAGTATATAACACAACACTAACATCAGATAAGGAAATATAGATGAAAAAAACGATTTCAGCGTTGTTTTTATCAGCATGTATAGGGTTATCGTCTGTTCATGCAGATAACGCTTTGATTTTACAAACAGATTTTAGCCTAAAAGACGGGGCCGTCTCGGCGATGAAAGGAGTCGCTTTCAGCGTTGATTCCCATCTCAAAATCTTTGATTTAACGCACGAAATCCCCCCGTATAACATTTGGGAAGGCGCTTACCGCTTGTATCAGACCGCTAGTTATTGGCCAAAAGGCTCGGTATTTGTGAGCGTAGTGGATCCTGGCGTAGGCACTAAGCGTAAATCGGTGGTATTGAAAACTAAAAACGGCCAGTATTTCGTCTCGCCGGATAACGGCACGCTGACTTTGGTGGCGCAAACTTTGGGGATTGATAGCGTGCGTGAAATTGACGAAAAAACTAACCGCTTGAAAGGTTCTGAAAAATCCTATACTTTCCATGGCCGTGATGTGTATGCTTACACTGGGGCGCGTTTGGCTTCTGGGGCGATCACATTCGAGCAGGTCGGGCCTGAGCTTCCCCCAAAAGTCGTTGAAATTCCTTACCAAAAAGCGAAAGCCACAAAAGGGGAAGTGAAAGGCAATATCCCGATTTTGGATATTCAATATGGCAATGTTTGGAGCAATATCAGCGATAAACTGCTCAATCAAGCAGGGATCAAACGCAACGATACAGTGTGTGTAACTATTTTTAAAGATTCTAAGAAACAATACGAAGGGAAAATGCCGTATGTCGCAAGTTTTGGCGATGTTTTAGAAGGCCAGCCGTTGGTCTATTTAAACAGCTTGTTGAACGTTTCCGTGGCGCTGAATAGGGATAATTTCGCGCAAAAATATCAAATTAAATCTGGAGCTGACTGGAATATTGATATAAAGAAGTGCACTAAGTAAAGCGCTTTTTAGAAAATTAAGGGGAGTTAGAGATTTTTAACTATCAAACTTTGATTAACACAGCCTAATTAACGCTAAATTAGCCCTAAAACGAACGCTTGTTTTGAAAATTTTGTTTCAATATGAAACACTAATCCCTTGTAAAAACTTTAAATTGTGAAAAATAAATAAACCATCCCCTTAAATTGTATAATAAAGGCGCTATAAACTAAAAAGAGATAACCATGAGAAAACTATTCATCCCACTTTTATTATTCAGCGCTTTAGAAGCGAACGAGAAAAATGGCTTTTTCATAGAAGCCGGGTTTGAAACTGGGCTATTAGAAGGCACGCAAACGCAAGAAAAAAGACACACCACCACAAAAAACACTTACGCAACTTATAACTATTTACCCACAGATAGCGTTTTAAAAAGAGCGGCTAATTTGTTCACAGACGCTAAATCCATATCACAATTAACATTTTCATCCTTATCCCCTATTAAAGTATTGTATATTGGTGGTAAATTAACTATAGAAAATTTCTTACCTTATAATTTAAGCAATGTTAAACTGAGTTTTACAGACGCTCAAGGCAACACGATTGATCTAGGGGTGATAGAGACTATCCCCAAACACTCTAAGATGGTTTTGCCTGGAGAGGCATTTGATAGCCTAAAAGAGGCGTTTGATAAAATTGGCCCCTATACTTTCTTTCTTCCAAAATTTGAAGCCACTAGCACTTCTGTTTCTGACGCTAACACGCAAAGAGTGTTTGAAACGCTCAATAAGATTAAAACAAATCTGATAATGAAATATAGTAATAAAAATCCAAGCAATTTCAACACTTGTCCTTACAATAATAATGGTAATACCAAAAATGATTGTTGGCAAAATTTCACCCCACAAACCGCAGAAGAATTCACCAATTTAATGTTGAACATGATCGCTGTCTTAGACTCCCAATCTTGGGGCGATGCGATTTTAAACGCTCCTTTTGAATTCACTAACAGCTCAACAGATTGCGATAATAATCCTTCAAAATGCGTAAATCCCGGAGTAAATGGGCGTGTTGATACTAAAGTCGATCAACAATATATACTCAACAAACAAGGTATTATTAATAATTTTAGAAAAAAAATAGAAATTGATGCGGTTGTTTTAAAAGATTCAGGGGTTGTAGGGTTAGCCAATGGATATGGTAATGATGGTGAATATGGCACATTAGGAGTAGTGGCTTCTGCTTTAGATCCTAAAAAACTCTTTGGTAATGACCTTAAGACTATCAATTTAGAGGATTTAAGGACCATTTTGCATGAATTCAGCCACACTAAGGGTTATACTCATAACGGGAACATGACTTACCAAAGGGTGCCAACCGGTCAAAGTGAAAATGGCAAACCAAAAGATTCTGATGGCCTCCCTTATAATGTGTGTTCGCTTTATGGGGGTCAAGGTCAGAGCGCTTTCCCTAGCAACTACCCTAATTCCATCTATCACAATTGCGCGGATGTCCCAGCTGGGTTTCTAGGGGTAACGGCAGCGGTTTGGCAGCAACTCATCAATCAAAACGCTTTACCGATCAACTACGCTAACTTAGGGAGTCAAACAAACTACAATCTAAACGCTAGTTTGAACACGCAAGATTTAGCCAATTCCATGCTCAGCACCATTCAAAAAACCTTTGTCACTTCTAGCGTTACCAACCACTATTTTTCAAGTGCTTCACAGAGTTTTAGAAGCCCTATTTTAGGGGTTAACGCTAAGATAGGCTATCAAAACTACTTTAATGATTTCATAGGGTTGGCTTATTATGGCATCATCAAATACAACTATTCTAAAGCCCTTAATCAAAAAGTCCAGCAATTGAGCTATGGTGGGGGGATAGATTTGTTGTTGGATTTCATCACCACTTACTCCAATAAAAATAGCCCTATAGGCGTTCAAAGAAACTTTTCTTCATCTTTTGGTATCTTTGGGGGGTTAAGGGGCTTGTATAACAGCTATTATGTGTTGAACAAAGTCAAAGGGAGCGGCAATTTAGATGTGGCTACTGGGTTGAATTACCGCTATAAGCATTCTAAATATTCTGTAGGGATTAGCATCCCTTTAGTCCAAAGAAAAGCTAGCGTCGTTTCTAGTGGTAGCGATTACACGAACTCTTTTGTTTTTAATGAAGGGGCTAGCCATTTTAAGGTGTTTTTCAATTACGGGTGGGTGTTTTAGGGTGAGAAAGAAATTGATAAAAATAATATTTTTTTAAATAAAAGCCTTATTTTTGTCTTTTTTTCGTATAATAAGATTTAAGTTAGTATGATAGTGGTGCGTTAAGATTTTTCAATCTTGTGCGATAAAATCAACGCTTCTTAATAAGCTCATAGTTTTAAACATTCAAAATAGTATAAATAAGGAAAGTCATGTATGCGGCTCATCCTATTAAACCCCTAAAAGCCCCTAAACTCAAATCTCAATTTTTAAGGCGTGTGTTTGTGGGTGCGTCTATTAGGCGCTGGAATGACCAAGCATGCCCTTTGGAATTTGTGGAATTAGACAAACAAGCCCATAAAGCGATGATTGCGTATCTGCTCGCTAAAGATTTAAAAGATGGGGGTCATGACTTAGATTTAGATCTTTTGATTAAGTTCTTTTGCTTTGAATTTTTGGAGCGCTTGGTTTTAACCGATATTAAACCCCCTATTTTTTACGCCCTCCAACAAACGCATAGTAAAGAGTTAGCTTCCTATGTCGCGCAAAGTTTGCAAGATGAAATCAGCGCGTATTTTTCTTTAGAGGAACTCAAAGAGTATTTAAGCCACAGACCCCAAATTTTAGAAACTCAAATTTTAGAAAGTGCGCATTTTTATGCGTCTAAGTGGGAGTTTGATATTATTTATCATTTTAACCCCAACATGTATGGCGTGAAAGAAATTAAAGATAAAATTGACAAGCAACTCCACAATAACGAGCATTTGTTTGAAGGGCTTTTTGGGGAAAAAGAAGATCTGAAAAAATTGGTGAGCATGTTTGGGCAGTTGCGTTTCCAAAAGCGCTGGAGTCAGACCCCAAGAGTGCCGCAAACCAGTGTCTTAGGGCATACCTTATGCGTGGCGCTTATGGGGTATTTGTTGAGCTTTGATTTAAAAGCTTGTAAAAGCATGCGGATCAATCATTTTTTGGGCGGGCTTTTCCATGATTTGCCCGAGATTTTAACCCGAGACATTATCACGCCCATCAAACAAAGCGTTGCAGGGCTTGATCATTGCATTAAAGAGATTGAAAAAAAGGAAATGCAAAACAAAGTCTATTCCTTTGTGTCTCTGGGCGTTCAAGAAGATTTGAAATATTTCACCGAAAACGAGTTTAAAAACCGCTACAAAGACAAGTCTAACAAAATCGTTTTCACTAAAGACGCTGAAGAATTATTCACGCTTTATAACAGCGATGAATATCTTGGGGTTTGTGGGGAGCTTTTAAAGGTGTGCGATCATTTGAGCGCGTTTTTAGAAGCTCAAATCTCTCTTTCTCATGGCATTTCTAGCTACGATTTAATCCAAGGAGCTAAAAACCTTTTAGAATTGCGATCCCAAACGGAATTGCTTGATTTAGACTTAGGAAAGTTGTTTAGGGATTTCAAATGATGAACTATAAAGAATTACTAGAATTTAACGATTACGCTATGGATTTGACTATTCGCATGGCTCATCATAGCACCGCTATTGAAAACAATCCTTTGAGCCTTGCTGAAACCATAAGTATTTTAACCACCGAATACATTCCTAGAGAAATGCCCCAAAGAGCTTTCTTTGAAGTGAAAAACTATCAAAACATGCTCTTCTTTCTGTTAGAAAACCTGAATAAAGGACAAAGCGTTGATAGTTTTTTTATAAGAGAGTTGCATGGGATTTTAATGAATTTTTTACTCCCTAATAAGGGGGCTTTCAAAACGACTGATAATACCATTTTAGGAGCTAGTTCTGAAATGACCCCCATTTTCAAGCGTCTATGGCTATGAAAGAATGGTGCTATAATCTCAATCATAAGATGAAGACCTTACAAGATAAAGAAGAAAAACTAAAAGCCATTTTAGAACAACACATTTTGTTTGAAAGGATACACCCTTTTAGGATGGTAATAGTAGGGTGGGCAGAATGCTAATCTTTTATAGCGCTTTAGAGCAAAACTTAATACCATTTGTGATCACTAAAGAGCAAAAAGAGGCTTACATTAAGGCTTTAGACACGCACAATACAGAAAGCTTATACCAACTCGCTAAAGTATCCCAAGAGTTTGAATTCACACGCATACAAGGGCAAATGATACTCAATAAGAATAAGCCCTAAAATCATGGTTTTCAAGCGCGCATCAAATAGAGCCTTTTCCTTTCGCTTGAAGAAGCGATGTTGAGCAGTTGGCGGTATTTGGTGATCGTTCTTCTTACCATTTTCAAATGGAATTTTTCTTCAATGAGTTCTAAAATCTTAGCGTCGCTCAAAGGCTCTTTTTTGTCTTCATTTTTAATCAATTCTAAAAGATAGTCTTTAATCACAGCGTTTGAAGTCTCGCTATTGTCTAAGGCGATGCTAAAGAAATGCTTAATGGGGAAAACCCCCCTTTCGCATGCCAAATATTTATTAGAAATGGCCCTTGAAATCGTGCTTACAGAGTGGTTAAATTCATTGGCTAAATCCAATAATTTTAAAGGGCGTAATTCCTTGCCCTTAAAAAAATCGTATTGATATTCTAAAAGCATCAGGCCGATTTTATAAATCGTGGCTTTTCGTAAATTTAGTGCATCAATCAAATCTTTGGCTTCTTTTAATTTTTCTTTTAAATAATCGCTATCCTTAAAGCGATTTTCTTCTAAACTGATTGTTGGGTAGCTCTCATCGTTCAAACGCACAATCATTTCATTATCCACTTCTAAAATAAAAAGCTCAGGAATGACTTCTATTTCTTTTTCTAAAAACTCAATGGCTGGGGGGTTTTTAAAGGATTTTAAAATCTTTAAAGCCTTTTCATAATAAAAATCTTTAGAAAATTCATGGTGTTTTTCTAAATTTAAAATGATTTTTCGCGTTTCTTCATAAAGCTCGTTATTGTCCAATTCCCTACCCTCTAACTGGAATAAAAAGCCCTCTTTCATGTCTTTAGCGCCAATGCCAGCGGGATTAAGGTAACTAAAACGCTTGCGCACTTTTTCATAAACTTCGCTCTCTACCCCTAAAATCTTAGCCCTTTCTTCAACGCTTTCTTCAAAATACCCTTCACTATCCAGCCCGCTGATAATATCCATAGCGATTTTTTGAGAGGTTTCAGTGGGAAAGAGAGGGGGAATGATTTGAGATTCTAAAGTTTCAAAAAGGCTTTTAGATGCGATTGTAAAATTTTCTAAATGATCGCTGCTCTTTTTAGCGCTAAAACGATCGCTAAAATTTTTAATGCGTTTGTTTTCAATTTTGATTAAAAGGTTATCTAAAGCGTTTTGTTTCAACACTTCTTCTAAATCTTCAAGCTCGCTTTGTAAAATGGGGAGCCACCCTTTTAAAGTAGCGTTTAATTTGTTTTTAGGGCTAAGGTTTGCGCGTAAGATCGCCATGTCTATACCTTAAAATTTTCCCCTAAATAATACTTACGCACCAAAGCGTTTTCATAAATTTCATTAGCGTTCCCACTCGCCAAAAGCGTGCCGCTTTTAATCACATACGCCCTATGGCACACGCTCAAAGTCTCTCGCACATTGTGATCAGTGATCAACACACCAATGTTTAATTCTATCAAGCTTTCAATGATTTTTTGAATGTCAATCACCGCGATCGGATCCACGCCCGCAAAAGGCTCATCTAACAGCACGAATTTAGGGTTTTTCATTAAAGCCCTAGCGATTTCTACGCGCCTTCTTTCTCCCCCACTCAAGCTCATGCCCTTGCGCTCTCTTATGGCTTGGATATTAAAAGCGTCTAGCAAGCTTTCCATTTTTTCTTCGCTCTCTTTAGAGTTTTTAAAAGTGCTCTCTCCTGCTAGGGCCAGATTCTCTTCCACGCTCAATTCTTTAAAAATGCTAGATTCTTGGGGCAAGTAACCTATGCCTAAATTAGAACGCTTGTGTAAAGGGTATTTAGCTAAATTCACATCGTTTAAATAAACGCTCCCCCCACTAGGCTCTAAAAGCCCACATATCATATAAAAGGTGGTGGTTTTACCCGCCCCATTAGGCCCTAAAAGCCCCACCACTTCGCCGCTTTTCACTTCTAAAGAAACATCTGAAACGATTTTGGTTTTTTTAATCTGTTTGTTTAAATGCTCTGCTTTTAAAATATCCATTCAAGAGACCCTTTAAGCGATCTTTATCGTATAAAAACGGCTAGTTGGTTCGGTTTTGATTTCCACAACCTTAATAGCTAAATCGTATTTTTTTAAAATTTTTTCTAATTTTTCATCGCCCCATTCCACAAAATGGATCCCCTTTTCTAACAAACACTCCAACATGCCAAGCTCCAAGCAAGCCTTTAAATCGCGCATGTAAAAATCGTAATGGAACACGCTCTCGCTATAAGCATGCATCAAGCTAAAGGTTGGGGAAGTCGCTTGAATGTCTAAACCCAAATGTTTCAAGCACGCTTGAACTAAGGTCGTTTTACCGCTCCCCACAACGCCTTTTAAAAGCACCACCCCCTTAAAATCATCTTTTAAAATTGCAGCCGCCACTTTGTCTAGCTCGTCTAAATTCGCTCTCATAACAATTCCACGCTTTTGATTTCAAACTCACTCTTAATCTCTTCAATGAGGTTAGAATGGTTAGCCATAAATTCTTGCAAGGCTGTAGGGGCTTCTTTGGGTTGGATTTCTTGAACCTCTTTAGTATCGTTTTCTTGAACCTCTTTTTCTTTAATCTCGTTTTTTTGAACCTCTTTTTCTTTCGTTTCAGCCGTCGTTTCGGTGGTTGGTTTGGGTGAGATTTTTTCCCTTAAAGAAGAGATTTTAAATTCTTTTACCTCTTCTAATGGAGTGCTTTTATTTTCCAAATGATGTTTTAAAGCGATTTTGATATTTTCGCCCTTGCCAAAAACCCCATCAACGATACTTTTTACGATTTTAAATCGTTCTCTTAAAAGCTCTTTATCCTTATCAGCGGCTAAAGACTCCCAAGTCAAGGTTTTAGTCTGGCTGTCAAAATCAATGAAACGGATATTTTTTTCAAACACCGCCCCTAACTCGTAATTGCGCTCATAAACCAATGTTTGAACTTGTTTGAAAAGGTTGTGAAAAATGCGATCTTTAGCTGAAAGCATGGGAGTTTGCGGGGTTTCTGCGTTCTCTTTTTTTCTGTGTTCTCTTTTTTTTCTGTGTTCTCTATTTGTTCTCTTTGTTCTCTTTGTTCTCTTTGTTCTATATTTTTAAATTCTTGTTTAGGGGCGTTAGCGTTTTGGTTTAAGGGCTGAAAAGCACTTTCTTTGGTTTGCTCTAATTCCAAAATCGCATCGTCTAGGGCTTTGAGTTTCAAAGCTTCTTTGAATTTCATTTTCAATAACAACAGCACAAAACTAGCATTTGCCCCTTCTTTTAAAAGGCTGAGACTGCTCATAATGATTTTAAAAAAGCGCTCTATCAAAAGAATGGAATAAGTATCAGGGCTTAATAATTTCGCTTTCAAAAAAAGCATCATTTCTTCTAAAACGCCCTCGGTTTCATAATTTTCTAAAATGGCATAACGCTCTTGCAATCGCGCTTCATCTTGGTTGATTAGGCTTTGGAAAAAATCTTCTAAAACGCTTCGGTCAATCGCTCCTAACATTTCAGCCACTTTGCTTTCTGTGATAGCGTTATCGCAATAATTGATGGCTTGCTCTAAAAGAGTGATCGTGTCCCTCAAACTCCCTTGTCCGCTGTGAGCCAGTTTTTCTAACGCGCTGTTTTCATAGCTCACTTGTTCTTTTTCTAAAATGGTTTTCAAATGAGAAATAACAGAATTTTCAGGGATTTTTTTAAACCTGAAATGCTGGGTGCGGCTGAGTATGGTAGCGGGCAATTTCAAGGCGTCTGTTGTCGCTAAAAGGAATTTCACATGGCTAGGAGGCTCTTCTAAAGTCTTTAAAAGCGCGTTAAACGCTTCAGTGGTGAACATATGCACTTCATCAATGATAAAGATTTTATAACGCCCAAAGCTTGGTTTGTAGCGCGTTTGCTCTATGAGGTTACGGACATCATCAATCCCCCTATTAGACGCCCCATCCATTTCTATAATATCTATATGGTGGTTGTTTAAAGCGCTCTGGCATTGGATGCAAGTATCGCAAGGCACAGCTTTTGGCCCTTCTTCACACATCAAAGCCCTAGCAAAAATCCTAGAAGAGCTGGTTTTGCCTGAACCTCTTAACCCGCTGAATAAATAAGCGTTAGCCAAACGCTGGTTGTCTAGGGCTAAAGAAAGCGTTTTAGCTACGCTCTCTTGACCGACTAGCTCGCTAAAATGTTTGGGGCGGTATTTTAACGCTAAAACTTGCATATTGATTGTAATCCTTAAAACTCATTTAGGAGTATTGTAATGCAAAATGACTTAAAACTAGTCCCTTTTTAGGTTTTGCTCAATAGTGCTAAAAAATCCCTGAATAAAGTAACGCTGAGCGTTCCCATGATAGCGGTTACAAAGAGATTCACCCCCATAAAAATTTTTTGGTTGTTTAAAAGTTTGGAGCCATAGCGTAAGGATAGGGTGCATAACAATAAAAGCCAAGAAAGAGCCGCTGATAAAGTGCCGGCTAAAAAGACAAATTTTTGCACTAAATCAAAAGACAAAGCGCTCGCGCCAATTAAAAACACCATTTCCAAATACACTTGAGGGTTGAGTAAGGTAACGCCTAAAGTGAATAATAAGGTCTTTTTTAAGGATAATTTTTTGGGGGTTTGGACTTGCTTTTTTTTAAAGGTTTGAAAAAGGGTTTTTAAAGCTAAAAAAGCGTAAAATCCGGTAAAAACTGCCCCAAATAAATTCAAAAACAAGCTCAAATAAAGGTTTTTAGCGAAATAAGCCCCCACGCCAAACACGCCCATGCTCATCAACACAATATCGCACATAAAACACAGAGCGCAAATCAAAAACACATAATTCCTAGCCATGCCTCTTTCCACAATAAACAAGGATTGCGCCCCCACCGCCGCGCACAAAGAAATCGCTAAACCAAAACCTTCTATAAAAACCACAAACATCTTGCTTAAATCCTTTCACTCAAAATAAACCAAAAACTACCAACGCCATGCAAACCAATCATTCAAAATGGTATTTTAAAATTTTAGGGTTTAAAACGACCTTTATAAATAAAAGTTAAATGATGACACAATGGCTATATAAAATTAAAAACCCCATTTTTTAACGCTCTTAGAGGTGTTTGAGAATAAATTAAAATTAACATGGTAGAATTCCAAAATTTGCTGTCGTTGTGCGGCAAAAATTTAGACAACAAGGAATTGGGAATGAGAAGGAGTTTGGCTTTTTGCCTATCAGCTTTGCTTGGATTACAGGTTTTAGGCGCTAGAGACTTTTCGCAACTTAAAAACGAGGAGCTTTTAAAATTAGCAGGCACTCTGCCTTCTAATGAGGCGATTGATTATCGCATGGAAGTGTCTAAACGCCTTAAAGCTTTAAAAGCTGAAGACGCTAAGAAATTCCGCGCGAATTTCAGCCGGATCGCTAGGAAGAATCTTTCCAAAATGAGTGAAGAGGATTTCAAAAAAATGCGTGAAGAAGTGCGTAAAGAATTAGAAGAAAAAACCAAAGGTCTAAGTGCTGAAGAAATTAAGGCAAAAGGGCTTAATGTGAGCGTTTGTAGCGGTGATACGAGAAAAGTTTGGTGTAGGGCTGTTAAAAAAAAAGACGAACATTGCTCTCCTAAGTGAGATAAAATTTAATTTAAAAGGATAAAAAATGAAAAAAGCGTTGAAAATACTTTCTGTTAGCGCGTTGCTATTTGTGGCTTTGAACGCCAAAGATTTCAGCAAAACGAGCGATGAAGATTTGGCTAAAATGGCTGGCGTTGTCGCTCCGCAGGATATTGTGGATTACACAAAAGAGTTGAAAAAGCGCATGGAAAAGATGCCTGAAGACAAGAGAAAGGCGTTCCATAAACAATTGCATGAATACGCGACTAAAAACACAGACAACATGACCGTAGCGGATTTTGAAGCCCGCCAAAAAGCCGTTAAAGAAGCGCTTAAAAAAGGCAATATGGAAGACATGGATGATGATTTTGGGTTGAGATCATGCAAGCATGGAAAAAACATAAACACCATAAACATGGTGGTCATGATAAACATGGCAAAGGGCATGGCAAAGAACAAGGCAAAAAAGATCACGATCACAATGATCATGGCGAAAATGAGAAATAAAGCTTAAATTACACCCCTTTCTCTATCAAAGCTTCAAATTCTTTAAGCAGAAATCCTAAACGCTTTTAGCGTTTGGAATAAGTGCGTTCTATTAAGCGTTATCAAAATTCTGTTCCCATTAAACACTGATGATAAAATTCAAAAAATGGTTTCATTATTACAAAAATTAACACTCTAAAGATAAATAGTTAAAAAATAACCCAAAATCCTTTTTTTTTTTTTTTTGAAATCCAATAAATTTATGCTATAATTAAACGCATTGTAAATAAATTCTCATTTTGATACATTTTTACAATAAAACATTACTTTAAGGAACATCTTATGAAAAAAACGAAAAAAACGATTCTGCTTTCTCTAACTCTTGCGGCGTCACTCTTGCATGCTGAAGATAACGGCGTTTTTTTAAGCGTGGGTTATCAAATCGGTGAAGCGGTTCAAAAGGTGAAAAACGCCGACAAGGTGCAAAAGCTTTCAGACTCTTATGAAAAATTAAGCAGACTTTTAACCAACAATGATGGCTCAGGCTCAAAGACAAGCGCGCAAGCGATCAACCAAGCGGTTAATAATTTGAACGAACGCGCAAAAACTTTAGCCGGTGGGACAACCAATTCCCCTGCCTATCAAGCTACGCTTTTGGCGTTGAGATCGGTGTTAGGGCTATGGAATAGCATGGGTTATGCGGTCATATGCGGAGGTTATACCAAAAGTCCAGGCGAAAACAATCAAAAAAATTTCCACTACACCGATGAGAATGGCAACGGCACTACAATCAATTGCGGTGGGAGCACAAATAGTGATGGCACTCATAGTTTTAGTGGCACAAATACATTAAAAGCAGACAAAAATGTTTCTCTATCTATTGAGCAATATGAAAAAATCCATGAAGCTTATCAGATTCTTTCAAAAGCTTTAAAACAAGCTGGGCTTGCTCCTTTAAATAGCAAAGGGGAAAAATTAGAAGCGCATGTAACCACATCAAAGTATCAACAAGATAATCAAACTAAAACGACAACTTCTGTTATTGATACGACTAACGATGCGCAAAATCTTTTGACTCAAGCGCAAACGATTGTCAATACCCTTAAAGATTATTGCCCCATGTTGATAGCGAAATCTAGTAGTGGAAGTAGTGGCCAAGCTACTACAAACACCCCTTCATGGCAAACAACCGGTGGTGGCAAAGATTCATGCACGACTTTTGGTGCGGAGTTTAGTGCCGCTTCAGACATGATTAATAATGCGCAAAAAATCGTTCAAGAAACCCAACAACTCAGCGCCAACCAACCAAAAAATATCACACAACCTCATAATTTCAACCTTAACACCCCTAGCAGTCTTACAGCTTTAGCTCAAAAAATGCTTAAAAACGCGCAATCTCAAGCAGAAATTTTAAAGCTGGCCAATCAAGTGGAGAACGATTTTGACAAACTTTCTTCAGGCCATCTTAAAGACTACATAGGGAAATGCGATGCGAGCGCTATAAGCAGCGCGAATATGACAATGCAAAATCAAAAGAACAATTGGGGGAACGGGTGTGCTGGCGTGGAAGAAACTCAGTCTTTATTAAAAACAAGCGCCGCTGATTTTAACAACCAAACGCCTCAAATCAATCAAGCGCAAAACCTAGCCAACACCCTTATTCAAGAACTTGGCAACAACCCTTTTAGGAATATGGGCATGATCGCTTCTTCAACCACGAATAACGGCGCCTTGAATGGCTTTGGCGTGCAAGCGGGCTATAAGCAATTTTTTGGAGAAAAGAAAAGATGGGGGTTAAGGTATTATGGTTTCTTTGATTACAACCACGCCTATATCAAATCCAATTTCTTTAACTCGGCTTCTGATGTGTGGACTTATGGGGTGGGTAGTGATTTATTGTTTAATTTCATCAACGATAAAAACACCAACTTTTTAGGCAAGAATAACCAGATTTCAGTGGGGCTTTTTGGAGGCATCCAACTGGCAGGGACTTCATGGCTTAATTCTCAATTTGTGAATTTAAAAACCATCAGCAATGTCTATAGCGCTAAAGTGAATACGGCTAACTTCCAATTTTTATTCAATTTAGGCTTGAGAACCAATCTCGCTAGGCCTAAGAAAAAAGATAGCCATCATGCGGCTCAACATGGCATGGAATTGGGCGTGAAAATCCCTACCATTAACACGAATTACTATTCTTTTCTAGACACTAAACTAGAATATAGAAGGCTTTATAGCGTGTATCTCAATTATGTGTTTGCTTACTGAATGGTTTAAACCCTCTTTTTTAAGGGGGTTTAGAAAAATCGCAACATCAAAGCTTTTATCGTTGGTGATAAAATCTACAAAACTAACGGCGCGACAACAAACCCTAACGCCACGCTCAAAAACACGACTAAAACCCCAGGGATCAAAAACGCATGATCAAACACATAACGGCCCATTTTGGTGGTGCCGGTATGATCCATAGCGATCGCTCCTAGTAAAGTGGGGTAAGTGGGTAACACAAACAACGCCGAAACGCTCGCAAACGAAGCCACGATAATATACAAATGCTCGGTATGATTAGCGCTAATGCCTAAGGCGGTGATCACGCTTGGGATGAGCGCTTTAGAGGTGGCAGCCTGCGAATACAAAAGCATGGAAGCCAAAAAGAGCGCTACGGCTAATAAAAACGGGTAATCTGCGATCAAAAAAGAAGCGTATCGCTTGATTTCATCTATATGATTGCTCACAAAAGTATCGCCTAACCACGCCACGCCTAACACGCACACGCACGCTTGCATGCCAGATTTAAACACGCTTGAATGGGCGATTTCATTAGCGTTGATCTTACAAAAAATCACAATGAGAGTCGCCACGCTCAGCATGAAAGACACGATCGCTTGATCTCTGCCTAAAACCACCGGGCTAACAAAAGCGATATTTTTAGAAATCGCACTCGCATAAAAAACGATCGCTACAACCCCACCGATAAAAATCCACAGCGATAATTTCGCGCTTTTTGAGGTTTCTTTTTCTTTTTTCATCATAGGGGGCGAAATTTTGCCCGCTTTCAAGCGTTCTAAATAATGCGGATCGCTGTCTAACTTTAAATTAGTAAAACTCATCACAAACGCTGTGAGCATGCATGCTAAAAAAGTCGTAGGGATCCAAACCATTAAAAGGGTGAGGTAATTTGCCCCTAAAGGCTCTAAAATACCGCTCATAAACACCACCGCCGCGCTCACCGGGCTTGCGGTAATGCCCACTTGACTAGAAACTACCGCTAAGCTTAAAGGCGCTTTGGGCTTGATGTTTTGGCTCTGGCTCACTTCCACAATCACCGGGATCAAAGAAAAAACCGTATGCCCGGTGCCGGCTAGTATCGTTAAAAAATACGCCACGCTTGGCGCGAGGTAGTTGATTTGCTTGGGGTGTTTCCTTAAAATTTTTTCAGCGATTTGGACTAAATAATCTAAGCCCCCCGCTTTTTGCATGGCACTTATAGCGCTAATGACTGCCATGATGATTAAAATCACATCAAAAGGGATTTTGCCCGGATTTAGCCCCAAAAATAAGCATAAAATAAGCACGCCCAAACCCCCCGCATAGCCCACTCCCAAGCCCCCTAGCCTTGCCCCTAAAAAAAGCGAAAAAAGTAACACTACAATTTGGAAAAAGGCATCCACCATTAACCCTTTTTAAATTTATTTTAACAACGATTCACTATACTATAAAATCTTTTAAATTTCAAAAGGTAGTCTATGATGAGAATGTTTTTGAAATTTTTGATTCTTTTACTTTGTTTGAAAGGGCAAGTCATGGCTCAAAATTTACCCACCATTGCTTTACTGGCGACAGGGGGGACGATTGCAGGGAGTGGTGCGAGCGCGAGTTCGGGTAGTTATAAGAGTGGTGAGTTGGGCATCAAAGAGCTTTTGAAGGCTATCCCTAGTCTCAACAAGATTGCTCGCATTCAAGGGGAACAGATTTCTAACATCGGCTCACAAGACATGAATGAAGAAATATGGTTCAAGCTCGCCAAACGCGCCCAAGCATTGCTAGACGATAGCCGTATTCAAGGCGTGGTCATCACGCATGGCACGGACACTTTAGAAGAGAGCGCGTATTTTTTAAACTTGGTTTTACGCTCCACAAAACCGGTCGTGTTGGTAGGAGCGATGCGTAACGCTTCTTCTTTGAGCGCGGATGGCGCTTTGAATTTGTATAACGCGCTGAGCGTAGCGATCGATGAAAAAAGTGCGAATAAGGGCGTGTTGGTGGTGATGGACGATACTATTTTTAGCGCTAGAGAAGCGATTAAAACGCACACCACCCACACTTCCACCTTTAAAGCCTTAAATAGTGGCGCGATAGGGAGCGTGTATTATGGTAAAGTGCGCTATTACATGCAACCTTTAAGAAAACACACGATAGAGAGCGAATTTTCTATTTTAGAGCTAAAAACCCCCTTGCCTAAAGTGGATATTATTTACACGCATGCTGGCATGACCCCCGATTTATTCCAAGCGAGCCTGAAATCGCATGCAAAAGGCGTTGTGATAGCCGGGGTGGGTAATGGGAATGTGAGCGCTGGGTTTTTAAAAGCGATGCAAGAAGCGAGCCAAATGGGGGTGGTTATCGTTCGTTCTAGCAGGGTAGGCAGTGGTGAGGTTACTTCAGGCGAGATTGATGACAAGGCTTATGGCTTTATCACAAGCGATAATTTAAACCCTCAAAAAGCTAGGGTGCTTTTACAACTCGCTTTAACCAAAACAAATAATAAAGAAAAAATCCAAGAAATGTTTGAAGAGTATTAAACGATTCTCTTAGATTACCCAATTATCAAAGATAATTGGGTGATTTGGTTTATTTTGTTTTTGACTTTATTTTCATCAAATATTGATAACTATCAAAATAGATTTGATGAAGCTCCCCCTATTTTAAAAAGGAGATTTTTTAATAAGCAAACACATAATTGAGATACACGCTATAAAGCCTTCGGTATTCTAGCTTAGTGCCTAGAAAAGAATAGTAGTTGGTGTTAATGGTGGGGATTTTAATGCCTAGTTCAATGCCATGTTGCGCGGAATGTTCGCTGTCTTTTTTCTTAGCTGTAGCGAGATTGGTTCTCAAACCCAAATTGAACAAGAATTGGAAATTAGAAGTATTGACTTTCGCGCTGTAAGGGTTATTGAACGCTGTTAAATTCATGTATTGAGAATTAAGCCATGTAGTCCCTGCTAGTTGGATACCACCAAAAAGACCCACAGAAAGCTTGTTGTTCTTTCTTGTGATGCTATCGTTGATAAAATTCACTAACAAATCGCTCCCACCGCCATAAGTCCATACGTCAGAAGACGAGTTAAAAAAGCTGGATTTGATGTAGCCGTGGTTGTAATCAAAGAAACCGTAATACCTTAACCCCCATCTTTTGCTTTCGCCAAAGAATTGTTTATAGCCCACTTGAACGCCAAGCCCGTTCAAAGCGCCGTTATTGTTTTGAGAGCTGATCATGCCCACTTTTTTAAAGGGGTTATTGCTCATCGCCGCTAAAGCTTGGTTAAGATTGGATTGCTGCTCTGGGTTGATTTGGTAGTTGTATTGGCCCGCTGCTGGGGCGTTTTTATCGTAAGGTAGCGTAACAATGTCTTTTGTATTGACTTGGTTATAGGGGAGTTTAGAAATCTCTTGGCTTAGATTATTAGCGTTGCTATAGGCGGTTACAATGTTTGCTTGATTGGATTTTAGGTTATAAACATCTCTAGCCACGCTTAAAGCTGAATCAATCCGATTGCCATAATAACTCACATTGTTTTTAATCGTTTGAATCTCTTGGTTCAAATTCACCTCCTGTCTGTAAGGGTTAGTAGGAGTTTGACCTGCATTGGGTATTTTCAAATAGGCTTTCTCTAAATAACGATACTGTTCTTTAGGGATAGAACTAAAGAGATTGAAAATATCTTGAGCGTAAGAGATGACTTGCTTTTGGTTTTGAGCGAGATTGTAGATGTCTTTAGCGAATTCAGGGTTTGTTTGAGATCCTGTAGCTTGAGCTTGCAAACTAGCAGATAGGGTGTGGTTACTTTGAGAAAGCGTAACCGCTTGTTGCAAGATAGGTATCATCGCCTTGATGTTGTTAAACACCGCATATTGCGTTGGGTAATCAGTGGAATTGATAGCACCGGACGCGTTTGAAACACCACTGATGACGATATTTTTCCACATCATAGCAGTCCTAGTGTTTGCGATTAGATCCATAAGCTGTTGCGCCAAGTTAAGAGCGTTGCTTACGGTTGAGTTTGGCGAGCTTGATGATGAGCCTGTTGTGACGCATCCGGATAAAGCGCAAAGATTGTTCGCTTTAGTGGTAGCGTTTTGTTGGGCCGCTTGGAGATTTTCAGCGAGTTTTTTCATCTTGTCGTAAGTGGTTTGATCCATAGCGCAGTTTTCAATTCCTGTGCAGTTTTTGGTAATCGTTTTAAAAGGAGGGTTACCCTGAACGCTAGCGGGTTGTTTAGTATCCTTATTGACCACAAAAAAAGTGAAGTAGTTCCCCGCATAAAGACTCCAAAAACCCAATACCGAAGTGATAACGGCTTGCACGGCGTTAAAGATGGGCGATTGGGTGGTGCTGTTATAGTTGTTGTTGGTAAAGCTTTTCAAATCGTTTAAAGAGCTATTGACCAGCTCAATGTTGTTGGCGTTTTGAATGCTTTGCTTCAACGAAGCCACTTGATTTAAATACTGACTCAATTGTTCGTATTTGTCGTTCAAATTTTTCAATTCGCCGGTGTTTTTGACCATTTGCACCGCTTCGCCGATTTGATAGCCCACGCCCACAAAAAAGCCGTTGTCTTCAGCGTGGAGCGATGATGCCACAAGCGAGAGAGAGAGAGAGAGTAAAAATCGTTTTTTCATAAAATGTTCCTTAAAGTAATGTTTTTGTTGTAAGAATATCATGAAGTGATAATATATTTACAATTAACCTAATTTTACTATAAATTGATTGGATTTCAAAAAAAAAAAAAAAGATTTTGGAGTATTTTAACCTATTTATCTTTGAAGCGTTGATTTTTGTAACGATAAAATGATCTTTTGGATCTTATCATCAACATTTAATGGGAACGAAGCCACACTAAAACAAGAACGCATAACTGACAAAAACTTCTTTATTCCTAAAAACGCTGAAGTTTTGTCGGATCGTTTGTTGCTGCCACACATTGCTAAAGCCGAAGTTTTTCCAACTTTGCGCGCTCAAGCTGTAATAAGGGATTTTTAGCCCCACATTGAAGCGGTTGTGTTTGCCTATATACAAAGAGCCTCCAAAATTCACAAAAAACCCCCCACCCGCTGCAAAAAATTTATCATCTTGTTGCGTGTTTTGGTTTTGATAACTAGGACTCCATAGCACAGCGTATTCCACCCCACCCCCACCAAACACGCCTATTTTAAAAAACAGCATTTTTTCCGTTTTTAAAGCGAGTTTTAAAAGGGTGTCTATAGGGAGATTGACAAACACGTTCACGTTCAAACCAAACGCTATGAAATGCCCGTTATCAAAAAGGAAGTTTTGAGGGCTTGGGGTTTTTTGCAAATTCAAAGAACTTTGAGCGTTTGAAATAGGATCGTAGGTTTTAATCGCGCTTGGGTTGTAATTCGCTTGGGATAAAAGGGTGTTACCCCCCACTTTTTGACCCAATTGTGCTTTAGCGTATTCTATATCCCCCCACACCCTTAAGCCTAAAATATGGTATTTATCAAAAGCTATTTCATCGCCTATTTGCCCGGTATAAGACAGGTTTTTACCCCCCTTATAATGGGCTTCTAGTTTCTCGCCATAACACACGCTGCTAGGGCAAGTGGGGTTGTCTTTATAGGCTTGTTGCCACATGCTTGTGCGCGTATTAGCCCCTGTGCCTAGCCTAAAACCCAAATAAATGTGGTTTTTCGTTTTAAAAAAAGGCGTTTTTTCAGCGGCATTGCCCCACAAAACCCCCAAACTGGTTAAAAAAATGAACGCTTTCAAACGCTTTTTTGATTCAATTCTACCCATAATGGCACTTCACTTTGTAACGCTTCTTGATTAAAAAATCCCTCTATGCTCTCTCGCATGCTCTTTATTTCTGTAAGGGTATTGACGCAATTACGAAACGCGCTCGCTTGCATCTCGCCCTTAGCGTAAGCATGCAAGTTCTTCCTAAACATCACTACCCCCCTATCCCCATAAAACTCCACCATTTTATCAAAATGTTCTAAAACCAGGTCTTTTTTCACGACTGCGGGTAATTCGGTGGTGTTGTTTCTGATTTGCCAAAATATCCATGGGGCTCTTAAGGCTGCTCGCCCTATCATTAGCCCATCAGCTTGCGTGATTTGCAAGACTTCAAAGGCTTTTTTCACGCTGTCAATTTCGCCATTGGCTATCACAGGCTTTTTTAAAATCTTTTTCATTAAAGCGATGCTTTCATAATCTATTTTGTCTTTTTGATATTTGTCGCTTCGTGTCCTCCCATGCACCACCACATAATCCACCGGCGCGTCATTTAAGGCATGAGCGATTTCTTTGGGGATTTTCTTTTCAAAGCCTAAACGCACTTTCACGCTTGTGATCTTTTTATTCGTGTTTTCTCTGATGATTTTTAAAAGCTTCACCAAGTGGTTTAAATCCTTCAATAGCCCGCTCCCGTTACCATGATTAGCCACTTTAGGGGCAGGACAACCGCAATTAAAATCAATCCCACTCACATGCTCTAAAGCGTTGATTTTCTCCACCGCTTCTTTGACTACGCCCTCTTTAGAGCCTGAAATTTGTGCCATGAAATGATCTTCTAAATGGGATTTTTCCAACATTTTAGAAGTTTTATCAAACGCATACACTAACGAATGCGAGCTCACCATTTCGCTTGTGGTAACATCCACGCCAAATTTTTTCACCACGCTCCTAAAAGGCAAATCCGTATAGCCTGCCAAAGGGGCTAGAAAAAGCCATTTTTTATTCTTAAAGTCCATTCATTCTCATATCAAAGTTTTTTGCTGTATTTTGACACAATCAAGGTTAAAAAGCGCTTTAAAAACTTATCGCTTGATTAAAATGAAGCTCTTTTATAGATCCATTAAACTCTGTTTAAAACGGGTTAAAAAATCATGCGTTGGTTGTTTTAAAAACTCTGCGTATAAAACAGGCCGTAAGCGTTTAGGGATATTCAACCGCCTAGCCCTGTCTTTAAAATCCTTTGGCATGCTTAAAGTTTTTGGGGGTTTAAGGGCGATGAACGCATGCTCTTTGTCGCTTTCAATGATGAATTTTTGAGCGATTTCTAAGCTAAAAAAATGGCGTTTGATTTCTTCTTTTTGAGAAAAGCTCAACACATACCCCTTTTGCTTTAAGATTTTATCCACCATAAACAGCGCGTTTTGCGAACGCTTAAAAAAAGTGATCCCATGCCTTTGTGAAACAGGCATCAAAGGATAAAGCCACTCTTTTTCTTGATCCAAAAATTTAAAACTTTGGATAATGCCCTTAGAATAATGTTGCATCAAGGCGTTAGCGTAATGTTTCCTGAAAAAATTGCGTTTGAATTTTAAAGAAGAATTAGAATCATCTTCAAAAAATTCCCAATCTTTAGCGAGCGTTTTAAGGGTGTCTTTAGGGGTGTAGAGTAAGGGGCGAACAATCGCATAAAACCCTCTTTTTTCATAAGCTTGAAAGCTTAAAAGCGTGTTTAATCCGGCTCCTTTGCTTAGTTGCATCAAAAACCATTCCAGCCTGTCATTCAAATGGTGCGCTAAAATCAAATGCTTGTAAGAATGCTCTTTGATTAGGGTTTCAAAAAAATCATAACGAACTTTTCTCGCTTGCATTTCAAAATTGCGTGCGATTTTTGGGGCGTGATGGATGTAGCATTTTTTATGGTGTGTTTTTGCGAGTGTTTGAGCATGTTGGATGATTTCAAGGCGTTGTTTTTGCGTGTTATAATCCACTAAAGCGATGTCAAAAACGATATTTTCTCCAACTAAAAGAAAAAACAAGCAAGTGGAATCCAACCCACCCGAAAAACCCAATAAATTTTTCCCCTCTCTTAAAGGCTCTAAATAGGGTTTAAAATCTCGCACTGTCAAATCGGTGCTAAACGCATGCTGAATGGGTTGCGCTTTTATGAAGTTTCCTTGTGGGTTAAAACGCCTTTGAGTAAGCTTGCGCCTTCTATGCCTAAAATTTCATTCCTGAGTTTTTCCACTTCATTCAAACCTGGAGCTTTTGTGTGGACGGCTTCGTTGCGGATGTTTTGAATAAGGCTTAGGCTTTTTGAAAAAGGATAATTGATGAATCTTTTTAAGTTTTCTTCTAAATGGCATTGGACTTTTTCGTGTCTGAGTAAAAATTTAACGCTCCCAAGATTGGGCTTTTGAGTGAAAAAATCTTTAAGCGTAAAAGATTTTCCTTGGACTTTATAAGCTAAATCATAAAGGCTGGGATCGTTTTTGCAAGCCTTTAAAAGAACTTGTTTAGCAAAAGTATAAATTTCGTATTCTAAGGTTTTGGAGTATTTGACGATGATGCTGGTAAAATCATTCAAAAGATCGTTTTCGCTTTGTAAAAGCTCTAATTCGGCATGAATGATGTTATTGATGCTGTCAGGGTGTAAGAGGTAAAAAAGCCTTTTGCCAAAAACAAAACGCATGAAATTTTCTTGCATGGTTAAATATTCTTTGCTTTTATACACGCTCAGATAATGCTTTTCATCGCCTAAAAAATAAGAACGCTCTTCTTTTAACTTTACCGGCAAAGGATAGACGTAATTATTCCCATAAATGGCGTAAGTGTGGTTGTTTGGGGCGATGAAATTGGCTAAAAATTGATCCCTTAAAAGGCTAAAATCTTCCCTGGCTAATTCCCTTAAATCGCTGATAACAAAAAAGTCTTCCACTTCCAAATTTTTTTCTTTATAGTAGCTAGGGATCAAACTCTCATCAATCTCTTTAGAAACTTTTATCACCTTAGCGGCAAATAAATTAGCGTAATCGGTCAAAAAAAGCTGCAAAAAATTTTTTTCATTAGTGGCTTTGTAAATCTCTTCTAAGGAGTCGTGCTTTTCTTGATTGTTGAGCTTTGATCGGATTTTACCAAAGCCCACTTGGGATTTTTCCTGTAAAACGCTTAAATGTTGTTGGATGACATCTTGTTGGTAGTAAGGGTTATAAAGGATTAAAAGGTGGTTCATGCCTTGTCTTACTTTAAGATTTCTTTAAGATTTTGCTTGATCTCGTCAGGATTTTGCTCGTATTCTTGGATGAGATCTTTTAAAATTTCAAACAATTCGTTAAAATCTTGCGGGTGCTCTTTTTTAAACTTCACTACCAAATCCAAAGTCTTGCCCGCATTACTTGATGGATCGTTTTCGCCCTCAAGAGCGTTTTTTATATCCCAAATCATATTGGCAATGCGAGTGCTTTGCCCAGGGCTTGAAATGCGTTTGCATATAAAACCTTTGAATGCGTTGGCAAGCTTAAAAGATGCGCAAATTTTAGAAAACATCGCCTTTCCTTATTGAAATATTTAAAATACCGCTTACTAGCCAAAAACTAGCAAGCGTTCTAGCGTTGGCGCATTCGGTATTTTAACACAAATTCAGTTCATTCCTCTTTTAGGCTCAACTTCTATGAAATCTTCGCCCTTGATGAAATCTTCGCCGGTTTGAATCCACTTTTCCAGTCCTTGAGCGCACTCTTGCGTTTTTTTAACATTTTCTTCGCATTCTTGAATGCATTTTTCTAGTTCCAACGCCATTGGGAAACATGTTTGTTTGAATCTGGTTTCATCGTTGATGAGATTCAAGATTTCTTGTTTTTGTCCGTCAAAATTAGATTCCATTTCTCCTTTAGCTTTTTTAAGTTTTTCTATTTTTTGGCTTTCTTTCCAAGAATCCCACACTTCAAAAGCAAGACCGATAAGCGGTAAACCTTTGTTTATGCTGCCTGCCAAGTTTACAGCGCCCCAAGGTTTGAATTTAAAAGCCAAATCTACGCCCACAAATTTTCCCACAGCCGCTATCCCATCTCTAGCCAGTTTGATGTTAGTTGCATTGATAAAACCGCTTTGTTTTAAAAGATCGATTCCAATTTTCCCCAATGCTCCGGCATGCTTTTCAAAAAAACTCATATCGGCGTTAAAACCAGTTTCAATTTTAGTAATTTCATTTACAATCCCTTGCGTTTGTTTTTCAAATTCATTTTTGACTCTTGTTTCCATATTGATATATTCATCGCCTATTTCTCTAATAATAAAATCGTTAAAGGTTTCTAGGCTGGTGCCAGAAAGTTGAAGGATGAGATCGCTAAAATACCTTATTATAAATTCTCTTAAATGAATGCGGGCTTGAGAAATTTCTTTATTTAAATCTTGAATGTCCTTTCGCCTTTTTTCAAGCGTTTTATTCAAATATTCCATTTCTCTATTAATATCTTGCAACGCTTGTTTTGCGGGCGGCATTTGCCTATGGACCACATCTTGAATGACGCTTTTTTTGGCTTCTTCTATAATGGTTAATTTCCCGCCATTTTCTTTAATCTTTTTTTGTGTCGCGTCTTGCAAGGCTTTGATGTGTGAGAGCTTTTGAAACTCTTCTTGATACTTTAGCCAGTGTTCCACCCCCAAATCAAAAGGGTTTGCCGCAACAGCGACAATAATCAAACTTTCTTTTTCTTCTTCGCTTAAAGAAATGAGATCATCCAGTCGGCTTTGGATGTTTTCTTTTTTGATCTTAAATCTTTTGTTGCAATCTTCTTCATCTTCAATATCCGCTTCTTCATCAAAACGGCTGATGACAAATATCGTCCTGGATAAAAGATTGAGCGTCCTAAAAAACCAGTTCAAATCGTCCTTATGGCTTTCTTTGATGGGGTTTGACGGGTTGAGCGCGTATAAAATGAGATGGGCTTCGCTGATATATTTTTTGGTAATATCTTTATAGCGTTCTATTTTGCCGCTATCAGTTATTTTTTCTTTAAACCCAAATAGTCCCGGGGTGTCAACCAGCTCCATTTCATTATCTATATCATAGAATTTAACTGCATCGCTGGATTCTTTGTGGTCTATCTTCATGCTCTCATCCAAGCGATCGATCCACGCTGCCGCTATGGATGTTTTCCCACAAGAAAAACCTCCCACTAAAGCCACTTTCAGTTTTTGACCAGAAACATCTTTCATCGCATTACGGATCTTGTCTTTGAGAGACTCTTCAACCTTAATGCCGTATTTTTCCCTAGTATGGACAAAATCAAGTAATTTTTGAAGAATTTCTTGATTCCTCTTTTGGTTTCTTTTAAATTGTTCTAGCGTTTCATTCATTGCACGTTCCTTTGTTTTTTAATGTGGTTTTGATGCGATTATCTAAGTGCCATAAGTCTTCACCGGCCTTTATTAGCCCTTCCCTCATGCGCTCGTAACAAACAATAAGATCGTTAAAACTGGCTTTTAAATTCTCAATCATTTCAGATGCGCCTTTTTTATAACTTTCAATGCGGCTTTTCACATTCTCTGCAATTTTTTCACAAGCTTCATCTAACTTCTCATCCACTTTTTTTCTTTGTTGGGATTTTTTATAGTCTGAATCAAAAAAACTCCACACTGATTTAACTATCCCAATTGCTCCTAAAACCAATCCTCCAAATAGTGCAAACTCACCTAATCCAGGTGCCGCTAAAAGCAGAGCCAAACCTCCTATTGAAGCGAATAAGCCTATTTTATTAATACCGCTATCAATATTGAAACTAAAATCAAAACCACTATCAAAACCACTATCAATGTTGATGCGATCTAACATTATTAGAGAATCTTTAATCCTCTCTTCAAATTGTTCAATATCTTTTTTCATCTCTTCAATGAATCGTTCCTTGCATTCATTAAAGTGCCGTCCTGTGTTTTTACGCAATTTTTCAGCTCTTTGTTTGTGCTCATTTTCAAAAATTTCTTCACATTCCCCATCTTCAATATTTTTGTTAATATGCACATACATTTTTTCTCTCAAGTCAGATTTAAATTGATCGATTTCGTGGAACGCTGAATTGGTTAAATTTAATATAAATTTTTCTGTAGAACGATCCAGATTATAGCGGGCTTCTTGTTGGTGTTCTTGTGCTTCTTTAATCATTGGATCGATCCGTTTTTTAATCGTGGTTTTTATCGCTTTTTGCAATTGTTCTACCACTTTTAAGGCTTTATTGCAGTTGGATTCTATGATTTTTTTGCGTGAGTTTTCAAGAAGCACTTCGGTTATAAATCCACCTAATTGTTGGAAACGGGATTTATACAATAACCATTCTTCCGTTTTAAAAAAATCTAAAAATTTTTGTTTGTTTTTGTAAAAATCACTCTCTGGCAGCAACGCCGATGAAAGACCATAGAAAGCCATTTGAGCGCTGACTATTTGATGCCCCATGTAGTGTTTGCCTAAAATGTTTTTCATTTCTTTATTTAAAATTTTTAAGCTTTCTTTTTCGCTTCCATCAATAAGCCCATCTTTAAAAGCTCTTGGATTGTTAATCGGTTTGTTGTAAATCGTCCATACCTCTGTTTGCAAATCGAGTTGTTTTTGGATTTTTTCAATCGTCCCTTCTTTTCCCTCTTCTCCTTTTTGCGGAGGAGTGGGCTTTTTGGTAACATAAAAAATAGCATGGGCTTTTTGCGTTGCGTTAGAAATCTGATCAATCACTTTTTGTTCGTCGCCTTCTATCCCTGGAACATCCAGCAAAGTAAAGGTTTTGTTGCCGTGCTTGAGGGTGTAAGATTTGGTTTCTGTAGTGAAATCGCTCCTCCCATCGCCTATGATCGCTCCATCTTGGAATTTTTCTAGCTCCAAAAGAGCATGCCCGCTGCCTCTATGATTTTTCTCTGAATAGAGTTGCCTGAAGCACTCTTGTTGATCCATTTTACTTCGTTCTTTAAAAAACAGCCTCAAGCATTCAATGAGGGTTGATTTCCCCGCATTGGTTTCCCCATAAAAAGCTAAATTTTTCCCACTCTTCATTATTTTTTAAACTTTCAAGCTCTTTTAAACTTTCAGATTCTAATTTTTGAAACACCTTTAACGCTTCTTGGTTGGATTTTTTTAGTCTTTCATTTTCATTATCAGTGTTTTTAAAAATATTTTGGAGATTTTCAATGCTGGCTTTCACATCAAGATAAATGTTTTTCATTTTTGCATGCCTCAAGCGGATTTTTCTCGGGCATTTTAACAAAAAAAACGCAAACCCCCACGCTCCAGCTACGCTATAGCCACACTTTTAGCCTTATGGCTAACTTTTAAAAAGGGCTTAAAACCTTAGCGAGTAAGATATTGTCTTTAAACGCACTAGGCACAATCGTGTAATGCCCGGGTTGTAAAGGGGTGGTTAAGGCGCTGTCATTGATTAAAATTTCCCCATCCACTTCAGGCGCCCACCTGAGATCCCTTGCTTTGTAAAAATACTCGCCCTCTTTATTCTCCACTAACGCCTTAATAGGCTTATTCAACAAAGCCTTAAAAGAATGGTTTTGGTGTTTTAAAGCGATTTTATTCAAGGCTTTAATGCGGGCGTTGATGATTTTTTAGGCACTTTCTCTAAAGAATAGGCATGCGTGTTTTCTTCCGCGCTGAAAGCAAAAATATTCAATCTGTCAAACTGGAACTCGTCTAAAAACGCGCTCAATTCTTCAAATTCGCCCTCATTTTCTTCTGGATGCCCTACAATGATCGTGCTTCTTATAAAGCTTTCCTTAACCTGTTTCATGGCATCTAAAAGCTTTAAATGGTGCGCTTGGCTGGAGTTGCGCCGCATTTTTTTAAGCATGGAGTCGCTGATGTGCTGGATGGGCATGTCAAAATAATTTTGAAAAATAGGCGAGTCTTCAATCGCGCCAATCAGATCTAAAGTGGTGCTAGAGGGGTAGAGGTATAAAATACGCGCGCTCTTTAAGGCTTGCTGTTTGTCAATCGCTCTAATGAGCTGGATCAAGCCGTCTTTTTGCCCCTTATCGTATAAAAATGAGCTAGAATCTTGAGCGATAAAAGTCATATCTTTATAGCCTTTAAGGGCTAGATCTTCTACTTCTTTTAAAATGGAGTCTAATTCCCTGCTTTGCAATTTCCCCTTAAAGCTAGGGATAGCGCAAAAAGAGCATTTTTGGTTGCAACCCTCAGAAATTTTAACATAAGCATGCACGCTCGATCCCGTGATGATGCGCACGTTATAATGCTCGCTTAAAAACACTTGCTCGCTGAACTGGTTTTGTTTTTTAGCGATCAAAATATCAATCTTGTCATAATCCCCCACGCCGGTAAAAATATCCACTTCAGGGATCAACTCTTTGATTTCATCTTTATAGCGCTCGCTCAAGCACCCGCTCGCAATCAAAATCGCCCCCTCTTTTTTGTCTTTGGCGGCGTTGAGAATGGTTTGGATACTCTCTTGTTTAGCGCTTTCAATAAAACCGCAAGTGTTGATCAAAATCACATCAGCGTTTTTAGCGTCATCAGTGAGCGTGTAATTATAAAGCTTGCCTAACATCACCTCTGAATCCACCAGGTTTTTAGAGCAACCTAATGAGATCAGGCAGAGTTGTTTGTTTTCTTTAACTTGCATGTTAATGGCTTTTTAAGTTTTTCAAATCCACTTCCCAAAAGAAATCAATCCATTCGGGAGCGTCTTTTAAAAACGCGTCGGCTTTGTATTTCGCGCTTGTCTTTTGGAACAAACTCGCGCTATAAAACTTTTTATCAGGGTGTTTGTCTTGCAACACTTTAAGTACCGCTTCTAAAGAATTACCGCTATCTACGATTTCATCTACCACCAAAATGGTTTTTAAATGATCTTTAATCGTGGGGGTATTTTCAATTTTTAGGGCGTTTTGTCGGTGGGTGGTGTCATAAGAAATCGCATTGATGCCATAAACTTCCCTTAAATCCCAGTGCAAACTCAAAAAATGCGTCAAAGTCATGCCCCCTCGCATCACGCACACAAGGGCTTCTGGGATACCACAAATTCGCTCCACTTGTTTAGCTAACTCCAGGCTGTCTTTTAAAAAGGCTTCATAAGAATAATGCATTATAGTCCTTAAATTTCGTAATATTGCTTCAAAAAGGTTGTATTCGCCGCACCGTCAAATTCCCTTAAATCCAAATCGTTTAAGGCTAATTCTAGGGCGTTTAAGGCGTAAGCGCTTTTATAAACAGGAATGATCCCCATGTGGTTGATGCGAATGAGCGCGTCTTTATAAGGCTCTTGTCCGCCCGCAAATTGCACCTGGTATTTTTCTTTTAAAAGGTTTCTTAATTCTTTGGCATGCTCGCTAACAATCGTTGTCATGCTCAAGCTCGGGCTTTTAGGGAAAATCTTTAAACCGAGCGCTAAAACGGCTTTTTGAGTGGCTAAAGCGACTCGTTTAGTCTCCTTATAGAGCACTTCAAAGCCCCCTAAATTCCGCACCAATTCAAAATAGCGCTGCAACCCTAAAGTGTGTAAAATAGGAGCGGTGTAGCTCGTGGTGTTATTCCTTTGGTTTTTCAATTCGCTCTTCAAATTGAAATAAAACCCCACATCGCGTTCTTCTATACGCTCAATTGCATTCTGGCTCAATGCGACTAGGCTCATCGCAGGAGGCAGCATGAACGCTTTTTGACTCCCTCCAATGAGTGCATCCACATGCGTTATTTCTAAAGGCTCAACCCCTAAAGCGGTGATCGCATCTACTATCACAAAAACATTCGGGTTAGTTTCTTTGATCGCTTGAGCGATTTTTTCTACAGGGTGTCGTAACCCCCACTAGACTCGCATGCTTGAATGCAAAACGCATCAATGTTGGGGTTGGCTTTAAGCGCGTTTAATATTTTATCCACTTGAGCCGGCGTGTCCCATTCATAGACTAATTCATGAGCTTTGATAGAATGGGCTTTAGCAATCTTGCCAAACCTTTCGCCAAACTTGCCCGCATTAACAAAAAGCAACTCTTTTTGACACAAGGAAAGAACGCTCGCTTCCATAGCCCCCGTCCCGCTGCTGCTTAAAAGCAAAACTTCTTCTAAACCGGTCATTTTTTTTAAATTTTCTCGCACGCTTTGGAAAATCTTTTCAAAATCTTTAGTGCGGTGGTGGGGCATTGGCTGAGAAAAGCTTGATCGCATCTCTTCGCTAATAGCTACAGGGCCTGGAGTGAAAAGCAACATTTTAAAATTAACCTTTAATTTTTAAAGAGAATTTAAAAGGTATCATACTAAAACGCGCTTAAAATTAAGCCTTATTGTTTAAGAAAATCGCTTTTTAATGCAAATAAAATGCTAAAATGCCATGATTTAAAAAGAATTTAAGGCAATGATTGGATAAATTTAGTCTTCGCACGTGTTTTTTAACCCTTTTTTTTAGCGGGTATTCTAAAAAAGCTCCAGGAACGATAGGGAGTTTAGTGGCGTTGTTATTAGGCTTACCTATTTTATTTTTTTCGGCTAACACTTTGTTTTTAGGGGCGATTTTTGTTGGGCTTATCGCTATCGCTCAAATAGACAAGGAAGAAGAAGAGACTAAGAGGCATGACAGCTCTTACATTGTGATAGACGAATTAGTGGGCATGTGGTTGGCGATGGCGATTAGCGGGTTATCGTTAGCGGGCGTGGTTTTGAGTTTTATCTTTTTTAGGATCTATGATATGACTAAGCCCTCACTCATTGGCAAAATAGACAAAGAAGTTAAAGGGGGCTTAGGGGTTGTGGCTGATGACGCTTTAGCGGGTGTTTTAGCCGGATTGAGCGCGTTATTAGTCATCCATATTTTGGGATTTTTCAATATTAAATTTTAATTTTAAGAAAATTCAAAAGCCTTTTTTTAGGTAAATATAGATAGACTTGATTGCAATCGTTTTTAGGGAGTTTGATCGTGGAGTTTTGCGTTTTATTTGGTGGGGCGAGTTTTGAGCATGAAATCAGTATTGTGAGCGCGATCGCGCTTAAAGGAGTGTTAAAAGACAGGATTAAACATTTTATTTTTTTAGATGAAAACCATCATTTTTATTTGATTGAAGAATCCAACATGCATTCAAAATACTTCGCTCAAATCAAAGAAAAAAAATTACCCCCTCTAATCCTCACACACAATGGCTTGCTTAAAAACTCGTTTTTAGGCGCTAAGATAATAGAATTGCCTTTAGTGATCAATCTTGTGCATGGGGGCGATGGCGAAGACGGGAAATTAGCGAGCTTGTTGGAATTTTATCGTATCGCTTTCATAGGCCCCAGGATTGAAGCGAGCGTGCTGAGTTACAACAAATATTTAACCAAACTTTACGCCAAAGATTTAGGGGTAAAGACTTTAGATTATGTTCTTTTGAATGAAAAAAACCGCGCTAACGCCCTGGATTTGATTGGGTTTAATTTCCCTTTCATTGTCAAGCCCAGTAACGCCGGAAGCTCTTTAGGGGTGAGCGTTGTGAAAGAAGAAAAAGAATTGATTTACGCTTTAGACAGCGCGTTTGAATATTCTAAAGAAGTCTTAATAGAGCCTTTCATTCAGGGAGTGAAAGAATACAATTTAGCCGGTTGCAAGATCAAAAAGGATTTTTGTTTTTCTTATATTGAAGAGCCTAACAAACAGGAATTTTTAGATTTCAAACAAAAATATTTGGATTTTTCACGCAATAAAGCCCCTAAAGCGAATCTTTCTAACGCCCTAGAAGAACAATTAAAAGAAAATTTTAAAAAACTCTATAATGATTTGTTTAGTGGCGCGATCATCCGTTGCGATTTTTTTGTCATAGAAAATGAAGTGTATCTTAATGAGATCAACCCCATT
This sequence comes from Helicobacter pylori, assembly GCA_008032955.1. Lineage (NCBI taxonomy): Bacteria > Pseudomonadati > Campylobacterota > Epsilonproteobacteria > Campylobacterales > Helicobacteraceae > Helicobacter > Helicobacter pylori. The sequence goes on from CP032046.1 coordinate 609,045, forward strand.
CCTGGCAGTTTGGCCCATTATTTGTTTGATGATTTTAAAACAACGCTAGAAAATTTAGCGCAATCGTTACCCAAAACCCCTAAAATCCAAGTTAAAAACTCTTATTTGTTGCAAATCCAAAAGAATAAATGAATGGCTAAACGCAGTATCGCTTATTTGGATAGCGTTTTTGACATTTCCTACACTTTTATAGACCACCATAGCCCTTTAAACGCCTTGTTTTTGCATGGCTGGGGGAGCTCTAAAGAAATCATGCAACAAGCGTTTCAAGGCTGTTTTTTGGATTACAATCATTTGTATGTGGATTTGCCCGGCTTCAATCAAAGCCCTAACGATGAAAAAGTCTTAGAGACTAAAGATTATGCTAATATCATCAATTTATTCTTAAAAAGCGTGGGTAAAAAAGCGCATGTCGTTTTTGGGCATAGCTTTGGAGGGAAAGTAGCGATCTTGTGTGAAAACGAACGGATTGTTTTATTGAGCAGCGCGGGGATCTTAGAGCCAAAACCCTTAAAAGTGCGTTGTAAAATCCTTTTAGCTAAAATCTTTAAAAAATTAGGCTTGAATTTAGGGTTTTTGAGGAGTAAGGACGCTATGGGGCTTAATCAAGCGATGTATGAAACCTTTAAAAAAGTGATTAGCGAAGACTTTAGCGAGCATTTCAAACGATGCGAGAAGGAAGTTTTATTATTTTGGGGTAAAGATGATAAAGCAACCCCCTTAAGCTCCGCTCAAAAAATGCAAACCTTATTGAAAAAGAGCGCGTTATTCGTTTTAGAAGGGGATCATTTCTTTTTTTTAAACCAAGCAAAAGAGATTGAAAAACTAGTGGAGAATTATCATCATGCAAAGTCTTAGTTGGCTGAATTTAGCGTTTCGTTGGCTCTTTATAACAGGGCTTGGCTATTATATGATGACTTTATTGCAATGGTATCATTACAGCGTGTTTAGGATCTTAACCAAGCACCACAAAATGCGTTGGCATGGGATTTATTTTCTCTTGCCTTTAGGGGTGTTTATCCTATCGTATGCTTTCAAAATGCCGTTTGTTTTTGATTTCTTTTGCGGCGTTGTTCAAATGCCCATGCTCATTATCTGGGCCAAACGCAACGACAAGCCTTTAGTTTTCACGCCAAGGGTGAAGCGCTTTTTTATTTTCTTATTACTCTTTTTAATCTTGCATGAAATCTTAAACACAGAATTAGCCCCTTTAAATGGGATTTCGCTCGCACTGGGCTATTTGTGTTTATTTATATTCGTTTTGAGCGCTTCTTTAATCTTTGAAAAAGTCCTATCCAAGCAGTATTTGCAAACCGCTAAAGACAAAATCGCCTCTTTAAAGAATTTAAAAGTCATCGCCATTACCGGAAGCTTTGGGAAAACCAGCACCAAAAATTTCTTGCATCAAATCTTACAAACCACATTCAACGCGCATGCAAGCCCCAAAAGCGTCAACACCCTTTTAGGCATTGCGAACGATATTAACCAGAATTTAGATGATAAGAGCGAAATCTATATCGCTGAAGCCGGGGCAAGGAATAAGGGCGATATTAAAGAAATCACCCGCCTCATTGAACCGCACCTTGTTGTGGTCGCAGAAGTGGGCGAGCAGCATTTAGAATACTTTAAAACTTTAGAAAATATTTGCGAAACTAAAGCGGAATTATTGGATTCCAAGCGCTTAGAAAAAGCCTTTTGTTACTCTGTGGAAAAGATCAAGCCCTATGCCTCTAAAGATAGCCCTTTAATAGATGTTTCTAGCCTGGTTAAAAACATCCAATCCACTTTAAAAGGCACTTCTTTTGAAATGCTTTTAGATAGTGTTTGGGAAAAATTTGAAACGAAGGTTTTAGGCAAATTCAACGCTTATAATATCGCTTCAGCCATTTTAATCGCTAAGCATTTAGGATTAGAAACCGAAAGGATCAAACGGCTTGTTTTAGAACTCAACCCTATCGCCCATCGTTTGCAACTTTTGGAAGTGAATCAAAAAATCATCATAGACGATAGCTTTAATGGGAATTTAAAGGGCATGTTAGAGGGCATTCGTTTAGCGAGCTTGCATGAGGGGCGTAAAGTCATTGTAACACCAGGATTAGTGGAAAGCAATACAGAAAGTAATGAGATTTTAGCCCAAAAAATAGACGGGGTTTTTGATGTCGCTATCATCACAGGGGAGTTGAATTCCAAAACGATTGCTTCCAAATTGAAAACCCCTCAAAAAATCTTACTCAAGGATAAGGCGCAATTGGAAAATATCTTACAAGCCACCACGATTCAAGGCGATTTGATTTTATTCGCTAATGACGCCCCTAATTACATTTAGGAAATGAACATGCAACATTTATACGCTCCTTGGCGCGAAAATTATTTGAAAGAAAAAATTAAGAGTTGTGTCTTTTGTGAGATTTCTCAAAACCCCACAAAAGATCCAGAAAACAGAGTGCTTTATAGAAATAGCGATCTCTTTGTGGTGATGAACGCCTACCCTTATAACCCGGGGCATTTGTTGATCATTCCTCATGAGCATCAAGCGAGCGTGGAACTTTTAGATCTGAATACTTGGCTGAACATGAATATATTAGTGCCTAAAGTGTTAAAAGCGTTGTATGCTTATGGCGCTCAAGGGATCAATGTAGGTTTGAATTTGCACAGAAACGCCGGAGCAGGGATCCCTGAGCATTTGCACATGCATTTAGTGCCTAGGTTTTTAGGCGATAGCAATTTTATAAGCGTTATCGCTCAAACTAGGGTGTGCGGGATTGATTTAAATGAAACCTATCTTACCTTAAAAAACTTATTAGAAAAGGAGCTTGGTTGAAAACAAACGCTTTTAGTTTGGGTGCGCTACAATTGATTTTAATTCATTTTAGGGAGTGTCAGCGATGAAGGCGCGTGGGTTTAAGGCAAAGATGCGTGGGTTTAAGATTTTTTCAGGGAGCGCTCACCCTGCATTTGGCAAAGAAGTGTCAAAGCATTTAGGCTTTCCCTTATCCAAAGCGGTGATTGGGAAATTCAGCGATGGCGAAATCAATATCCAAATCAGCGAATCGGTGCGCGGTAAGGATATTTTTATCATCCAGCCCACTTGCATGCCTGTCAATGACAATTTGATGGAATTGTTAGCCATGGTAGATGCTTTAAGGCGCAGTTCGGCCAATTCTATCACAGCGGTGTTGCCGTATTTTGGCTATGCCAGACAGGACAGAAAAGCGGCTCCACGAGTGCCTATCACGGCTAAAATGGTCGCTAATTTGATGCAAGAAGTGGGGATTGAAAGGATCATTACGATGGATTTGCATGCCGGGCAAATCCAAGGCTTTTTTGATGTGCCGGTAGATAATTTATACGGATCTATCGTCTTTAGAGATTATATCCGCTCTAAAGCGTTAAAAAACCCTGTGATCGCTAGCCCTGATGTGGGTGGGGTTACAAGAGCTAGGTATTTTGCCAATCAAATGGGCTTAGATTTAATCATCGTGGATAAGCGCCGTGAAAAAGCTAATGAAAGCGAAGTGATGAATATTATCGGCTCAGCAAAGGAGCGCGATGTGATTTTAGTGGATGATATGATTGATACCGCAGGCACGATCTGTAAAGCCGCTTTGGCCTTAAAAGAGCAAGGGGCAACTTCTGTCATGGCGTTAGGCACGCATGCGGTTTTGAGTGGGAATGCGATCAAGCGCATTAAAGAAAGCGCGTTAGATGAAGTGGTGATAACTAACTCTATCCCTTTAGTTCAAAAATGCGATAAAATCACCACTTTAAGCGTAGCACCCTTATTTGCGGAAGTGATCAGAAGGATTTATCATAACGAAAGCGTCCAATCGCTTTTCACTTAAAAAAGGAATAAAAAAGCGGGAGTGGTGGATTCTGTAGGACTTGAACCTACGACCAATCGGTTATGAGCCGAGCGCTCTGACCAGCTGAGCTAAGAATCCAAAATTCCCAAAGGATGGTTTGCTATTGTATCCAAAAATATAGCGAAAAGCAAGCAGGTTTTCTAGGATTGCAAACAGGATCATAAAAGTGATAAAACTGCTCCCCCCATAGCTGAATAAAGGCAAGGGAATCCCCACCACAGGGGCTAACCCTAAAGTCATGGCGATATTCACGCTGGAATAAACAAAGATTAAAATAGAAATCCCAAGGGCTACAATCTTTAAAAACCAATCGCTGTTGCTCTCAAACAGATAAAAAAATAAATGCAAACTCAAGCCTATATAAATCGCAAAAAGCAACATAGCCCCTAAAAACCCGAAACGCTCCACGAAGTAAGCGAAGATAAAATCGCTCGTTGCAATAGGCAAGAATTTGAATTTGGTTTGCGTGCAGGCCTCTTTAGATTTGCCTAAAAACCCACCGGAACCTATGGCGATAATGGATTGCATGACATGGTAATTAGGTTTTTCAGAAAGAAAGTCTGCGATGCGCTTTTTTTGGTAATCATGCAAAAAATGATAAGCGATGGGCGAAGCCACTAAAAGAGCGATAAAAAGAGGGAGCCACACCCTAGTCCTTAAACCCACGATAAGTAAAATCCCAAAACCCATGATGAGCACAATAAGAGCCGTGCCTAAATCAGGCTGTTTTAAAATCAAAGCCGCTGGTAAGCAAATGTAAAAACTAAGCTTTAAAAACATGCCCCAATCATAGCCCTTAAAAGGAGGCGGGTTGATTTTAATCAAATGCGCTAATAACAAAAGGATAGCGATTTTCACGGGTTCGCTGGGCTGTAAGGTGATAGAGGTAAAGGGAATGACTAGCCATCGTTGCGCCCCAAGCTTACTCGATCCCATAAAATCCACTAACGCTAATAAAATAACGCACGCCCAATAAAACACAAAGAGCCACCGATCGAGCTTTCTGAAAGGGATAAAAAACACTACCCAAAAGAGAAGAAACCCTATCGCATAATAAACCCCTTGCTTCAAGCTCAAAACCGCGCTGCTCTCAAAAATCAATAAAAAAGAAACCACCAACAAGGGAATAATAAACACAAAAGGCAAAAGATCAAAATGCATCCAAATCCTTTTGTCTAATGCCATGCGTTTTTCATAACCCCTAATCTTATTGCGTTAATTTTTTGATTGTATCCAAGTTGAGATAATTCTCCTTAAAGAGAGAAGTTATCATGCCAACTTCATCAGGCAATTCGACTTCGCCCGTCTCATCATTAAAGCACTTTTCTAGCACTTTCAAATACGCAAACCCAATGCCTTCTGTGATAACAGCAGCGGTTGCGCCCCCTGCAACACTCCCCACAACAGGAATGAATTTAAGGAAACCATTAACGAGCGTTCTCCCCACTTGCGCGACAGCGGTTACGCCTAACAATCCTGCGACCAAACTCGCGCCCACAGATTTATCCAAATCCATCCCAAAAGCGTCATTCATTTTATAGATCATTCCTGCTTGAATGGGCGCAATAGCGAGTGCATCGCTAAAAGGTATGGGGATAAGCCCAGCCGCTCCTGCAGCTCCTGATGCAACATGGATAATGGTTTTACATTCCTCTATCATGGCCTGTTTTCTTTCTTGAATCTTAACTTTTTGAATACTCAAGAAATGCCTTCTCTTATTTTTTTCAGCGTCTGAAAGGTATTTTTTCGTTTCATCTACCAATTCTTCTAAACCTTCAACAGGGACTTTCAACCCCCTAAATGAAAAGGCAACCGAATTGACCCTCACATAGGCTCTGACAAAACCTTTAAACCCCCATTCTTCGCCTATGATCTCTTTAGTTTCTTGGACAAACGCATCGCCGACTTCGGCTTGAGTGTGTGTGAAAACGACAATCGTTGGGATATTCCAACTTTTAGTGAAGCTTAATAACTCTCTCTCTCTCTCTTGAATCCTACCAGAAGTCTCTTTAACGCACAGATACGCCACATCAATGGCTTCTTTTTCGCTAAGCGTTTTAAAAGAATCTTCCATTTCTTTTTTAATGCTTTGCATGGTATCGTGGTAATCTTTACCTTCAATGCCTTTGGTGTCCCATAAAATCAAGCCCTTCTGTTCATCAATGTATTTTTCAAGGTGCTGAGTGATGGGTTTTCCTACGCCTGCTTTAGCGATTTCTTTACCAAAGAGAGCGTTAATGAGCGAGCTTTTACCACTCCCAGTATACCCCATAAGCAAAATATTCATCATTGGTATCTGTGTTGTTTTTTTAATATTGTCATACAATTCATTAAAAATGATTTGAGCCACAAAATGTTGGCTCACCGATTATAGCGTATTCAAATAATGAAATAGGATTTTTTTAAGGTTTTGAGTAGAATAATGGTTTTTAAAAATGCAAAAAAGAGTTTGAATGCAAAAAGTTTTCATTGCCCCTACCCATTACAAACGCATTGATGAATTTTTAGCCAAAGAATTGCAAATTTCTAAAAACCAGGTATTGAATTTGATTAAAGAGGGGTTAGTGTTTTGTCAAAAAAAGGAGGTGAAAAAAGGGGGGCTAGCCTTAAAAGAGGGCGATGCAATCACGCTTTTAACGCCCAAAATCGCGCCCAAACCCTTAAAAAAAGAGCTTGATTTAGAAATAGAAGTCATTTTTGAAGATGAAGATTTGTTGGTGTTGAATAAGCCCCCTAATCTAGTCGTCCATAAAGCCCCAAGCGTGAAAGAGCCTACTTTAGTGGATTGGTTGGAATCTAAAAATTACGAGCTTTCTAATCTTGGCTTAAAAGAGCGCTACGGGATTGTGCATCGTTTGGATAAGGACACGAGCGGAGGGATTGTCATCGCTAAAAACAATTTTACCCATGTTTGTTTGAGCGAGCAACTCAAAACCAAAATGATGGGGCGCTACTATATCGCCTTGCTTTCAACGCCCTTAAAAGAAGAAAAAATGAGCGTGGAATGCTATTTGACAAGAAACCCTAATAACCGCTTAAAAATGATAGCGCTCAAAGCGGCTAAAAAAGAAAAAAGCCGTTATTCTAAAAGCGAATTTACTAGCTTGCTGACTTCTCAAAATGGCATGGATTTGATAGGGGCTAAATTGTTCACCGGGCGCACGCACCAGATCAGAGCGCATTTAGAATATTTGAACAGACACATCATAGGCGATAACCTTTACGGGCTTAATGGGGCGCTTTCTAAAGAAGAAATAAGAATCATGCTGCATGCCTATTTGATAGAGTTCAAACACCCCAGAAGCGAGCAAAAACTGCACTTTAAAGTTCCCCTATTAAAGGATATGTTAGAATATCTTAAAAAAGTTTTTGACAAGGAGAATTTAGATGAGGTCTTGGATGAAGAAAAAATACTTCACGCTTTTATTGCAAAGTAGTGTGGTATTAGCGGTTTTTATAGGGTGTTCTTCTACCAGGAATCATACTTTTTCAGCCCTTAATAATCAAGAAAATACAGATACTAATCTTCCGGTAGTCCATTCCATTAAAACGATTAACGATGTGAGTTCAGTGGGCTTTGAATGGCCTAAAATCGCTGACACTTATGACATTGATGGGTTTATTTTGTATCGTTTGAAAAAAGACTCCAAGCTTAAAAGAATCGCCACGATTAAAAACCCTTATGCGACCCACTATTATGATGAGGGGTTAGAAACAGAGAGTTCCTACACTTACCAATTAGCCACCTACAAGGGCGATAAAATCTCTAACCTTTCAGAACCCATTTTAGTAAAAACCTCCTTTATCAATCCTGTAGAAAGCGTGTTTGCAAGCCTTGAATACCCTAAAAGCGTGAAAGTCTTTTGGAGCCCGCACCCAAATCCCAGCGTTTCAAGATACATCATTCAAAGGCAGAATAAAGACGGCAAATTTTTAAATGTAGGGGCTGTGAAAAACCGCTTATTCGTGGAGTTTTTTGATAAAGATTTAGAGGATGGGAAAAAATACCGCTACCAAGTCATTGCTGAAAATTTCATGGGGGATAAATCCAGGCCTAGCATCATAGTGGAGGGGAAAACCAAAGATTTACCCAAAGAAATCGCTAATGTTAGAGTGAGCCAAAACCTCACACGACACATTGAATTGAGTTGGGATAAATCTTCTCAAGCGGATGTGGTAGCTTATCGCATTTACGCTTCCAATAACCGCAACGATAAATACAAATTCATCGCTCAAACTAATAACACTTCCTATGTGGATAAAATAGAAAAAGACAACCTCACTCGTTATTATAAAGTCGTTGCCGTAGATAAAACGCATCTTGAAGGGGCATTACCCAAAGAGCCTGCAATGGGTGAAACTGCTGATAGGCCCGAAGCCCCTATCATCACTAAAGGGACTATTCAAGACTCTTCAGCTTTCATTCAATGGGAAAATAACCCAAGCGCTAAAATAGCCACTTATGCGGTGTATCGCTTTGAAGCCAATTCTAAAACCCCTTTGCGCTTTGGGAATATCACCAAAAACCAATTCGTGGATAAGGACATGAAAGTGGGTGTGGCTTACCGCTATCAAGTGGTGAGCGTGGATAAAGATGGTTTAGAGTCGCACCCAAGCAAAGAAGTGCGTTTGTTTTTAGAGCGCTAAAAGGGTTTTAATGCCCCATTTTTTAGCCAAATTAGATTCCAAACCTTTAGAATACCCAATAACAAATGGGGATTTTTGTTTTTACAGGGAATTTTTAAGCTTAAAACACCCCACTAAAAGCTGTGTGCATGCGAGTTTTAAGGATGATGTTTTTTTATTGCAAAAAATCCGGCGAGAGGGTGATTTTTTGATCAAAAGCGAAAAAGCGACGCCCTTAAAACGAGAGATTTTAAAACAAGCTTTAAGGATTTATTCGCAATCTTTTGAAGTCATTTCGCATAATTTGCAAGAAAATTCTAAACATGCGAGCGAAAAAAAAGCCCTTGATTTAGAAACTTTTGAAGATTTTATCCAAAAAAATCAAGCCCCTATTTTAGCCGAAATTGGTTTTGGGAGCGGGAGGCATTTGATAGAATTAGCTAAAAACAACCCCACTAAAACATGCTTAGGGATAGAGATTCACACCCCATCTATCGCGCAAGCGTTAAAGCAAATTGAGTTGTTGGATTTGAAAAATCTGCACATCTTGCAAGGCGATGGCCGTTTGGTTTTAGAGAGCATGCCCAATCACAAGTGCGAGAAAATTTTTGTGCATTTCCCTGTGCCATGGAATGAGAAAAAACACCGCCGAGTGCTAAGCGAAAAATTTTTAAATGAAGCTTTAAGGGTTTTAAAACCTAGAGGGTTTTTGGAATTACGCACCGATGATGGCCTTTATTTTGAAGACAGCTTAAAATTAGCCCTAAAAAACCTTAAATGCGAGATAGAAATCAAAAAAAACGCTCAAATCCCGGTGGTCAGCAAGTATGAAGCACGTTGGAATAAACTCAAAAAAGATATTTATGATTTAAGAATTTATTCTTTAGAATCGAATGAAACCCCTTTTGATAACCATGCATTTGATTTTTCTTTTGATACAATAACAATGAGTAAAAAGAGCGTTGGAGCGATTTTAAAAACCCCAAAAATCATCAAAGAAGGGTATTTTGCGCATGTTTGTAATATTTATGAGAATAAGGGGGATTTTTTAGTGGAATTGAGTATGGGGGATTTTGATTGGCCTGTGCGTTTGTTTGTTTTATTGGCAGAAAATCAGATTTTTTACCTCAATAAAAGCCCTTTAAAAACCTTAAACAACCACAAAGCGCATCTTTTGCTCCAAAATATCCTAAGCCAAAAGGGAATTGGATGAGTGTGATCATCGCAGCGAACAATCTGTGCTTGCAATACCAGCAAAACGAACCGGTCATTAAGCATGCTAATTTACGCATCAAACGCAAGGATTTTGTGTTCATTTCAGGGCCTAGCGGGAGCGGTAAAAGCACGCTTTTGCGTTCGTTCTATGGGGATTTAAAACTTTTTAGCGGTAAATTAGAAGTTTGCAATATCAACATGAATAACGCTTCAAAATCAACGATTTTGGATTTGCGTAAAAATATTGGCGTGGTTTTCCAAGATTATAAATTGATCCAAGATTACACGATTGAGCAAAACATCAAACTACCGATGGTGATTTGTGGCGTTAAAAAAGAAGAATGCCACTTGCAGCTAGAAAAACTTTTAGGGCATATTGATTTACGCCATAAGGCTAACCGCTACCCCAAAGAGCTCAGTGGGGGCGAACAACAGCGAGTGGCTATGGCTAGGGCTATGGCGAACTGCCCTGAACTCATTTTAGCCGATGAGCCTACCGGGAATTTAGACGATTATTCTAGCGATAAAATCTGGAGCCTGTTAAGGGGCATGAACACGCAATTAAACGCTACGATCGTGGTGGTTACGCACAAATTCCCTAAAAATTTTAGCGCTTATCACCGAAAATTTTATATAGAAGATGGGGAAGTTTATGAATACTCTTAAAAAGCATTTAGCCTTTATCATTCCCCTAGTAGCGTTATTGTTTAGCTTGGAGTGTGTGTTGTTTATCAATCAAGCCATAGAACAAAAAGAAAAAAAATTGATTGAAGATTATTCAGTCGTGTTAGCCAGCACGCAAAAATTAGGCTTGGAATTGTTGCGCCAAAATTTTAGCGAAATCATAGCGTTAAAAGAAATTGATCCCAATTATTCTTTAGAACCTCTTCAAAAAACTTTAGGTACAGACGGGCTTAAGGAATTAAAAAAAAATTTACCCTTTTTTTATTCTTTACAACTTTCCACATTCCCCACTCAAGAGCGTTTAGAAAACATTAAAGAAAAATTACTCAAAATCCCTGGCGTTCAAAAAGTTGAAGTCTTTGCCAAAACTTACATGCAAGTGTATGATCTCTTGAGTTTTATTAAAGCAGCGGTCTATATCTTTGCGTTAGTGGTCTTTGTCTTATCGGTTTTATTGATGTTTAAGCAAGTCCGCATCTGGATCTATCAATACCATGAGAGGTTAGAGATCATGGATTTATTAGGGGCTTCAGTGTCTTTTAAAAACGGGTTTTTGTATAAAATAGCTTTAATGGATTCTGTAATCGCTAGTTTTTTAGCCCCCATGCTCATGCTCTATACCACTTCGCAAAAAGGTTTTGAAAAAACGATGGATACTTTGGGTATTATAGGAGACGCGTTTGTTTTAAACCATTTTTTATGGGGACTGCTTTTTAGCCTTGTGGTCTCATTTGTTTCTGTTTTACTTGTAGCTTGGAGGACTAGACATGTATAAATTAGGGGTGTTTTTGTTAGCCACCTTACTATCAGCTAACACGCAAAAAGTGAGCGATATTGCTAAAGATATCCAGCATAAAGAAACCCTTTTGAAAAAAACCCATGAAGAAAAAAACCAACTAAACAGCCGTTTGAGTTCTTTAGGCGAAGCGATCCGCTCTAAAGAGCTTCAAAAGGTTGAGATGGAGCGCCAAATGGCCGCCTTAAAAAAGAGTCTTGAAAAAAATCGTAACGAAAGTTTGGCTCAAGAAAAAGTCCTAACCAACTATCGCAAGTCTTTAGATCATTTGCAAAAACAACGATCGTTTTTACAAAAGAGGGTGTTTGATACGCTTTTAGAGGATTTTCTTTTTTCACAAGCCCTAAAGGGGCAGAATTTAGCCTCTTCTAATGATGTGATTTTACAAGTAGCGTTTGAAAACTTGCACCAAAGCACTCTGTCTAAAATGTCGCAACTGAGCCAAGAAGAAAAGGATCTCAATACGCAAGCTTTAAAAGTCAAAAGCAGCATTCAAAAAATCTCATCTGTCATAGATGAGCAAAAAACTCGTGAAGTAACCTTAAAATCCTTGCAAACCGAACAAAATAAGCTCATTTTGAGCATGCAAAAAGATTATGCGATCTATAACCAACGCCTAACCCTTTTAGAAAAAGAGCGCCAGAATTTAAACGCCCTTTTAAAACGCTTGAATATCATCAAACAAAACAGAGAAAATGAAGAAAAAGTCAGTTTGAAAAGATCTTCTCAAGCTTTAGAAGTCAAACAAGTGGCTAGCTCTTATCAAAATATCAACACCACGAGCTATAACGGGCCAAAAACGATCGCCCCTTTGAACGATTATGAAGTGGTGCAAAAATTTGGCCCCTATATTGATCCGGTTTATAATTTAAAAATTTTTAGCGAGTCTATTACGCTGGTGTCAAAAACCCCAAACGCTTTGGTGCGTAATGTTTTGGACGGGAAAATCGTGTTCGCTAAAGAAATCAACATGCTTAAAAAAGTCGTTATCATTGAGCATAAAAACGGCATCCGCACGATTTATTCTCAACTGGATAAAATCGCCCCCACCATTAAAAGCGGCATGCACATCCAAAAAGGCTATGTTTTAGGGCGCATTGAGCAACGCTTGGGTTTTGAAGTTACTATGAGAGAAAAGCACATTAACCCCTTAGAACTCATCGCACGCAATTAAACAAATCATTTTTATTGCCGATATTGGCTAAAGAGCTTATGCAAACAAAGAAATCATTATACTTGTAGGCATGGAAAAATTTGGAGGTTTTTATGGTCAATAAAGTTCAAGGGATTGGGATTCCCACATCTCACACAAGCGTTCAAACAACCCCCACAAAAAAGATCAGTCGCACAAACACTATAAACACTATTGATGAATCTAAGACAACAATAGACCCTGATCAATACAAACCCAAACTAGAATTATTGAGCGAGCGTCTGAATGAAGAAATGAAACGCATTGGCACGGATATTAATTTTAGTTATAACGATACGATTAAAGGGTTAGTGGTTTCAGTCAAAGACGCTAATGGGGATAAGGTGATAAGAGAAATACCCTCTAAAGAAGCCGTGGAGCTTATGCAAAGAATGCGCGATGTGATAGGCATTATCTTTGATAAAAGAGGCTAAACATTAGAGGTAAAACATGGCAATAGGTTCATTAAGCTCATTAGGGCTTGGCAGTAAGGTTTTGAATTACGATGTGATTGACAAGCTTAAGGACGCTGATGAAAAAGCTTTAATCGCCCCACTAGACAAGAAAATGGAGCAAAATGTTGAAAAACAAAAAGCCCTTGTAGAAATTAAAACGCTCCTTTCATCTCTAAAAGGCCCGGTTAAAACGCTTTCAGATTATTCCACTTATATCAGCCGAAAAAGCAATGTTACAGGCGATGCGTTGAGCGCGAGCGTGGGGGCTGGCGTGCCTATTCAAGATATTAAGGTGGATGTGCAAAATTTAGCGCAAGGCGATATTAACGAACTAGGGGCGAAATTTTCTTCAAGAGATGATATTTTTAGCCAAGTGGATACCACGCTCAAATTTTACACGCAAAACAAGGACTACGCCGTTGATATTAAAGCAGGAATGACTTTAGGCGATGTGGCTCAAAGCATCACAGACGCTACCAATGGCGAAGTGATGGGCATTGTGATGAAAACAGGAGGGAATGACCCCTACCAATTAATGGTGAATACCAAAAACACTGGCGAAGACAACCGGGTCTATTTTGGCTCACACCTCCAATCCACGCTCACTAACAAAAACGCCCTTTCTTTAGGGCTTGATGGAGCCGGGAAAAGCGAATTGAGTTTGAATTTAAAGGGGGCTGATGGGAATATGCATGAAGTCCCTATCATGCTAGAGCTCCCTGAAAGCGCTTCTATCAAACAAAAAAACACCGCGATCCAAAAAGCGATGGAGCAGGCTTTAGAAAATGACCCTAATTTTAAAGATTTGATCGCTAATGGGGATATTTCCATAGACACTCTTCATGGAGGGGAATCTTTAATCATTAATGACAGGCGTGGGGGAAACATTGAAATTAAAGGGAGTAAGGCTAAAGAGCTTGGGTTTTTGCAAACCACCGCCCAAGAAAGCGATTTGTTAAAAAGCGCTCGCACGATAAAAGAGGGTAAATTAGAAGGGGTGGTTAGTTTGAATGGCCAAAAACTGGATTTAAAAGCCTTAACCAAAGAGAGCAACACTAGCGAAGAAAACACAGACGCTATCATTCAAGCGATCAACGCTAAAGAAGGCTTGAGTGCGTTTAAGAACGCCGAAGGCAAGCTTGTGATCAATTCTAAAACCGGAATGCTCACCATTAAGGGCGAGGACGCTTTAGGCAAGGCCAGTTTGAAGGATTTGGGTTTGAGCGCTGGCATGGTGCAATCTTATGAAGCTTCGCAAGACACGCTTTTTATGTCTAAGAATTTGCAAAAAGCGAGCGATTCACAATTCACTTATAATGGGGTGAGCATCACGCGCCCCACTAATGAGGTCAATGATGTGATCAGTGGGGTTAATATCACTTTAGAGCAAACCACAGAGCCTAATAAACCTGCCATTATCAGCGTGAGTAGGGACAATCAAGCCATTACAGACAGCCTTAAAGAATTTGTCAAAGCCTATAATGAGCTTATCCCTAAATTAGATGAAGACACGCGCTATGACGCTGACACTAAAATCGCTGGGATTTTTAACGGCGTGGGCGATATTCGTGCCATTAGATCCTCTCTTAATAATGTGTTTTCTTATAGCGTGCATACGGATAATGGGGTAGAAAGTTTGATGAAATACGGGCTTAGTTTAGACGATAAGGGCGTGATGAGTTTGGATGAAGCTAAATTATCAAGCGCATTAAATTCTAACCCTAAAGCGACTCAAGACTTTTTCTATGGGAGCGATAGCAAGGATATGGGGGGCAGAGAAATCCACCAAGAGGGCATTTTTTCTAAATTCAATCAAGTTATCGCTAATCTCATAGACGGAGGGAACGCTAAATTAAAGATTTATGAAGATTCCCTAGACAGAGACGCTAAAAGCCTGACCAAAGACAAAGAAAACGCTCAAGAGCTTTTAAAAACCCGCTACAACATCATGGCGGAGCGTTTTGCGGCTTATGATAGCCAAATCTCTAAAGCGAATCAAAAATTCAATTCCGTGCAAATGATGATCGATCAAGCAGCGGCTAAAAAGAATTAAAAAAACAGAGAGTCATCAATTTTAAAGGATAAAGGAACATTATGCAATACGCTAACGCTTATCAAGCCTACCAGCATAACCGAGTGAGTGTGGAATCCCCAGCAAAACTCATTGAAATGCTTTATGAAGGGATTTTAAGATTTTCTTCGCAAGCCAAACGCTGTATTGAAAATGAAGACATTGAAAAAAAGATTTATTATATTAATAGGGTTACGGATATTTTCACGGAGTTGTTGAATATTTTAGACTATGAAAAAGGGGGGGAAGTGGCCGTGTATCTTACAGGCTTATACACCCATCAAATCAAAGTTTTAACGCAAGCCAATGTGGAAAATGACGCGAGTAAGATTGATTTGGTGTTGAATGTGGCTAGGGGGTTGTTAGAAGCTTGGAGGGAAATCCATTCAGATGAACTCGCCTAATGCGTTATTAGATTCCTTTAAAATCGCTCTTGTTAAAAAAGATTCTAAGCAGGCCTTTTCATTGATAGAGTGCCTTTCTTTAGAGCAAATAAAAAGCTTGGATTTAGATGCGCTTTTAAGCCTTAAGGAAATGATAGCCCAAAGCATTGAACTATTAGAAAAAGAAAAAGAAGAACTGCAATCACAAATGCATAAGGCTAAGAAGATTCAAAAATTTTTGTCTTAGATTTTTTAAACTACGATACAATAAAAGCACTATTTTTATTGAAGGCTAAAGATTGTCTGAACCCATAGATAGATTCACGCGCATAAGGTGGTTGTTTAAAAACGATTTTGAAAAAATCCGCCAACAAAGGGTTTTAATCTGTGGTGTGGGGGGCGTTGGGGGCTTTGCGCTAGACGCTTTGTATCGTGTGGGGATAGGGCAAATCACCATCATTGACAAAGATGTGTTTGATGTTACCAATCAAAACCGCCAGATTGGCTCAGAAAGGATAGGAGAATCTAAAGTGTTGGTGTTGCAAGATCTCTATAAAGGCATTCAAGCTTTGAATTATCGCATAGATGAAGCGTTTTTAAATTCATTTAATTTTAGAGATTATGATTACATTTTAGATTGCATGGACGATTTGCCTATTAAAACAAGCTTAGCGATAAAGTGTCAAAATTTCGCTTACGGGAAGTTTATCAGCTCTATGGGGAGTGCGAAACGCTTGAATCCTAAACACATCCAAGTGGGGAGCGTGTGGGAAAGCTATGGCGATAAATTCGGGCGTAAATTTAGAGATTTTTTAAAAAAAAGCCGCTTTAAAGGGGATTTTAAAGTGGTTTTTAGCCCTGAAGTCCCGCATTGCATAGAGCTTGGGAGTTTTAATGCGGTTACGGCGAGTTTTGGCTTGCAAATAGCGAGTGAAGTCGTGCAAGACATTATCAACAATGAAAGGCAATGAAATGAAAGATTACGAAGACGAATTGGAAGATTTTGAAGAAGAAGAAGAATTAGAGGGCTTTGAAGAAGAAGATGAAGAGTATAATGATTATAAGAATGTCTATGATGATGACGATTATGAAGACTATAACTCTGATTATGAAGAAGAGTGAAAAATGATTTATGCAGGCGTTCTCCAGCATGCTTATTGCGGCTCTAGAAAAAAAACCATAGAGCATACAGCCAACTTGCTTGAACAAGCGCTAAAAAAACACCCTAAGACCAATTTAGTGGTGTTGCAAGAATTGAACCCTTATAGTTATTTTTGCCAGAGCGAAAACCCTAAATTTTTTGATTTGGGCGAGTATTTTGAAGAAGATAAGGCTTTTTTTAGCGCTTTAGCTCAAAAATTTCAAGTGGTGCTTATCGCTTCTTTATTTGAAAAGCGCGCTAAAGGGTTGTATCACAATAGTGCGGTTGTGTTTGAAAAAGATGGATCAATCGCTGGAGTGTATCGCAAAATGCACATTCCTGATGACCCAGGGTTTTATGAAAAATTTTATTTCACGCCGGGGGATTTGGGCTTTGAGCCTATTATTACAAGCGTGGGCAAATTAGGGCTTATGGTGTGCTGGGATCAGTGGTATCCTGAAGCAGCAAGGATCATGGCTTTAAAAGGGGCAGAAATTTTAATCTATCCTAGCGCGATAGGGTTTTTAGAAGAAGATTCTAACGAAGAAAAAAAGCGTCAGCAAAACGCATGGGAGACGATCCAAAGAGGGCATGCGATCGCTAATGGCTTGCCTTTGATTGCGACTAACAGAGTGGGCGTAGAGTTAGATCCTAGCGGCGCGATTAAGGGGGGCATTACTTTTTTTGGCTCTAGTTTTGTGGTGGGGGCTTTGGGCGAATTTTTGGCTAAAGCGAGCGATAAAGAAGAGATTTTGTATGCAGAAATTGATTTAGAACGCACCGAAGAAGTGCGCCGAATGTGGCCGTTTCTAAGAGACAGACGCATTGATTTTTATAACGATTTGTTGAAACGCTATGGGGATTAGAGATTATTTTAGAAAGGATTGACATGGTAGGTGTAATTTTTTGCGCTAAACAAGTGCAAAAGTTCTATCATTTTTGCGCGGTATCTTTATTTTAACAAGGAGCAAAAATGCTAGAAAATAGCTCTATATGGAGCAATCCTGCCTTTGTGGCCATCATTTGCATGTGCGTTCTTAGCCTTTTAAGGCTCAATGTCATGCTTTCTATGATTAGCGCGACTCTCATAGCAGGACTTATGGGAGGGCTTGGAATCACAGAGAGTTTTAATGTAATGATAGACGGCATGAAAGGCAATTTAAACATCGCCTTAAGCTACATCCTTTTAGGGGCTTTGGCGGTAGCGATCGCTAAAAGCAACCTCATTAAAGTCGCTTTGAGTAAGCTGATAGGCTTAATGGATTACAAGCGATCCACTTTTTGTTTTTTGATCGCTTTCATCGCATGCTTTTCGCAAAATTTAGTGCCGGTGCATATCGCTTTTATCCCTATTTTAATCCCCCCTCTTTTGCATTTGATGAACCGGCTAGAATTGGATAGAAGAGCGGTCGCTTGCGCTTTAACCTTTGGCTTGCAAGCCCCCTACTTGGTGCTTCCTGTAGGGTTTGGCTTGATTTTTCAAACCACTATTTTAGAGCAATTAAAAGCTAATGGCGTGAGCACCACCATAGCGCAAATCACGGGAGTGATGTGGATAGCAGGGTTAGCGATGGTCGTTGGGCTACTTTTAGCGGTATTAACGCTATACAAAAAACCCAGGTGCTACCAAGAAAAATCTTTTAATATAGAAGATTACGCCTCGCTTCAATTAAACTACCATGACTATTTGACTTTTATAGGGATTGTCGTGGCGTTTGTGATCCAATTAGCCACCGATTCGATGCCCTTAGCCGCCTTTTTAGCGCTAGCGATCATCTTATTAGGCCGTGGTATTAAGTTTAAAGAAACAGACTCGCTTATGGATGATAGCGTGAAGATGATGGCGTTTATCGCTTTTGTGATGCTAGTGGCTAGCGGGTTTGGAGAAGTGTTGCAAAAAGTGCATGCGATAGAGGGCCTAGTGAATGCGATCACAAGCGTAGTCCAAGGGAAGCTTTTAGGGGCTTTTTTAATGCTTGTTGTAGGGCTTTTTATCACTATGGGGATAGGGACTTCTTTTGGCACTATCCCTATCATCGCTGTGTTTTATGTCCCTTTATGCGCGAAATTAGGTTTTAGCATAGAATCTACGATTTTACTCATCGGCATAGCCGCAGCTTTAGGCGATGCAGGCTCACCGGCTAGCGATAGCACCATGGGGCCCACTTGCGGGCTTAACGCAGACAACCAACACAATCATATCTATGACACATGCGTGCCGACTTTTTTAGTCTATAACCTCCCTTTGATTGTTGTTGGAGTGGTTGGAGCGTTACTATTAGGCTAATTTATCAAGTTAAGAAAATCTTTTCTTTAGCCTTACCCTCTGGAATCAATGCCTTTTTAGATGTGTTGGTGGTCGCACTCTCGGTTTTTTTTGTGGGTAAGATTTCGCACCATCACATTGTGGCTTTAGGGGTGGGTTTGCAATTTTTGATGCTTTTTTATGGCATCAACACGATTTTATACACCGGCACTAACGCCATTCTTTCTAGGCTTGTGGGAGCTAGGGATTTTGCTCAAATCAATAACGCCTTTTCTAGTATTTTCATAGGGGCGCTTGTCATCTGTTTAGGCGTGCTGTTTGCTTCTTATTTTTTGATTGAGCCTTTTTTAAATTGGATGCAATTACAAAATCCTTCGCGCCAATTGACGCAAGATTATTTAGAAGTCTTAGTTATCGCGCTACCGAGTATTTTTTTAAAAAATGTTTTAGTTTCAGCGCTCGCTAGTTTTTCAGACACCCTAACCCCCTTTATTGTCAAAATCATCATGGTCATCGCATGCATTTTTTTGAATCAAGCCTTGATTTTTGGGGATTTTGGTTTTAAAGAAATGGGGATTGTGGGCTCTGCTTTAGCGAATGTGGTTGTCTCTTATTGGGAATTACTCGCGCTTGGTTTTTGGATACAAATTAAAAAAATCCCTTTAAAATTTAAAATAACCTTTCATTTTTCTTTTTTAAAAACCATGTTTAGAGTGGGTTGGCCGGCCGGGTTTGAGCGCTTATTGAGTTTGTTTTCTTTAATCCTCTTATCCAAATTTGTAGCGAGCTATGGGGATAAGGTGTTAGCGGGCATGCAAATAGGCATCAGGGTTGAAACCTTTTCGTTCATGCCCGGATTTGGGTTTATGATTGCAGCGATGGTTTTAACAGGGCAAAATTTAGGAGCGAACAAGCCAAAGATCGCCACAGAATACGCGCATTTGATTTTAAAAATCTCTATGGGTTTAATGGGGGTTTTAGGGATTGTTTTAGTTTTATTCGCTAAAGAATTTGCGAGCCTTTTTTCTCAAGATGAAGAAGTCTTAGAAGTGGCGCGATCTTATTTGATCGCTGTGGGTCTCTCTCAAGCCCCCTTAATTGGGTATTTTGTGCTAGATGGAGTTTTTAGAGGGGCTGGCATTTCTAAAGTCTCACTATACATTAACACCCTAAGCTTATGGGGGTTAAGGATCATGCCTATTTACTTGCTTTTAATTTATCATTTTAAGGTGGAATTTATTTTTGTAGTGATCGCATCAGAAACTTTTTTGCGCTCATTCATCTACTATAAAGTTTTTTCTAAAGGCATTTGGAAAAGGTGCGGGAAAAAGGCTTAATCATTGCTTGAGCGTAGCGGTCGTTTTGAAACGATTTTCTCGCACCACTTGCACGCCCACTTCACCCACATACTGAGCGCTCTCTTCTATTTTTTTAGCGATCTTTCTGGCAATAATAGGCACTTGATTGTCCCTGACTTGGTTGGATTTGACAATCACTCTTAATTCTCGCCCGCTCTCCATCGCATACGCCTTTTCCACCCCATCAAATTCTAACGCGATCTCTTCTAAAGCTTGCATGCGTTTAGCGTATTCTTCATCGCTCTTTCTTCTAGCCCCAGGACGCCCTGCTGAAAGTGCATCAGCCGCACACACGCTCGCGCACTCTACGCTCTTGATCTCTTCATGCCCATGGTGGGCATAAATCGCATTGATCACAACCGGGTCTTCTTTATGGCGCTTGCACACCTCAACCCCTAAATTCACATGGTCTCTCCCAAGCTCTTGGGTGAGTGCTTTACCAATATCATGCAAAATACCCGCTCTTCTGGCGAGCTTTTTATCCCCTCCAAGCTGTTCTGCAATCAAGCCGGCTAAAAGAGCGACTTCTTTAGAATGCTGTAAGGCGTTTTGCCCAAAACTGGAGCGATAACGCATTTTGCCTATTAAAATTTTAAGCTCATCTTCCATAGCCCCAAGCTCTAATTCTAGCGCCACGCTCTCCCCTTCAGAAAGCAATTCTTTTTCCATGTTGCGCGCGACTCTATGATAAACCTCTTCAATCCTGTTAGGCTGGATACGGCCGTCTTCTATTAAAATTTTAAGCGTCTCGCTCGCTACTTCACGCCGATAAAGATTGAAACTGGACAAATACAATTCGCTGCTACCTTCGCTAAATTCTATATCCACCCCACTGACCTTTTTAAACGCTTCAATATTTTTCCCATCTTTGCCTATCACACGACCGATATAATCTGAGCAAGGCAAAGCAATGCGAGTTGTTAAATTCTCTGTCGCATAATTACCCGCAAAACGGGCTGTTGCTTCCGCTAAAATGGCATACGACTTTTTCTTGCCCTCTTCTTTGGCTTCTTTTTCATAACGCTTGATTAACGCGCTTTTTTGGGCTTCTAATTCTTCTTCTAATTGCTCTAAAATCATGCTTTTAATTTCATCTTTAGTATAAGCCATGTAATTGAGCATCGCATCTAGCGCTTTGGCTTGAGCTTCTTTGCAAACAGCGCTCTGTTTTTTAAAATTTTCTTTTTCTTGTTCTAAAATTTGGCGTTCTTTTTCAAGCTCTTGTTTTTCCTTTTCCAAATAGCGTTTTTCATCTCTTACAAATTCTTTGTGCTGCGCTTCTAAATGCTTCAAATGCGCTTCTTTTTTTTCAAAATGGGTTTGAAGTTGCAAATTTTTGTTTTCGTATTGTTTCTGCAATTTGCATTCTCGGCTTTTCATGCGTATCTCTTCAGCTTCCACAAAAGATTTCGCTTGAAACTCCATTAATTTGGCTTTAGCTGAAGCGCCTTTTAAAATGGTTTGCCCTCTAGCATAATAGATCTTTTTCATCACATAATACATGATTAGAGCGGTAATCAAACACGCTACTAAGACTTCTAATGAAATGTAAATTAACCCGCTGCTCATAATGTTTCCTTTTATTATTCTTCATAACGATACGAGCATTCATATAAAGATCCGCTTCAATGTCATAAGCGTTTGTAAGAACACCATTAGCTAGAGCTAATTCCCTACTCACAAACACGATTAAGGGGCGTTTTAGCCGCCTTTTGAATAATTGGGGCAAACTCCTATCATACATGCCTAGCCCAAAACCCACGCGCCTAAAGCTTGTATCCATCCCTAAAATCGGCACGACAATACAATCTAATTCCCGCTTATAATAACGCGACAAACTCGGCTCATCAAACCACCCCAAACGCCTTAAGGGCAACCTAAAGGGCGCGATAGTAAAACCCTCTTTAGAAAAATGAGTGCCTTTTTTGATGCTTTTAGGCAACCACACGCGCTTATTTTTTTGTCTTAACCTAAAAATCAAAGGCCTAATGTCAAGCTCATGCCCTAACGGGCTATACAATAAAATATTTTGATAATCTTTGAGTTTCAAAAATAAAAGCTTGCAAGCCAGTTTATCCTTGACTGCTTTATCTTTGGTCGGTTTAGCCCTTTTCAAGCGTTCTTTACAAAAATCTCTAAAAATCGTTTTAATGGTTATAATCCTTAAATTTTAGACTTACATTATAGTATAATTTTAGGTTATTAGTTACCATTTTATTATTCTTAAGGATGTGTTTATAATGAGAATTAAGGCTTATTTTTTGCGTTTTATCGCGCTGGTTTTGATTGTTTTGTTGGGTTTTAGCGCTTGTAAAAATTCTCAAAAATCTCAAGATTCTCAAAACAATACCACCCAACAAGATAGCCCTAAAACCTACACTGCTATGGATTTGAATAACCAAGAATACACCATTACAGGCGATTTAGATTCTCTAAATATCAGCCCGGATTCCAACACCCCTACCCTATTAGTTTTAAGCACTTTAGATAATTCTTTAAAAGATTACGCCCCCAGCTTTAACATCTTAAAAAAAACTTTTAAAGATCGTTTGAGGGTGCTTATTTTACTCAATAAACCCTATTCAAGCGATGCAATCAAAGATTTTAGCGTGCGTTCTCAAGCTGATTTGATGATTTTAAACTCTAAAGATACCGCTCTTTTTGATCATTTAAAGTATGATATTTTAAACCATTCTTTTAACATGCTCTTATATCACAAACACCAATTGATTAAAATGTATCAAGGGATCGTGCCAATAGAAATGCTCCAATTTGATATTTCCAATTTAAAGGACTGAATTTAATGTTTAATTTTTTCAAAAAAATTGTCAATAAAATTAAGGGTGAAGAGGTTAAAGAAAAAAAGCGTGAAAATATTCCTAAAGAGGAATTAGAAGAAATTTTGATTGGTTTTGACATCCAATACGATTTGATAGAGAACTTGTTACAGCATTTAGGCGATTTAGTTACGCCCAAGCAATTAGAAGTCGCTTTGTTGCGTTTTGTGCGTGGGGAAAGCTACTATGATAAAACCCGCCTAAAGACCATCACCACAAAACCCTTAGTGCATCTCATCGTGGGGGTTAATGGGGCGGGTAAAACCACAACGATCGCTAAATTAGCCAAGCTCTCTTTAAAACAGCATAAAAAAACGCTTCTTGGGGCAGGCGATACCTTTAGAGCGGCCGCAGTCAAACAGCTGCAATTATGGGGTGAAAAGCTTAATATTCAAGTCATTAGCGCCAAAGAAGGGAGCGATCCAAGCTCTCTAGCTTATAACACCATAGAAAGCGCGATCGCTAAAAATATAGATGAAGTTTTTATAGACACCGCCGGGAGGTTACACAACCAGACCAACCTTAAAAACGAGCTTTCTAAAATCGCGCGCACCTGCTCTAAAGTTTTAAAAGACGCCCCCTTTTATAAATTCCTTATTTTAGACGGCACGCAAGGGAGTTCTGGGCTAACGCAAGCGAAAATTTTCCATGAGACTTTGGCGCTAGATGGCGTGATTATGACTAAGCTTGATGGCACTTCTAAAGGCGGAGCGATTTTAAGCGTGCTGTATGAGTTGAAATTACCCATTCTTTATTTAGGAATGGGCGAAAAAGAAGACGATTTGATCGCTTTTGATGAAGAACGCTTTATAGAAGACTTGGTTGATGCGGTGTTTGTGGAACAATAAATTAAAAATTATTGATTAATAATAACCCTAAAACTTATATCCATGTGGTTTGCTTCTTGCAAAGCGTTACAAACCTCTGCGTTTTTGGCATAAAACTCCTTAAGCGGGATGTGGGGATAAAGCTTTTTGCGCGCTTCATCAATCCTGCAAATTAATGGGCGGGATTCATAAATCTTGCACAGATTGGTTTCTGAATCCAAAAACTTGCACACCCCATTGCCCGCATCAAACCCAATAAGCTCAATAATTCCGGTGATATTTTTACAGCAAAGCCCACAAGAGGTGCAAGGGAAGCGATCAGGCTTTTCTTGTGATCCTTTCATCTTTTTATATTCTCACCTTTAAAGCCCTTCATCTTTCAAGCCCCCAAGCGATCCCTTTTCGCAAGTTTTTAAGACCTTTTTGATTGGATTGGATCATCGCCACATCATAATGCCTGCTTTTTTGCCCGCTTTCTAGGGCATTTATCTGATTTCGCATGAGATTGAGGGCGTTTTGTGCTTTTTTATTAAGTTTTTGGTGTTTGTCCATGATAGGCACTTTCAAAAAGCGCTCAAACTAGAGAGCGTTGAAACGGTAACGCAGAACTGATCTTTTTCTTTTTGATTGTAAAGAGAGGTATCGTAGTGATGCTTTTTCATCGTGGCGATGGCGTCTTGAGAAAGCGAGAAGAACAGCGCATCAAGTTTTGCGATCTGCTTAGTGAAAAGATCTGCCATTTTCCTAACGGCTTGAAGATTATCAACTATTACATCTGCTTTTTTGACAGCTACTTCAACTTGAGAGAGATAAGCTTTGGCATCGTCTCGCTTTTTTTCCATTTCATCAGCACTCAAAGCTCCCAAGATAGCGAGTGCAGGTCCGGCTAAAAGCCCCATACTTCCAACTATACCTCCAGTAGCCAAACCAAATCCCACAGAGAAATTTCCCACAGCATTTCCAACGACACCAAAGATATCAAAGGAACTCATCTTGAGATTTTTATCAATAATTTTTAGTGTATCTGACACAGAGAGTTGGATATTTTCCATGCTATCTTTTTTGTTGCTAAGTTCAAATCCTTTTAATTGATTAAAATGGTGCGAAAATTCTGAAATTACTTGATTTCTAATATAACACTTTTTCTCTTCAAATCTCGCAAGAGCAAACTCGCAATCAGAAGCCACAGCTTTAATAACTTCTTCTGCTTCCTCTAGCAAATCATTGTCTTCATTGATATACTTAATATATTCATTGGTCTCTTCGCTGAGAATGTCTGCATCAACTTTTTTTTAACTCCGTATCCTGCTGCCGCTAGGGCTAGCCCTCCTAAAATGAATGGTAATGGCATGTTTTATCTTTTATGTGTTTATGATTTTTTTAAAACTTCTAGATTTTCATCAATGCTTTTTTGAAGCTCAGCACGCATGGTTTTCTTTTGTTCTCTTGATAAATCGCTTGCATCAATAAGATCTTCATGGCGGTAGATAAGGCTGAGCGTTTGACCAATATCAATAATTTCTTCAATAACGCCATCTTCAATCCCATGCGTTCTAGCGGCTTGTGCGAATTTCTCACGATCTCTTTGACTGAAAGAACCACCACTTTCTAACGACTTCAGCACTTTGGTTAAGATCACATTTTGACCCATATCTTTTTGTTCTTCCATGATTTCTCCTTTAAATTTCTATTTTTCCACCATTATTCATGAGTTCCAAAAATTCTTGGGTATTATTAAACAAGGGCTTTTGACCTAGTCTTTCTTGAATCTTATTATTGACTCCTATGGCCAAATCCGCATTTCCTGCATAAAGCACCCTCTCAAGATTATTAAAATTCTCATTAAAGAATTTTACATTCCCATGAAAATATTGCTTAAACACTTCCTTAAATTGATTGCGATAGATCTCTAACAGCCTAATACTTTCACGGCATTCTTTTTCAATCTCTATACGCCTTTGGCGCGCCAATTTAGCCTCTTTTAGAGCATCTCGCAAATTTTCACAGAGAGTTTTGCTCAGTAATGCCCCCACAAAATTTCCAATTATCGCTCCAACTCCAGGAATGGGGTGAATGTTTGACCAACAACTGCCATAGCTTTTGTGCCTAAAATTTTCGTGCCAGTGTGTAACAAACGACAAGAAAGCTCATCATCATCGATCTTTTGAGAACCATAGTCAATGAATATCTTATAACATTCTATGCCAGTTTTTTCTAAGTGCATCACACCTTCTAAGTCTCCATCAAAACTTTGGATTGTTTCGTTTGGACTATTTGAAACCATGTCTTTAAGAAAGGCTGCTCTACCATAGCTAAGAACCACATCCTTTGCATCATTCATGGCTTGATCGAACGCTTCTTTGGAATCCTTGCCATTTCCAACATATTCATATAAATTCATCAATAATAATGGTGCAAATTTTATAAGCATTTTGCTCTCTGTAATATCCACCCCTGCTTCATGAGAGCTTTGTAACGAAATATTTTGCATGTTTTCTAACATGAATTACCCTCTCTTTAGCGGTGTTAATAGGTGAGTTTTAAAAAAAAGCGAGAGATTTTGGGGATTTTAAAAGGTTTAGGGTAGGCTTATAAGTAACCCCCCCCCCCAGAAAAGCTAGAAATAAAAAGACTAGGACTAAAAAACGCTAGGACTTTTTCCATAAAGACCTCCTTATTGTTCAATCCTAGCCACTATAACCAAAAATCCTAAGCAAACCGCTTTATTTTTAATAAAAAGGTTTAAAATAATAAATATTTTCCCTACCCCCCTGTGTAATAAAACGCCCTTGTGGGAGTTTCGCTGTTTTTATCATTCCACATGTTTTTTTCTGGTTTATTGATGACAGATTGCTTTAAAAGCCTTTTTATATTTTTTGTATCCTTATTCATGATCGCTTCTTTAGCGTCTATGGCGTCTTGATAGTATAAACATGGGCAAATCTTGCCATCAGAAGCCAAGCGGATACGATTGCAAGATTGGCAAAAATCATCGCTATGCGGAGCGATAATGCCAAATTGATAGCCATTTTCTAGCGTGTAGATTTTAGAAGACCCTTGTTTGGGTTTTTCTGTCTCCATTATTTTGTATTTTTGAGCGATCAGATCTAAAATTTCTTCCTCTTTCAAGCCTTTAACCAAACTTTTAGCATGCGTATTTTCCATAAATTCAATGTAGCGGATTTGTATGCGCCTGTTTTTCGCGTATTCTAAAAGATCTAAAATTTCATCATCATTAACGCTTTTCATCACAACCGTGTTTAATTTGAGTTTTAAACCCACTTTTAAGGACTCTTCAATCCCTTCTAGCGTGTTTTTAAGAGCGTCTTTTTGAGAGATTTTTAAAACCCTATCGCTTTTTAAAGAATCTAATGAAACATTCACCCGTGATAACCCGGCGTTTTTTAAATCCTTAGCCATTTTTTTGAGTAAAAAACCATTAGTGCTTAAAACTAACGCTACTTCTTTATTGTAAGCGTGCAATTTAGCGATAAACTCGTCTAAACCCTTGCGTAATAGCGGCTCCCCACCCGTGATTCTAATTTTTTTAACGCCCTCATCAATAGCGATTTTAAGAAATTCTAAAACATTATCCAAAGGCAATAATTCTTCATCATCAAAAAAATCTAATGGCGTAGCGGGCATGCAATACTGACACCTGAAATTGCATTGTTTGGTTACAGAAACCCTAATATAGTCAATAACCCTATTAAAACTATCTACTAACACTCCCTTTATCCCTTATGCTCTTTATTTAAGCTTTTAGTGTAACATAATAAACAATGACTTAACAACATTAAACATGGATAAATCTTTTGAAAAACCCTATCATTGATAACATTCCTTGCGTTTTATTAGCTGGGGGCAAAAGCTCTCGTTTTATCATTAATAACATTCAAATCAATAAGGCTCTCATGCCTTTAAAATCGTATTCTAGCCTTTTAGAATACCAATACTCGCGCCTTTTAAAACTTTTCAAACAAGTCATTATCAGCGCTAAAAAATCGTATGAACTAAACGCTCCCTACCTTTTAGAAAAAGAGAGCGATCTTTTTTCACCCCTTTTTGGCATTTATAACGCTTTTTTAACGCTACAAACCCCTTATATTTTTTTTATCGCCATAGATGCGCCTTTAGTGTCCTTTGAAAGCATTAAAACTCTTTGTGGGATTCAAAACTTTAGCGTAGTCTATGCTAAAAGCCCTGCAAAAGAACATTATTTGATTTCTTTGTGGCATCAAAGTATCCTTAACGCCCTTAATTACGCCCTTAAAACGCAAAATTATCGCTTGAGCAATCTTATCAAAAACGCCTCTTCAACCGCTATCCATTTTGATAAAGAAGAAGAATTTTTAAACCTAAACACCCTAAAAGACTATGAATTAGCCGTTCAAATTTTAAAAGAGGGATCAAATGGCTGAAGAAGAAAAAACCGAACTCCCTAGTGCGAAAAAAATCCAAAAAGCCAGAGAAGAAGGCAATGTGCCTAAGAGCATGGAAGTGGTGGGGTTTTTAGGGTTATTGGCCGGGCTAATGAGTATTTTTGTTTTTTTATATGGTGGGTGGATGGTTTTAGCGAAATGTATCGCCATGTGTTGAAAGATTTTTCCCTAGATTTTAATAAAGAAAGCGTTCAAAAGCTGTTTAACCAATTGGCTAAAGACACTTTTTTATTGCTTTTACCTGTTTTAATCATTTTAGTGGTGGTGGCGTTTTTATCTAATGTCTTGCAATTTGGTTGGCTCTTTGCCCCTAAAGTCATTGAGCCTAAATTTTCTAAAATCAACCCTATCAATGGCGTCAAAAACCTTTTTTCTTTAAAAAAGCTCCTTGATGGGAGTTTGATCACTTTAAAAGTTTTTTTAGCTTTTTTCTGGGGTTTTTCATCTTTTCCTTATTTTTAGGGGAATTAAACCATGCGGCTCTTTTGAATTTGCAAGGCCAGTTATTGTGGTTTAAAAGCAAGGCGTTACTGCTCATTTCTTCGCTTTTATTTTTATTCTTTGTCTTGGCTTTTATAGATTTAGTCATCAAACGCCACCAATACACCAACTCTTTAAAAATGACTAAGCAAGAAGTTAAGGACGAATACAAACAGCAAGAAGGAAACCCAGAAATCAAAGCCAAAATCCGCCAAATGATGCTAAAAAACGCCACGAATAAAATGATGCAAGAAATCCCTAAGGCTAATGTCGTGGTTACTAACCCTACCCATTATGCCGTCGCTCTCAAATTTGATGAAGAACACCCTGTGCCGGTGGTGGTGGCTAAAGGCACGGATTATTTAGCCATTAGGATTAAGGGTATCGCTAGAGAGCATGACATAGAAATTATAGAAAATAAAACGCTCGCTAGAGAGCTTTATAGAGATGTGAAATTAAACGCTACCATACCAGAAGAATTGTTTGAAGCCGTGGCGATTGTCTTTGCTCAAGTGGCTAAATTAGAGCAAGAACGCCAGAAACAAAAGATCATTAAACCTCTTTAAGATTTTTTAAACCCGCTTTTAAGCCCCAAAAAAGACACTCAATCAAAGACACTCAAAAAACTTTAACAATCCCTACTTGAGCTTTAAACTTGATGCTCCAAGCGCCTTAAAGTGTTATGAATGTATTCTAAAAGCCACCCTAACAGGCCTAAAAAATAAAAACCCAATCGCATGCCATAATATTCTTTAGTTTGAATGAACATGCTAGAACACAGCACTACCACGCTAAGCCCCACAATCAAAATAAGCGTGTTAGCGTATTCATACAACCCAAAAAGGCGTTTGTGGTAGATTAAAACCAGTATCAATAAAATAAGAGCGAGTGTAAAAAGGGAAAAATCCACGCAATCAGACACGCTTAAAAATCTAAAACTCTGTAAAGAAGAAGCAAAAACCCACACGATGCAAATATTCATAGAGGGCAAGAAAGATTGCTTCATGCTAGCCCCTAAAAAACGCCACAATAAAGTCGCTAACAGCGCAAAATAGAAAAGATAAAGCACGATTAAAGAATCTTTGATAGGAAAATTCCAAGCGTAGAAAGAAAGGCATAATATCCCTATGCAAGCGCATTTTTGGCACGTGAGGGTGAAAGGCTTTAGAATAAGCACAAGCAGATAAATTAAAGAAACGCCTATTAACCCCAAGTAATCTAATTTGACAATGAAATCATAAACATGGTTTTCAAACAAAAAAAACAATTGCGAAAAATCATCGCTGAAATGCGAAAGCAACAAAGTTTCCACATTGAACAAAAACAACAAAAAAAACAATGAAGAAAAAACGACTTTATGCGTGTGTATTTTTTGATAAAAATTCATCTACAACCTAATCATTGCCTAATCATTCTTGCTGAAGAAACTATCAATGCCATCAGCAATGCCCTTAGCCAAGATTTTTTGATACGGTTTGCTTTGGATGCGTTTAGATTCTATCGCATGGGAATTATAACCAATTTCTATTAAAATTGAAGGCATTAAAGCCCCGGCCAACACCCAAAAAGGCCCCTCTCTCACGCCCCCATCCACCACATCAGGGTAATTTTTGCGGACACTTTGGAGCATGCCGTATTGCACATCAATCGCCAGTTTGTTAGAAACAATCAATCGCTGCGTGTTTAATGAATTTAAAAGCAAGCTTTTAGAAAAATAATCCATCAAATTCACATCGTCTTTATTTTCTTGCTCAGCCACTTTCCTAGCCCTTTCGCTCCTTGCGGTGGATAAAAAATAAGTTTCTATGCCATGAGCGTTAGAAGTGGAGCGTTTAGGGATGGAATTGGCATGCACTGAGATGAATAAATCTGCACTTTTTTTGTTGGCCAATTCCGTGCGAGCCACTAAATCAATATAAATGTCCTTATCCCTTGTCAATAAAACGCTATAACCTCTTTTTTTAAGCTCTTTATGCAAAAACTTCACCACTTCTAAAACAATGTCTTTTTCACACACTAAATTCGTGCTCATCGCCCCGCAATCTTTCCCCCCATGCCCGGCGTCTAAAACGATCTTTTTGTGTTTTTTGCGCTTGGTTTTGATGGAAGCATCATTTTTTTCTGCTATAAAGACTTGGTTCTTACTCTCATTTTCCGCTTCTTTTTTAGGAATTTCTTTTTTAGGAATTTCTTTTTTAGGAATTTCTTTTTTAGGAATTTCTTTTTTAGGAATTTCTTTTTTAGGAATTTCTTTTTTAGGAATTTCTTTTTTAGCGCTCCTTTCGTTCCATTGAAAATGCGTGTGTTTTGAGCGCGCATGCTTAGTTGGTGTTTTCTCTTTAACCTCTTTAACCTCTTTTTTAATAGATTTAGGGGCAGGTTTTGGCGCTTGGTGTTTTGGAGTCCGGTGTTTGGGTGGTTTTGGCGCCATTTGATGCCTTATTAAGGGCTTTTTCTCCACGATAGAAACATAGAGCTTGTCTTTAAGGATTTTAACTTCATAAGTCATCTTAGGAGCATGGCTAATGACCACTCGCGCTAATTTAGGGCTAAATTGCGCGATCGTGATAAACGATTGTTTAGAAAATTGGTAATGCTTTTTAGGAATGGTTAAAATGGCTTCTAATTCCAAATAACTCTTGAAATTTTTGAGCGAAACTTCTTTGAATTTTTTAATTTCTTGATTGAACGAGATTTTAACACTGCTAGAGCCAAAAGGCACAATGTTGATAATTTTAAGGGTTGTCGCATAAGCAAAATGCAACCAAAAAAGACATGCAACAACCCCTAACCTCACAAGCACTACAAATTAACCCTCTGTAAGCTCTTTAATCAATTCATGCACGCTGATAATTTTATCCACTCTATAGCCATTAGCCCCGGTAAAATAAAGCCCCTCTTCTCTGTTTCCTAAATAACCGCGCCCCAAGCCATCAGCGATGCAATAGCCCACCTTTTTAGCCTCTTCACCCCTGTTACAAGGCGTTACACAATTGCTCACGCATGCGATTTTGGGCGCGTTACCCTCTTCAATGCGCTTGATCACTCCCGTATTAATAGCCCTAGCCGGATAGCCTACAGGCGATTTAATGAGTAAAATATCTTCTTTTTTGAGCGTGGGCAAAAGATCGGCATACACTTTGGCGTCGCATTCTTTCGTGCCTAAAAAACGAGTCGCCATTTGCACCCCACTCGCTCCAAGACTTAGCATGGTGTCTATATCCTTCCTGTCCCAAATCCCCCCAGCAGCGATAATAGGGATATTCCCCCATTCTTTAGAAGCTTCCACGACTTTAGGCACTAAGTTTTCTAATCGGAATTCTTCTTTGAAACAATCTTCGTATTTAAAGCCCTGATGCCCCCCACTCAAAGGCCCTTCCACAATGAATGCGTCCGGGATTCTTTTATAGCGATCGCTCCATCTTTTACAAAGGATTTTTAAAGCCTTCGCTGAAGAAATAATAGGGATGAGCGCCACATCGCTAAAATCCTTAGCGAATTCAGGCATGTTAGTGGGCAAACCAGCCCCTGTAATAATGATGTTCGCTCCCGCTTCACAAGAGTCCCTTAAAACACGGCCATAGTCATTGATAGCGTATAAAATATTCGCCCCCAAAGGGTTGTTCCCACAAATTTTCCTAGCGTTTGCAAAAATCTCATTCAACGCTTTTTTGGAGTAAAAATTCAAGGCTTCAAAGGGTTTTTTAGCCACAATCCTTTCTACAAAACGCATGTTTTTATAATAACCAGTCCCTACGGCTGAAATCACTCCTAAAGCCCCTTCTTTGGCAACATTTCCAGCTAGTTCATCCCAGCTAATCCCCACACCCATGCCCCTTGAAAGATAGGGAATTTTATGGTGTGCTTACCGATTTTTAGCGGTTTGAGTGTTGATACCATAGCTCTTTCCTTAATATTAGTTAATATTTAATTTCATAAATCTTTTCTTACCAAGCTGTATAACATAATTTCCTTTAACAAAACGATAACTCTCATTTTTTATCACTTCTTGATTAATCTTTACCCCTCCCCCTTGAATATCACGCCTGGCTTGTGAAGTGGATGGGCAAAAGCCAATCTGTTTTAACACATCTAAAATCCCAACCCCTTCATCAAAATCGCTCTCTGATAAAATTTCAGGCAAAAGGTTTGCACTAAACACTTTAGAAAATTGCTCTTTAGCCTTGAATGCTTGATCATTATCATAATAACGAGCCACGATTTCACCAGCGAGATCCTCTTTAACGGCTTTAGGGTGTAAGGTTTGGTGTAAAATACCATGTTTTAAGTCTTCAATTTCTTCTAAAGTCTTAGCGCTCAAAAGGGTATAATAGCGCCACATGAGATCATCGCTCACGCTCATGATCTTCCCAAACATCGCGTTAGGCTCTTCAGTGATCCCCACATAATTCCCCAAGCTTTTACTCATTTTTTGCACCCCATCAAGCCCCTCTAACAAAGGCATGGTGATGACAGACTGCTCTTTATTCAAGCCGTAAGCTCGTTGCAAAAAGCGCCCCACCAACAAATTAAACTTTTGATCATTGCCCCCAAGCTCAATATCCGCACCCATCGCCACTGAATCATAGCCTTGCAACAAAGGGTATAAAAATTCCACGATGCTAATGGGGCGGTTTTCTTTATAGCGTTTAGCAAAATCGTCCCTTTCTAGCATTCTAGCGACTGAAAACTTCGCGCACAATTCTATCATGCCCTTTGTGCCTAAAGTATCCAACCAAGTGGAATTAAAGCACACTTCGGTGTGTTTTTGATCTAAAATTTTATAGATTTGCTCTTCATAAGTTTTAGCGTTTTCTAAGACTTGCTCCCGGTTTAGGGGTTTTCTCGTTTCATTTTTCCCCGTAGGATCGCCTATCATAGCGGTAAAATCCCCAATCAAAAACTTAACCCTAGCCCCATATTGCTGCAACAAAGCCAATTTTTGGATCAATACCGTATGCCCTAAATGCAAATCGGGAGCAGTAGGATCAAACCCGGCTTTAACGATAAAGCGTTCATTGGTTTCATAATATTTCCTAACCAGCTTTTCAATATATTCTAATCCAATGATTTCATTAGCGCCTCTTTTGATCTCTTTTAAGGCCACACTGATTTTTTGTTCCATGTTTATCCCTTAATTAGGCTTATTGTAGTTCATAAGCGTCATCTAGACTGGATAATTCTACAATCCTATCCTGATATTTGCGATTGATTAAAGCCCTCATCCAATCCGCCTTATCCGTGGCTATTTCAAAACTCACTTCGCAATGGCTAGAATATTTGTCCTTATAGCCTAAGTAAGACACGCCCACAATATTGCATTCATTCCTGTTTAAAAAAGTTAACAAACCCGCTAAAACCGACTTTTTTTCGCCTAAATAAAACATCATTTTATAAATCGTTCGATCCCGCTTGTGCCATTCTATATAAACCATAGGCGCTTTAGCGTCCACTTCCGCTATCGCTTTTTTGCAAAATTTATGATGCGCAATCGCCTTTGGATCTTTCAAATCCGTTACAATCGCAATGATTTCATCGCCGTATTTAGGATAACAACAATCATTCAACAACACCTGTTTGATTTCTAAAGCGTTGCTTGAACAAACGCTGAAATGTTCTAATTCCTTACACTGCCACTGCCGGTTTGGGGTTAAAAAATTCAAAACATTGGTTTTAAAACCCAAATACCTTAAACCTCGAGTCCATAAACTCATCTCTTGGTATTCTAAAATCGCATCTTCTTTTAAAGAAAACACCTTATTTTCAATTTCTTCAGTGAGTTTGGCTAAATTCTCAAAGCTTTTCATCGCTTCTGTTAAGGTAATCTCCACCCCGCAATCTGTTAATTTTTCTTCAAAGTTTTTATAATCTTTTAAATCCACATCTTCAAAAACAGAACGCCCAAAAAAAGTCGCTAAAATATTAATCATGCTCTTAGTGTCAATTTCTTTCAAGCGGTTTCTTCTTTGGATGCGCAAATGGTTTTTAGCCTTAGAAGTTTTAAGCTGATCCATCCAAATGAAACGAGGTATTATTTTATCGCCTTTAATGATTTTAACCACATCTCCGCTTCTTAATTCTTGATTGAGTAAGGCTTTTTTACTATTGATATAAGCGTCCGTGGCTTTATCGCCCAAATCGCTATGCACCATGTAAGCGAAATCTAAAGCGATCGCTCCCACCGGTAAGGTGTAAGTGTCCCCATGAGGCGAAAAAACGACAATATCTTCACGATACAAATCGTTCTTAGCGAGTTCGTAAAATTCCTTAGGGTCGTTTTTTAGATCGCTGTCATGGTATTTAAAATTTTGCAACCACCGCATGCCCTCATGATGATCTTCATTATCCACGCCCCCAGCTTTATACTTCCAGTGGGCTGAATTACCATACTCCGCCCCCATATGCATATCAAAGGTGCGGATCTGCACTTCATAAACAGAAGATTCATCAAAAATGGTCGTGTGTATCGTCTTGTAACCATTTTCTTTGGGCAAAGCGATGTAATCTTTAAAACGAGAGACAATGGGTTTGAAATTCAAATGGATAATCCCTAAAACTTTATAGCAATCAATCGGGTTTTTCAATAAAATCCTAATGGCTAACAAGTCCAAAATTTCATCAATATTAACCGCACCCTTTCGTTGCATCTTAAGATAGATAGAATAGGGGCGTTTCACCCTTGTAACGAGTTTAAAATCCGAATGGCTAAACCCGCTATCAAAAAGTTTTTTTTCTAGCTTGCTCGCAAAAGCGTTGAGTTTTAAGAGCAAAGACTGCTTGTTTTTGTGCAAATATTCCTTGATATTTTTATATTCTTCTGGATAAATATAATAAAAGCTCTTATCTTCTAATTCATTTTTGATTGAAGACATGCCCAATCGGCTCGCTATGGGAGCATACACCGCTAGAGTTTCTTTAGAAATACGCACTTGCTTGTCATGAGGCAAGGCGTCTAAGGTGAGCATGTTGTGCAACCTGTCGCTAATTTTTACCACTAAGGCTCTTGGATCTTGTATCGCGCTAATTAAAATCTTTCTAAAAGTGAGCGCTGAAACCACCATTCTGGGATCTTGAGAGCTCACGCCTAACTCTTCTTTCCTGATTTCAGTGATTTTAGTGAGCGCATCCACTAAATTAGCCACATCTTGCCCAAATTCTCGCTCAATCGTTTCAATCTCACAAGGCGTGTCTTCTACTACATCATGCAAAAGTGCAGCGCACACCATCGCCTCATCGCCCCCACAAAACGCTACCAAGCTTGCCACACAAATAGGATGGACAATATAAGGCTCGCCGCTTTTTCGGTATTGCCCCTTATGGCTTTTGGTCGCTAAATTTAGGGCGTTTTCAATTTTGGGCGTGAAATCAATTAAAGTCCTTAAGATTTCAATGCCACCCTTTGGGGTCGTAACTTTTTTAATAACATCCAAAATCCGTAAGAATCCGATATCAACGGATTTATCAATTTCGTTCATCTATCCTGTCTATATCAATTTTCCCTTCAGCGATTTCTCTGATGGCAATATCCACTAACTTATGACGCTTAGGGTCCATATTCACTAAAGTTTTGGCTCCGGCGTTTAATTGCTTCACACGAGCGAAAACTAAATTATCTAGCATGTAGCGGTCGTTCCCAATATTTTTTAAGGCTTGAGCGACTAAACTCTCTGTTCTCTCTTTTTTCAAACTGATCCTTTTATTTTGAACTCTATCCAATTTTAAAGGGCTTATTTTACCATAGAAAACACGCCTTGTTGGTGCTTGATCACTTGCAATAAATTCCCTTTTTTGAACATGTTACACACCACAATGGGGAGCTTATTGTCTTTAGCTAAAGAAATAGCGGTATCGTCCATCACTTCAATATCCCCTATCAAGGCATCGTTATAGCTTAAAGTGTCCAATTTTTTAGCGTCTTTGAATTTGTTAGGGTCTTTGTCATAGATGCCATCCACTTTAGTCGCTTTAATGATTAAATCCGATCCAATTTCAATCGCTCTTAAAGTGGCCGCCGTATCCGTAGTGAAAAACGGGTTTCCCGTGCCAGCGCCAAAAATCACCACCCTACCCTTTTCTAAATGCCTAATCGCTTTTCTGTAAATGTAACTTTCACAAATCTCTTTGATTTCAATCGCGCTCTGCACTCTTGTGTCTAAGCCGATATGCTCTAAAGCTTCTTGCATCGCTACCGCATTAATCACGGTGGCTAACATGCCCATATAATCCCCACTGGTGCGCCTGATAATCCCCCCTTGAGCCGCGCTAACCCCCCTAATGATATTGCCTCCACCAATCACAATACCCACTTCAATATCGTTTTCCACTAAGCTTTTGATCTCTTTAGCGATGTGATCTAACACATGAATGTCAATCCCAAACTGGTTGTCCCCAGCTAACGCTTCCCCAGAAAATTTCACCAAAACCCGTTTGTTTTTTATCTTTGCTTGCATGATCCCTTCTTAATTAATTAATAAAATTTTAATAAAACTTGTGATTGTAACCTAATCTTGCTTAAAAACACCCTTTCTAAATTTTAAGCCTGCATTCTCAGCGAATCGCTAAAACCGCTTGGGTTTTTGAATGCGTTTGAACAACAATTCACGATAGAACGCTTTAAGGCCCGATTGTTCCTTTTTGCCTAAAGTGTAGTAAATTTTTTGCAAGTAGTTTAGAATGTCTTGGCGTTTCAAGTTGGTTTTCAAAGCGGCTTCTTTAAGGATGTAGTAAGGGATTTTTGTTTTTTGATGTTTGAAGGCTAAAGACAAACGCTTGTAAAAATCCTTGTTTTGATAATAGCACAAACGCCCAAAAACAAACGGCAAGCGTTTTTTTTCATACCACAGAGCGGCTAAATCTATAAAATCTTTTTTGGGGTTGGAATAATAAAATTGCAGCGCTTTATTGCCGATTAAAACTTCGCCTTTTAACCCTAACGCTTTAGAGAGGGCGTTTGAAGAAGCGCTTTCTTTATCAAAAGCATTTTCTCTATTTACAACCAACACGCTTAAAACTTCCTTATAAGCGACAATGCCTAAAGAATAAGAACAAAGAGCGAATGGATAGCCAGCGATAGAAGAAATAAACCCCGCATCAATGCGCCTGAATAAAAAACTCTCATTGAGTTTGGAGGGGTAGGTTTTTTTAAGCCGCAAGAATTGCTTGAAATAACAAGGGGTGGGGTAGGATTTGATAAACACATCAAAAGGGAGCATGTTCAAATAATCAATTTTACCAAAACGCACTTAAAATCCTTTTTTGCATCGCATGGTAGCTAAAGTTTCTTACAACTTAACTAAAAGTAAAAAGAGTTTTGTTATCATGGGGCAAATGATTAGGGCATTAGCAAATAATGCTATTCAATAAAGGAGAAATGATGAAAGATTTTTTAGAAGATTATAAAAAAAGCGTTTTAGAAAGAGAAAGTGAGGGTATTCCGCCACTCCCCTTAAGCGCTAAACAAGTAGAAGCTGTCGTTGAGATTTTGATGAAAGATCCCACAAACGCTGCTTTCGCTAAAGAATTACTCATTCACAGAGTGAGCCCTGGGGTTGATGAGGGGGCGAAAGTGAAAGCGGAATTTTTAGCCAAATTGTCTCAAAAAAAACTAGAATGTGCACACATTAGTGCTTTAGAAGCGACCACTCTTTTAGGCACGATGCTTGGGGGGTATAATGTAGAGCCTTTGATTATGGGCTTAGAAAGTCAAGACAAAAACATCGCTAAAGAGAGTGCAAAAGCGTTAAAAACCACTCTTTTAGTCTATGGATCGTTTGATAAAATCGCTGCAATGAGTAAAACTAACGCTCTGGCTAAAGAGGTGTTAGAGTCTTGGGCGAACGCCGAATGGTTTTTGAATAAAGAGCCTTTGAATGAATGCATTGAAGCGTGCGTGTTTAAGATTGATGGCGAAACCAATACCGATGATTTAAGCCCAGCGAGCGATGCTTTCACACGAAGCGATATTCCTTTACACGCCAAAGCCATGCTAAAAAACAGGATTGAAAATTACGAACAACGCATCAAAGCCATTAAAGCTAAAGGCGTTCCTGTAGCGTATGTGGGCGATGTGGTTGGCACAGGAAGCTCTAGAAAAAGCGCGACAAACTCTATCATGTGGTATTTTGGTAAGGACATTCCTTTTGTGCCTAATAAAAGGAGTGGGGGCATTGTGATTGGGGGGGTGATCGCTCCGATTTTCTTTGCGACTTGTGAAGATAGCGGGGCGTTACCTATTGTGGCTGATGTTAAGGATTTAAAAGAGGGCGATAGGATTAAAATCTATCCTTATAAAGGCGAAATCACGCTGAACGATAAAGTGGTTAGCACTTTTAAATTAGAGCCTGAAACTTTATTAGATGAAGTTAGGGCTTCTGGGCGTATCCCTTTAATCATTGGCAGGGGTTTGACTAATAAAGCGCGTAAATTTTTAGGGCTAGGCGAATCGGAAGCGTTTAAAAAGCCAGCCGCTCCTAAAAGCGACGCTAAAGGCTACACTTTAGCCCAAAAAATTGTAGGCCATGCTTGTGGGGTAAAAGGGATCTTGCCTGGTGCTTATTGTGAGCCAAAGGTTACCACCGTGGGCAGTCAAGACACCACAGGGGCGATGACCAGAGATGAGGTTAAAGAATTAGCGAGTTTGAAATTTGATGCACCTTTTGTGTTGCAGAGTTTTTGCCATACCGCCGCTTACCCAAAACCTAGCGATGTGAGTTTACATGCAACCTTGCCTAGCTTTATCACTCAAAGAGGCGGTGTGGCGTTGCATCCGGGCGATGGCGTGATCCATACATGGCTAAATCGCATGGGATTGCCTGACACTTTAGGCACAGGGGGGATAGCCACACCCGTTTTCCTTTAGGCATTAGTTTCCCGGCAGGGAGTGGGTTAGTCGCTTTTGCAGCGGTTACAGGCACGATGCCATTGAACATGCCAGAATCCGTGTTGGTGCGTTTTAAAGGGGAAATGAATCCTGGGATCACCTTAAGGGATTTAGTGAATGCGATCCCTTATTATGCCATTAAAAAAGGGTTACTCACGGTGGAGAAAAAGGGTAAAATCAATGTCTTTAACGGGCGTATTTTAGAAATTGAAGGCTTGCCTGATATTAAAATGGAGCAGGCTTTTGAACTAAGCGATGCGAGCGCAGAAAGGAGCGCGGCAGCTTGCGTGGTGCGTTTGAATAAAGAGCCGATGATTGAATACTTGAAATCCAATATCAAGCTCATTGATGAGATGATTGCGAGCGGTTATGAAGATAAAGAGACTTTGAAAAAACGCCGAGATGCGATGCAAGCTTGGGTGGATAAGCCGGTGTTGTTAGAGCCAGATAGTAACGCCCAATACGCCGCTGTCATTGAAATTGATGTGGCAGAAATCACGGAGCCTATTTTGGCTTGCCCTAATGACCCTGATGATGTCGCTACTTTGAGCGAAGTTTTAGCGGATACGACCGGCAAAAGACCGCACGCTATTGATGAAGTGTTTATTGGCTCTTGCATGACGAATATCGGGCATTTCAGAGCCTTTGGTGAAATCGTTAAAAACGCCCCCCTAGTCAAGCGCGCCTTTGGGTAGTGCCACCCAGTAAAATGGACGAACAAGAGCTTATTAATGAGGGCTATTATGCGATTTTTGGGGCTGCCGGGGCAAGGACTGAAGTCCCAGGCTGTAGCTTGTGCATGGGCAATCAAGCGAGGGTTAGGGATAATGCGGTCGTCTTTTCTACTTCCACGCGCAATTTTGATAATCGTATGGGCAGAGGGGCTAAAGTGTATTTAGGCAGCGCGGAGCTTGGGGCGGCGTGTGCTTTACTAGGGAGAATCCCCACTAAAGAAGAATACATGAATTTAGTGAGCGAAAAGCTAGAAAGCCAAAAAGACAAGATCTATCGCTACATGAACTTTAATTTAATGGAGAATTTCAGGCTCTAGTTTTGTTTTCATTAAAAGGGGCGATCCCTTTTATTTGACTATGGCTGAGTGTTGAGAGAGGATAAAAAAGGAGAGTGGCGATGAAAAAAATCGTTGTGAGTTGGTGTGCAGCATTGGCTTTTTTGAGTGCGGATCCAGTGCAAGCCGATAAAGCGATCAGTAATGCGGATTTGATTAAAGAAATAAGGGATTTAAAAAAAGTCATCAGCGCGCAAAACACTGAGATCAACAATTTAAGAAAAGTGCAAGAAGTGTTGTCTGGGCAATTAGTGGATATGCGTAAGGATATATTAAGCACTAGAGATTATTGCATTAGCTTAAGGCCTTATATCTATAATTGGCGCTAGAGAATCATCAAAACATGAGAGCATGTGCCATTCAATGATGCAATCCTTTAATGGTTGAAAAATTAAAGTTGGGGGGTTTGGTTCTCGCTCTATTTCCTTATAATTGGGATTTTACAGAGTTTGAGTGTTTAAAAGCACGTTTGATCCCCACACGCCTTAAAAAAATCCTCTTGTTGGATTGTAGGGGTAAAATCAGTCTCTTTGTTAGGGTTAAATATTCTATAATAAAATTTTAGGAAATTCAGTTTAAAAGATATTAAAAAATGCTATACGCCTTAAGAAAAAGATTTTTCAAACGCCTTGCGCTGATTGTTTCCACTTTTTGTGCGATAAGTTTGAGCGCCAAAAGCTATCTGTTTTCCCCTTTGCCCCCAGCGCACCAGCAAATCATTAAGACAGAGCCTTGCTCTTTGGAATGCTTGAAAGACTTGATGCTGCAAAATCAAATCTTTTCTTTTGTGTCTCAATACGATGACAATAACCAAGATGAGAGCCTTAAAACTTATTACAAGGACATCTTAAGCAAACTCAACCCCGTATCCATCGCCTCTCAAACCCCAGCTAAAGAAAGCTATGAGCCTAAGATTGAATTAGCGGTTTTACTGCCTAAAAAGGTGGTGGGGCGTTATGCGATTTCGGTGATGAACACCCTTTTAGCGTATTTGAACACCAGAAACAACGATTTTAATATCCAAGTCTTTGACAGCGATGAAGAGAGTCCTGAAAAATTAGAGCAAACCTATAAAGAAATTGAAAAAGAAAAATTCCCTTTTGTGATAGCCTTATTGACTAAAGAGGGCGTGGAAAATTTGCTCCAAAACACCACCATTAGCACCCCTACTTATGTGCCTACGGTGAATAGAGCGCAATTAGAAAATCATGCCGATCGTTCTTTAAGCGAGCGCTTGTATTTTGGGGGGATTGACTATAAAGAGCAATTAGGCATGCTCACGGCTTTCATTAGCCCTAATTCGCCCGTGATTGAATACGATGATGATGGCCTAATAGGCGAACGCTTGAGGCAAATCACGGAGTCTTTAAGTATTGAAGTCAAACACCAAGAAAATATTTCTTACAAACAAGCCACCAGTTTTTCTAAAAATTTTAGAAAAAATGATGCGTTTTTTAAAAATTCTACCTTGATTTTAAACACCCCTACCACTAAAAGCGGTCTAATCCTTTCTCAAATAGGGCTTTTAGCATACAAACCCCTTAAAATCCTTTCCACACAAATCAATTTCAACCCCTCTTTACTCTTACTCACCCAGCCCAAAGACAGAAAAAATTTATTCATTGTCAATGCCTTGCAAAATAGCGATGAAACGCTTATAGAATACGCCTCCTTACTGGAGAGCGATTTAAGGCATGATTGGGTGAATTATTCCAGCGCGATAGGGTTAGAAGTGTTTTTAAACACGCTAGATCCGCATTTTAAAAAATCTTTTCAAGAGAGTTTAGAAGACAATCAAGTCCGTTACCACAATCAAATTTATCAGGCTTTAGGGTATTCTTTTGAGCCAATAAAAAATGGAAGCGAAACAAAAAAAGAATAATATTTAGATAATTATTTGAATACTTTCATTTTTAATAGGTTTTTTAATAAAATTGGAATACGATACGAGCGAAAATTAAACAAAGGTTATTCTGTGTTAAAATTTCAAAAATTACCTCTATTGTTTGTTTCCATTCTTTACAATCAAAGCCCTTTGTTGGCTTTTGATTATAAGTTTAGCGGGGTAGCGGAATCCGTTTCTAAAGTGGGGTTTAACCATTCCAAACTCAATTCCAAAGAAGGCATTTTCCCTACAGCCACTTTTGTAACCGCCACAATCAAGCTTCAAGTTGATTCCAATCTGCTCCCTAAAAACATTGAAAAACACAGCCTAAAAATAGGCGTTGGCGGGATTTTAGGAGCGCTCGCTTACGATTCCACAAAAGCGCTCATAGACCAAGCCACGCATCAAATCTATGGCTCAGAACTTTTTTTCATGATGGGGCGTTGGTGGGGGTATTTAGGCAACGCTCCTTGGAAAGACTCTCGCATAGAATCTGACGCTCACACTCGTAATTATGTGCTGTATAATTCCTATTTGTTTTATTCTTATGGCGATAAATTCCACTTAAAATTAGGGCGTTACCTCTCTAACATGGATTTTATGAGCGGTTATACAGAGGGTTTTGAAGTAGAATATAAAATCAAACCTAAGGTGGCGTTAAAATGGTTCAGCTCTTTTGGGAGGGCGTTGGCTGTGGGGCAATGGATTAGGGATTGGTATGCCCCTATTGTAACTGAAGATAACAGAAAAGATGTTAATGACGGCATCCATGCGGTGCAACTTTATTTTTCTAGCAAACATGTTCAAGCCACGCCCTTTTTTTATTTTTCACCTAAAACTTACGGAGCGCCCGGGATTAAAATCCATATTGATAGCAACCCAAAATTTAAAGGTTTAGGGTTACGATCTCAAACCCTTATCAATGTGATTTTCCCTGTTTATGCTAAAGATTTATACGATGTGTATTGGCGTAACTCTAAGATTGGCGAGTGGGGTGCATCGCTTTTAATCCACCAACGCTTTGACTACAACGAATTTAACTTTGGCTTTGGTTATTATCAAACTTTTGGCAACGCTAACGCAAGGATTGGCTGGTATGGTAACCCGATCCCTTTTGATATAAGAAATAACAGCGTTTATGGTGGGTTTTTTAGTAACGCTATTACCGCAGACGCTGTTTCTGGATATGTCTTTGGTGGGGGGGTGCATAAAGGGTTTTTATGGGGTATTTTAGGCAGATACACTTATGCCACCAGAGCGAGCGAAAGATCCATTAACTTGAACTTGGGTTATAAACGGCATTCTTTTTCAGCGTTGATGTGAATTTAGAATACTATGTGGTCAGCATGCACAACGGCTATAAATTAGACGATCTTATCGGCCCTTTCAACAAAGCCTTTAAGGCTGATGCGCAAGACAGGAGCAACCTTATAGCTAGCGTGAAGTTCTTTTTTTAAACCCTATCAATTAGGCTTGGTAGAATTGAGCCATTGCTTTTGGAAATCAA